>JAFXHQ010000111.1 GCA_017536325.1 Bacteroidaceae bacterium
CGTACGAACGTACACTTCCTCAACTTGCCGTTCTATGAGACAGGCGGCATAAAAAAAGGCCAGTTGAGCGACGACGATATTGAAATAGTAAAGAAGTTGATGCGTGAGGTGAAGCCGCACCAGATTTATGCAGCGGGAGACCTTACCGACCCTCACGGCACACACCGTGTATGTATCGAGGCCGTGTTGCGTGCATTTGAGGAGGTTAAGGACGAGCCTTGGGCTAAAGAGTGCCATATATGGCTCTATCGCGGAGCATGGCAGGAGTGGGATTTGGCTGTTGCCGACATGGCGGTGCCTCTCAGCCCCGAGGAACTTATCCGCAAGCGTCATGCAATCTTCCGTCACCTGTCACAGAAGGATATCGTTCCCTTCCCTGGTGAGGACGCACGCGAGTTCTGGCAGCGTGCCGAGGAACGTACTCAGGGTACAGCTGCGCTTTTCAACAAGATTGGCCTTCCCGAGTATCAGGCAATCGAGCTTTTTGCAAGGTTGCTGTAATTGACGAGGGTGACTTAAAAGTCATTTTATAAAGAAAGCAATCCATGTTAGAATAAACTCTATCAGGGATTGCTTGTCTTATAAGTGGAATTTTGGGTCACCCCCTCTTTAGTGGCATTGACTGAATCCATCTGTGAAAAGAAGTATATTAATCAAACATAAAATTAATATAATGGACGAATTCCCTATTCAGATATCGGTATTGATAGTTCTTGCTATCATTGGATTAGCCATGATAATTGCCCCATATCTTATTTGGAATAAGAAATATGGCAAAAAGTATATTGATGCAGCATTATTGCCTTTAAGGAGAAAATACAGGAATGTTTCTGCTTTTGGAATGCTGCTTTTTATAGTTTCTGTAATGACTCTTCTGGAATTAGTCGGGTATCTTGACGGCAATGAGTTGATGTGGATATTAGTTCCTGGCCTTTTCATGTATAATTTTAAGATTTTCTTTGAACCGTATTATACAACAGATGTGGTTGACAAAATCGATGACTTTTGTTTTTATCTGCGTCCTTTTGTATCAGACGCTCAATATAATTGGAATTGGATGAATGGGTCGCTTGAAAAGGTCTTATGTGGAGAATTCAACAAACGCATTGCCCAATGCTATTGTATCGGTGACCCTAATTCTGCTATACCAACAACATTGAGTACATCTGGAATATATGCCAGTGACGACGAATGGCAGGATGCTGTTAATACTTTGTCCGTAAGAAGTAAGTTGATTCTGCTTCGTGTTATGGATACTGAGGGATGCCGCTGGGAAATAGGCCAATGCATAAACAAGCATTTTGAAAAAACAATATTTATAGTCGATGACAGTATGCACTTTAATTTGTTGAAAAAATACATATCAGATAAAGGTATTGATGTTCCAGATGTTACAATAATAAATGGAAAATCATTTATAGCTTTGTATTATTGCAATGGCAGTTGGTGCATTACTGTTCTAAAGAACAAGCATGATATAAAGTCTTTGATAAGCGGTTATATAAAACTGCATAAGGAACTTGAAACAGAAATCAAGAATAGAAACAAAATAGGAACAATACTAAAAGCACCATTCAAATCAATGAAGATATCCAATAAATGGGTGCATTATCTAAGCTTCTGCTTAAGCATATGGTATTTTGCCTTTAACCGCTGGCCTAAATTGTGGATATCAATAATGGTAACCTGTTTTTTGTTTGTTTTCATTCTTATGGTGCCTTATGCCTTGCTGTCGGCAGAATACATTTTTTTGCTTGTGTCTCTTCTGCTGTTTTTATCATGGATGTGGCTTGCTCCCCGTATAACAATGGCGTTTAATAGGGTTGGCAGTAGGTACTTGACCAACAAAATCAATGTTGTTCTTCTTAAATGGGTCGCTGTGTATTACCTCCTACTTTTTTTGTTGTCGTTTTGTGTCCCAAGCAATACAAATGATGATAACTCTGATATAATGTATACGTATTGTGATTATTTTGTTGAGGATATATTGGAATCAAATTTTGGATACAAGGATTACGTTGCACTTGAAACGCACATGGACAGTGCCTTTAATTCCATATATATTGATGAGGACGTAAGAAATGCTTTGTATGAATACAATGAGTCAAACGACGATTTGTCCTTGTTTCTTGCTATGGGAAATTTTTATAATGCAGTTAATGAAGCAGAGAAAAAAGGTAATCAATATATAGGTTGGGAAATAACTCATCGGTTCTCATGCAGCAATGAGCATGGTGAATGTATTGAGCAGTTCGGTTTGATGTGTGAAGATATTGTACAGCAAAATGCGGAGTAAATACAAATGGCTCTGCAATCAGCTCTAGTCTCGTTAGCATATAACGGTATTCTCAATCGAGAATACCGTTATATGCTAACTCGCCTTCAACTACAAAGTAGAGTTCTTCGGGGTCGAAATCGCCGATATTGCATTTCTTTGCTTCTTTGGCAATGAACCTGGCAATCTCGTCAATGTCTATATCTACGTACTCGCTGTCGCTGTCGAGTATGCCGCTCTTGTCGTAGTAGTCGTAGATGGTATCAAGGAAGAAATAGAACTCGTCGTCGCTGTATTTCTCCTTCAGCTCCTGTGGCAATCTCTCTTTGATGTATGCAATGGTTTTCTCGTCATCGAGGTCTTCCTTTGCGAACTCGTCGTTATTCATAAACGCGTTGTGTGGGTATTAGAGAAGTGCCTCAAACTTGGCCTGTACGTCGCCTTTTGACTTTGAGCCTACGAACTTGTCAACAATCTGGCCGTTCTTGATGAAAATAACGGTGGGGACGTTACGGATGCCGTATTCCATTGTGAGTTCATCGGCCTCCTCGATGTCGCACTTGCCTACTGCTATGCGGCCTTCATACTCCTTTGAGAGTTCGTCGATGATGGGGGCAAGCTGTTTGCATGGACCGCACCATGCTGCACTGAAGTCCAATACTATAGGCAACTCGGTTGCCATGAATTCCTTTGCGTTCTCGTTTGTTACGTTTACTGCCATAATATTAATTTTTAAAGTTAATTGAATTTATATTCTATGTTCTCTAAACTTTTTATGTAATCGATGAACTGTTGTTCTACTTCAATTTCGTGACTCTTCGATGCCAGTTCCAGTGTGAACTCCTGTTCGTAGTCCTTTATCTTGAACAGCAGTTTGCTCTTTCCGGGGTGGCTCTCGGCATAATCGACAATGGTGCTGTAGAGTTCATCGGTCAATGACATTATGTCGAATGTGAGGGTGAGGCTCTTTACCATATCGTCCTTTATCTCTGGCATGAGCTCTATGCTGTCAACAACAAAGTCGTATTTGGTGGGGTCCCACTTGCGTGGCTGGCAGCTACCTTTTATATAAAGGAAGTTGCCGGGTATGAAGTAGTTCTGTTTCTTCATCCATTCGTCGCCTATGAAGAATAGCTCTGCCGTGCCCGAGAAGTCTTCAATCTTGGCAACGCCGTAGGGGCTGCCTTTCTTCGTGAATCCTGTTCGTGGCGGGTCGCTTACAACACCTCCCAAGGTGATCTTGCGCCCTACAAGGGCTTGCATATTCTCTATTTCGGCGGCCTTTGTGTTGCAGAATTCGTTGAGTATGAGGGCGTAGTCGTCGAGCGGGTGTGCCGAAAGGTATATTCCTACAAGGTCGCGTTCGCGGTTGAGTTTCTCGAGTGTACTCCATCTGCAACCTTCGGGAATCTCCGGTTTGGGTATCTCTGCCATCTCTGTGTCGCCGAAAAGCGATGCGCTGGCATTTGCCTTGTCGGTCTGGTAGAGGTTACCGTATCGGATGAGTGCTTCGAGGAATTGTTCTCCCTTGCTGTTGACTCCTGCGTACTGTTCGCGTGTTATGCCGCCGCCCAACTCGTCGAATGCTCCTGCGAATGCCAGGCATTCGAGGTTCTTGCGGTTGCAGGCTGTGAGGTTTACGCGTTCTACGAAGTCGAAGATGCTGGTGAACGGTCCGTTGGCTTCGCGCTCGTCTATTATGCACTGTACTGCATTTTCTCCTACTCCCTTCACTGCGCAGAGACCGAAGCGTACGTCGCCGGCCTTGTTTACGCTGAACTTACGGCGCGATTCGTTTACATCGGGGCCGAGTACGTTTATGCCCATGCTCTTGCACTCCTGCATGAGCTTGGTGATTTCGGTAATCTTGTCGAGGTTGCGGCTCATGGCACCGGCCATATACTGCGGAGGGTAGTTGGCCTTGAGGTATGCTGTCTGGTATGCTACCCATGAATAGCATGTGGCATGCGACTTGTTGAAGGCATATGATGCGAACTTCTCCCAGTCGGCCCAAATCTTTTCCAGAATCTTTTCGTCGTGTCCGTTCTTCTTGCCGCCATTGATGAATTTTGGCTTTAGCTCGTCCAGTTTTGCCTTGAGCTTCTTTCCCATGGCCTTGCGGAGCGTGTCACTCTCACCGCGTGTGAAGTCGGCAAGCAGTCGTGAAAGAAGCATCACCTGCTCCTGATATACTGTGATTCCGTAGGTGTCTTTCAGGTACTTTTCCATACAAGGAATGTCGTACTGTACCAGTGCCGGGTTATGCTTGCGCTGGATGAAGTCGGGGATATAGTCCATCGGACCCGGGCGGTAGAGGGCATTCATGGCTATGAGGTCCTCGAATGTGCTTGGCTGCAGCTCGCGCAGGTACTTCTGCATTCCCGGTGACTCGAACTGGAATGTGCCGATTGTGTTGCCGTTGCAATAGAGCTCGTAGGTCTTGGGGTCGTCGATAGGTATGGAGTCTATGTCAACGTCAATCTTTAGGCTCTGGCGTATATTTTCCAATGCCTCTTTTATGACAGAGAGGGTCTTGAGGCCAAGGAAATCCATCTTTATGAGTCCGGTCTCTTCGATGACGCTTCCTTCATATTGGGTAACAAGCATCTTCTCGCCGGTCTCCTTGTCCTCGGCGATACTTATGGGTACGTGGTCGGTAATGTCGTCGCGGCATATGATTGTTCCGCAAGCGTGCACACCGGTGTTGCGTACATTGCCCTCGAGCATCTTTGCGTATTTGATGGTGTCGCGCAGAGTCTGGTCGGGCGATGCCTCTGCCTCGCGTAGTTCGGGTACTGCCGATATGGCATTGGGAAGGTTCATCTTGAGACCGTCGGGCAGGCGGTCGGGAATGGCCTTGCATAGCTTGTTGGATATGTCGAGCGGCAGTTTCTGCACGCGTGCGACATCCTTTATGGCCAGTTTGGTGGCCATTGTGCCATATGTGATGATGTGTGCTACCTTCTCTTGACCATATTTCTCGGTTACCCAGTTGAGTACTCTGCCACGTCCGTCGTCGTCGAAATCGACATCGATATCGGGCAGGGAGATGCGGTCGGGGTTAAGGAAACGCTCGAACAGAAGGTCGTATTTTATTGGATCGACACGTGTGATTCCAAGGGCATATGCAACAACGCTTCCGGCAGCGGAACCACGTCCCGGACCTACGGATACACCCAACTCCTCGCGCGCTGCGCGGATGAAATCCTGCACGATAAGGAAGTAACCGGGGAAACCCATGGTCTTCATTATGTGCAGCTCGAAGTCGATGCGGTCTATCAGTTCTTGCGAGAATGGCTCGGGGTAACATTTCCTCGCTCCGTCGTATGTTATTTTTCTAAGGTAGTCGCCCTCGAGCTTTATGCGGTAAAGCTTGTCGTAGCCGCCAAGCTTCTTTATCTTTTTCTCTGCCTCTTCCTGCGAGAGCACTACATTGCCCTTCTCGTCGCGTGTGAATTCGTTGAAAAGGTCTTCGTGTGTTATGGTCTGGCGGTATTGCTCTTCGGTGCCGAACTCCTCCGGTATGGCGAAGTTTGGCATGATAGGGGCGTTGTCGATGGTGTAAAACTCAACCTTGTCGCATATTTCCACGGTATTTGCCATGGCTTCGGGGATATCGCTGAACATCTCCCACATCTCGGCTTTGGTTTTCATCCACTCCTGCTTGGAATATAGCATACGTGTGGGGTCGTCGAGGTCACGGCCTGTGCTGAGGCATATAAGGCGGTCGTGTGCTTCGGCATTCTCCTCATCGACGAAATGTACGTCGTTGGAGCAGATGAGCTTTACTCCGCATTTCTTGCTAAGCTCTGTTATGTGGCTGTTGACTTCGACCTGCAGTGGATATACCTCGTGGTTAGCGCGCTCTACGGTGGCTTTGTGGAGCTGCAGCTCGAGGTAGTAGTCGTCACCGAAGAGGTTCTTGAACCAAAGGACTGTCTCTTCGGCCTTGTCGAGTTGCCTGTTCTTTATCAGTTGCGGCACTTCGCCGCCAAGGCATGCCGAACAGCAAATTATTCCTTCGTGGTATCTTTCCAGTTCTGTCTTGTCGGTACGGGGATTGTAGTAGTAGCCCTCGCTCCATGCTTTTGATACGATCTTTACAAGGTTGTGGTAACCCTTCTTGTTCTTGGCAAGCAGTATGAGGTGGTATCCGCGGTCATCCTTGGTCTCCTTGTCCTGCAATCTGCGGGGGGCGATATATACTTCGCATCCTATGATTGGCTTGAATTTCTCCTCGTCGCTCTTCTTCGCATTGAGCTTGTTCACGTAGTTGAAGAACTCCTTAACGCCCATCATGTTGCCGTGGTCGGTAAGGGCAATGCCTTTCATCCCGTCGGCAATGGCCTTATCGACAAGCTTCTTTATGGCAGCTTGTCCGTCGAGTATCGAGTATTGTGAGTGAACGTGTAGGTGAACGAAATCCTGCATTCCTTAATTCTTTGTTTGTTGTGAACAGTCGTTTATTTGTGGCTTCTGTACATGTCATGTGCCGACACCGGTTTCGGATGATAAAGATAATGTTTTTTGTTGATACATGCTATTCTTTTTGCTATAAAAAGTTATCAACATGAGATACGGGGGACTGAAGCCTCTGTAATATTGTGGATGGTTGCGGTAATGTCGTGCATATTTCATATGTGAGGCTGTTTTTGTCCTTTTTTGTTTGCCGTTTAATAAATTCTTCGTAATTTTGTGAAATAATATGTAGATGGCTATCTATGAAAAAGTTCAAAAGAATAAGGAAATTGAAGGATTATAGAATCCATAGTGAGGGCAGAGGTATCCTGTTTGGCTCTTTTGCAATATTTGCAGTTGTCCTTTTCTCAATGTGGTTCTTCTTGCCGCAACTTCGTGTACTCAATACAATTCTGAGCATTCTGCTCTTTGTGCTATATGCCTTGATGGTAAACTTCTTCCGTAGTCCTAAGAGGATCTTTCCGGGTGATGTGGAGGATGTTGTCGTTGCACCGGCCGACGGTAAGGTGGTTGTTATAGAAAAGGTGTATGAGCCCGACCACTTTAAGGATGAGAGGATACAGGTGTCGATATTCATGAGCCCTATGAATGTGCATGCAAATTGGTATCCGGTTGACGGTGTCATCAAACGCGTGGAGCACCAGAAGGGTAAATTCCATAAGGCATGGTTGCCAAAGGCCAGTACCGAGAACGAGCGTTCGCTGGTTGTAATTGAAATGGAAGACGGCCGCGAAGTGCTTGTGCGCCAGATTGCAGGTGCTATGGCACGCCGTATCGTTACATATGCTGCTGTCGGTGAGGAGTGCTTCATAGACCAGCATCTCGGCTTTATAAAGTTCGGTTCACGCGTTGACCTCTATCTGCCTCTCGATGCAGACATAAAGGTTGAGCTTAACCAAAGGACTGTCGGTAATGAAACTGTTATTGCAAATTTGAACAAGAACTGATATGTCGATAAAGAAACATATACCTAATGCGATTACCTGTTGCAATCTTTTTTCGGGTTGTATTGCATGTGTGATGGCCTTCAATCTTGAATTCGAACTTGCTATGGCATTCATTGTGCTGGGAGCAATCTTTGATTTCTTCGACGGGATGGTTGCACGCTTGCTCAAGGTCTCTTCTCCTATGGGAGTACAGATAGACTCGCTTGCTGATGATATTACCTTTGGTCTGGCACCTGCGACAATCGTGTTCGTGTATATGCGGGATTGTCTTTATTATCCTGAGAGCATGGGAGTGCTTGCCGACATTTTGCCTTATACGGCATTCCTTATTGCGGTCTTCTCGGCATATCGTTTGGCAAAGTTCAACGTCGATACACGTCAGACAAATACATTCATAGGTTTGCCTACTCCTGCAAATGCTCTCTTTTGGTCGTCTTTGATAACCGGAGGTATGCAGTGGATTTATGACCTGCACTATGGATGGCTCTTCCTGGTCATGCTGATAGGCTTGTTCTCATACTTCCTCGTATCGGAGATTCCGATGTTCTCGCTGAAGTTCAAGAACCTGAGCTGGAGATGCAATTCTATAAGGTATATATTCCTGTTGGGCTCGTTGCCTATGCTAATTCTCGGTTATCTTGCTCCCGTGGCAATAATAACCTGGTATCTGATATTCTCAATCGTTATTTTTGCAAGGAATTCGAGAAAGCGTCGTTGCTGATTCCTTGACTAAACCAATTGACAACATAGTTGTTGTTCAATTATCCTTTTTTATTCATTGATTTTGATATGGCGATAATTCTGATAATATTGTTTGTCGGTCTGTTCCTGCTGTTGCTTGTACCTGCAATAGTGCTCTCTTTGGTCCAGACTGTACTTTCGTGGTTCGGTGTCGTGCCTAAACGCAAGCGTACATTCTATCACAGGACTACATGGAATGCCGGTGGTTTTGAAGAACGTCCCTCTGAGTCTGTGAGGAGGGAAAAGAAAACAGAGCGCAAAAAACTCTTCGATAAGAACGAAGGGGAGTACGTCGATTACGAAGAAATAAAGTAATCACTTACTCTATTTCCTGTTAAATTGTAAATATAAAGACGGTACAATTCCGTTTCCGGCATGAGTGTTGAGGTCGGAACAGGAATATGAAAGGTGAAGCAAAGATGTTTTTTCACCTTTTTGTCTTATTATATATTATCATCGCTTCTCTGCTTGTATTGCTCATTGTTTAATTTAGGTGCAATTCGTAAAAAAAATGCGGAGCCGGATAATTTGTACAATATAAATTTTCTTTACTTGTTATAAAATGTTTATATTTGAAAAAAATCTAAAATATAAACATGGGCGTATGAAAAAACATTTGATTCCATTTAAATCCTTTTTTTCTGCAACGTTGCTCTCTTCTCTCGTTCTTGTAGGTTGTGTTGATGACAAATACGATCTTTCCAAGGATGTTGACATGACTGTCGGTGTTGGTGAAGGATTATCTATTCCTATAGGTTCAACAGAGAAAATTATGCTCACGGAGCTTCTGGACAGTGCGGAAACGGATATCCTCAAGATTGATGCCGAGGGTGAGTATTCGATATTCAAGGCAGGTGACTTCTCTCCAGAATCGTTCGAGATAGGTGATATGGATATTGTAATAGAACCTGTGGGCGAGAAAAAACATTATGATTTTGAACTTGTGGATATATCCGACGATTACGATAACCTTCCATCATGGATACAGCAGGAGATACAGAAACAGAAGTACCCATATAAGGTACATCAACAGATTGACTATACTACAACATTCGATATTAAGCAGTCTGTTCCGGAGGAGATGCTGAAACTGCGTTCTCTTACATTCAAGGATGATACGAGAATGCGTATCAAAGTAAAGATATACAGCGCGGATCACCAGTCGGATGATATGCTGGAGATTGTTGACAGGCTGCATTTGGCCTCGGATGTCCACGGAGGATTCCTTGTTGATGTCCCCGAATACATAGTGTTTGAAGATGAGAGTATAACTCAAGGACATCTGCTCCTTAATGGAGATGCTGTATATAATAGTTCTACACAATCGCTTGAGTATAGCTGCGAATACAGACTCAAGGCACTCGACTTTACGGGCTACAAGGATGGCTATTTGCCGGTAAACGATTCAAAGGTGGCAGTACATGATGTGTTGGGTGCAATAGGATATGTCGATTCCGATACGGTCTTCTTCGGTTACAAGAACATTACACATATCCAATCGGTAGATGTTGAGGTCAATTTTGAAATCGACCGTATGGTCATAGAGACCGTAGAGGGTGTCTTTGCTCCGGAGATTGAACCTATACATGAGACTGTCGATCTTGATTTGGGTGATGACCTTGATTTCCTGAATGATGCATATCTCGATTTCAACGATCCCCGTATATTTGTAACATTCGACAATCCTGTGGATGCAAGGCTTCTTGCGAATGCAAAGTTCGTAGGCTACGACAAGTCGGGAAACATGTTGGATGGCTCCGAGGTAGAAACCGATATGGTCTTCGAGGGTGCTGTGACAAACAGAATCTTTATCAACAGATATGATTCGCAGCTTCCCGGCTATAAAACATTGATTGTGCCCGGCCTCAATAATCTGGTGAAGAGGATTCCTGATAGAGTGGAGGTCGATGTAAATGCAAGAATGGACGAGAGCGGATATACGACTGTAGAACTCGGCAGGTCATATGATATTTCAGGTAACTATCAGGTAAGCGTACCGCTTGTCTTTGATGAATTCAATCTTGTATATACCGAGACTGTAGAGGATATTCTTGGAGATGATGCCGACGATATAACTGATTACGTGCAGGATATCGAATCTGTCACCGTCAGCTTTGTGGCATTAAACACAATACCGGCAGAGCTAATACCTTCTATAATAGCTTACGATGAAGCCGGCAATCGCCTTCATGGAATTAAAGTCGATGTCAAGGGGAATATAACTGCCGGAAAGGGTATGGACGGAGGCAGGGTTACCGACCCGGTGGTTTCAGTGGTTGATTTGCAACTCTCGTCATTGAACGGAGAACTGGACAGGCTTGCCAATCTTGATATAAGAGTCGGAGGCAAAGGCAGCGGCAGGTTCAATGCCAATGAATATATACAGTTGAAGGATATCTCGGTTACCATAAACGAGAATATTGCGGTAGATTTGAACTGATGGAATTGCTAATCTTAATTTATTGATTATGAAAAACAGACACTATATAAAGAATATTGGAATAGCACTATTGTTGTCGGTGTTTTCCGTTGGCGCATCGGCGCAGCAGACTTTGCGGACCGGTTATTTTCTTAAGGGAAATCCGTACCGTTATAGGCTGAACCCTTCTTTTGGCGCAGAGCAGAACTACATAGCACTGCCTGTACTCGGTAACTTGAATATAGCAACAACAGGAAATGTGGGACTTGCCGATTTTGTATATGATGCACCGAACGGCTCCGACTTGGTGACTTTCATGCATCCCTCTGTCGATACCGATGATTTTCTGGGAGGTCTCGATGATAAGAACAGGATGTTTGCCGATATCGATGTGACATTATTGTCGGCGGGCTTCGGTGCGTTCGGCGGTTATAACACCATAGATATCGGTGTGCATTCACGTACCGGCATGAATCTTCCTTATGATATGTTCAAGTTCATGAAGGATATGGGCGGTACGGAATATACAATCAGTGACATGAATATGACAACAAGTAACTATGTTGATATTGCCTTAGGGCATTCGCGCAAGATAACAAAAGACCTCAGAGTCGGTGCGCGTCTGAAGTTCCTCTTCGGTCTTGGATATGCCGATGTGGCGTTCGACAGGATGGATGTTGTCATGAACAACAAGTAGTGGGTGATAAATGCGAAGGGTAGTGCCAATATTGCTTTGGGAGGTGCATATACACACAATGCAGAGCGTATGGTCAACGGCAAGCCTGCCGTCGATGGATATGACGATATTTCTGTAGGACTTAACGGTTTTGGTGCAGCAATAGATCTCGGTGTTACATATGACCTCAGCAACGTTCTCACCGAAGGTCTTGTCGTTTCGGCATCGGTGAACGATTTGGGATTCATGAACTGGAATAATGTGGCAAAGGCCGGTATTTCCCACGATGCCCCTTTCGTCTTCGATGGATTCAAGAATATTGCCATGCACGATGACGTTCCCGGTGCAAATATCGAGGACCAGTTCGAGGATTTAAGGGATGACCTGGAGGAGTTCTTCTCTCTTGAAGACCGTGGTGAGGGTAGCCACAGCAATATGCTTTCTGCTACACTCAATGTGGGAGTGGAGTATGAAATGCCTTTCTACAGGAAGTTGAGTGTGGGTGCTCTCTATACAAGCAGGTTTGACAAGATTTATCCTTTGCATCAGTTCTCGCTTATGGCTAATGTGGCTCCTGTGAAGTGGCTCGACATGGCAGTGAGCGGTACGGCATCCAATATGGGCTTCGGTTTTGGTGCAATGGCCAATGTGCATCTTACCGGTTTTAACCTATTTGTAGGTACAGATTGCTTCGTGGGTGATGTGGGCAAACAGTTCATTCCTCTTGACAATATGAATGCAAGCGTTTCGTTCGGTATAAATATACCTTTCGGAAGGAATTGAAAATAACAGCTTCTTACTTTTTATTCATTTCCGGCATAAATGAGGGTGACTAAAAAGCAAATTTCTACGTTACGTTTGGCTTCAAAATCCTCATTTACGCTTAGTAAATTAACCCACTAAGTGGCTTTTCCTCCTCGTAGCTCGGCATAGAATACAAGCATTCTCTGCTCTCGCATTACA
>JAFXHQ010000013.1 GCA_017536325.1 Bacteroidaceae bacterium
AAACCTCTACCTGGTCGCCTACCTTGAGGTCGGGGTTGTAGCGGAACTCGCTGATGGGGATGATAGCGTCCTGCTTGTAATCGATGCTTACAATAACTTCACGCTTGTTGATACCGATAACGGTACCGTTTACAACTTCGCGGCTTGATACCTTGTTGAGAGTGGCGTCATAAGCCTGCTCAAGCTGCTCGTGTGAGAGGCCTGAAACGTTCTCACCTTTTTCGTACGAATCCCAATTGAAATCGGGTGTACCTGTTAGAATTTCGCTCATAATTTTGTAAATGTTAATGAGTTAGACATTATGTTGATAGAATTCGGGCGCAAAGATACAAAATAATCTTCAAATAACAGCATCGGCATAGGATATTTTGATAAAATTTGTTTGTATGATGCATAGTTTGGTGAAAAATGCCTATATGTTTCATTAAAGTTCCTGTTTGTTGTTTCTTTTCTGTGGAATATTTATATTTTTGCATGAATTATGCAGCATTCACTGCATGTGTGCTGTTATTGAGATTCCTTGTAGAAACATTTTGTCGGGACGGCAACCGTTTTGTCATCCCGGGTATATGTGGGCATCTCTGTTAGTGATTGTATCATTCAATAAAGTAAGTATGGATTTTCTGGCATCTTTCAGTTCTGTAGAGTTTCTTAGTGCATTCATTGTGCTGTTTGCCGTCATTGACCCTATCGGCATTATGCCTATTGTACTTTCAATCCGTGACAAGGGTAAGAATATCAATCCGGTAAAGGCAGTCTTGTATTCATTCGCCCTTATGTTTCTTTTCTTCTTCTTAGGTGACTGGATACTGAATCTTTTCGGTGTGGATATAAATTCGTTTGCCGTTGCCGGTGCTGTGATAATATTCCTTATGGCCATCGAGATGGTACTGGATATAGAAATTTTCAAGGACTCTTCTATTGCCGCCAATGATGCGACCATTGTTCCTTTGGTTTTCCCGTTGCTGGCCGGTGCCGGTTCTTTTACCACATTGCTGTCACTGAAGGCGGAGTATGCTTCGGTAAATATTCTCTCGGCTCTGTTGCTGAATGCAGTTGTTGTTTTCATAATGCTCAGTGCAACGGCATTCCTGCAAAAATTACTCGGTAAAGGTGGTATATATTTCACGCGCAAGTTCTTTGGAATTATCCTGCTTGCGATATCGGTAAAACTGTTTACCTCTAATCTCTCTTACCTTATTAACCAAATATCAGCGACTGCAAACTGATTCCGGTATTGCGATATACAGAAAATGCAGGCCTGTGCCTGCATTTTCTGTATGTTTGTTTCTGTTCTTAATAGAACCTTTTCATTCCTTCGGTCTCGGCAGTCTTGAACAAGCCATCCTCATCGGTATATATGAAATATGCCTCAATGCCTTTCTCCTTGCTGCATATCTCCAAGGCCTTTTCAAGCCCCATAACCATAAATGCTGTGGCATATGCATCGGCAGTGGCACAGTCATCGGCTATCACTGTTGCCGACAACAGGGAGTGTTCTACCGGGTAGCCGGTTCTCGGGTCAATGGTGTGGGCATATTTCTTCCCATCGACCATGCGGTAGTTGCGGTAGTTGCCCGATGTAGCCATACATTTGTTGTTCAGTTTTACGACACCTGCCAATTCTGTGTTCTCTCCGCTTCTGTCATCGATAGGCTTGTTTATCCCAATGTTCCACGGTTCGCCTTTGAGATTCATTCCTTTTACTGCAATCTCGCCTCCAATTTCTACCATGAAATCCTTGATACCTTTGCCGGTAAGCATGTCGGCAACCATGTCGCAACCGTATCCCTTTGCTATTGCACTGCAGTCGAGCATGATGCGGGCATCTTCTTTCATGATCTTTCCATTCTCAATCTTCACCTTTCTGTAGCCTACAATGTCGCGGAGTGAATCCACTGTCGCGCTGTCAACCGGTGTGCCTTGCTTGAATCCGAATCCCCAGGCATTTACAAGTGGTGCTACAGTTATGTCGAACGCACCATCTGTCTTTCCCGATACCTCTTGGGCAAGGTTGAATACATCAACGAACATATTGTCTGTCATAGTGCTTGTGTTCTCGTTGATGGCAGTGATTACGGAGTTATTATTGAATGGCGACAGCGATAGATCTACCTGTAGCAATACATTCTCAATTTCCTCGCTATAATCAGTGTCTGAATGGTATATTATGGTACAGGTAGTGCCAAAAACCTTTCCTTGTGCTTTGGTGTATCCTTCCGATACCTTCACCACTTGAATCTCAATGTTTGAATCTTTCTTGTTCTGCTCTTCTTCGTAGTTGTTCCTTATTATAAGTGCCGATGCAATCATCAGGAACAGCAGGAATAGTATTTTCCAGATGTTGAGTTTCTTGTTCATGTCGGAATCTGTTATTGTTTCTTTTTAAATAATTTTACTGGACGGCTTGAAACTGCTGTTCTGGATTGAACAGTTTCTGTGTTCACTTATTTGAACGGGATTTCGTATATGATGCTGTATGTGCCGCCGAATGTGGTGCTCTTGTTAATGCCGAATCCCGGTATGTACCACATGTTGGAGTTGCTGCCTTTCTTGTCGCTGAGTCTTACTTTATACCTTATGCTCCAGCCCATGTGAAGTCCCTTGAAAATCTTTACCTTTATGCCTGCTCCAATCTCGGCCCATGAACAACTTCCGCCTACTCCTTCAAGGTCGAGTGATGCTGTACCTCCCCATACGGGGTCTGTTATCGGTGGGGTCTCTACATCGTAGTCGAAACTTGTCCAGGCAAAACGTGCAAGTCCGTATATGTAATGGTCGGGGTCGGGTTTCTCCTTGTTGGTGAAGAAATTGTAGTTCAATCCTACTTTGTAATATGGAGCCGTAGTCTTGTACTTGATACCGGTTGTCTCGTCCTGTGTGTCGCACCATCCAAGACCAATTTCGGCAATGGGGTAGAATCTGTTGCCGAAATTGGCCTCTACGGCAATCTCGGCACTGGTATATTCGTCGAGAAGCGAGTATGCGAACCCGAACAGGTCGGCCGACACACCAATCCCGTTGAATGAGAACATGGATGTCTTGCCGCTCTTCTCTGTCTCTTCGACCGTAGCCTTCTCTTGCGATGAACCGCTAAAGGGAAGCAACAGCAATAAACTAATCAATAAGGTATATCTTGATGTTCTCATTGTAGTCGAAATTTATGTAGTCATTGAGAATGGCAGCAGAATCAATCAGGCTGTTTGTATGCCTTAGTCCGGTGAGCTTATGGTACATGACAGTTCCGCACTCCATTGATATGTAGTAGGGGATGTTCAAGTGTTCCATGTAGAGTGTGTCGGTAAAATTCCCTTCGTAATGGAATATTACAGTGTCGCACTCATTTGTGTAGCTCATTGGAATCTGCAGCAGCTGGGCATCTTCAATGTGGTTTATGACAATGGAGTCCTTGCCGTTTACCATAAGAGATACGGTTAATGCTTCTGGGAATGCGTACGGGGCTTCAATTCCGTTTTCCCCGGTACTGTATATCCCTACGCGGTTGTATGCGGTGTTTTCAAGGCTGCAGTCATATCCGTTTTCGCACGATATGAGCAATGTGCCCAATACTATGAAACTTATTATGGCTCTATATGCTTTGTGCTTCATTATCATATCTCCTTTGAAATGTTGTATCTGTTCCTCTCTTGCGAGGTGCGGCTGATAAGCTCGGCAATGAATCCTGTGAGGAACAGCTGTGTGCCAAGTATCATCATTGTCAGTGCGATGTAGAAGTAGGGCGAGTCTGTTACAAGGCGGCAAGGCTCTCCGTTTGAAAGGGCTATGAGCTTTGTTGCTCCCAGTATTATGGCTGCGACAAAGCCGATTAGGAACATTACAGTACCCCAAAGACCGAATATGTGCATGGGGCGGTAGCTGAATTTCGACAGGAACCATAGTGACATGAGGTCAAGGTATCCGTGGAAGAAACGGCTTATTCCGAACTTGCTCTTTCCGTACTTGCGTGCCTGATGATGCACGACAAGCTCTCCTATCCTGTCGTATCCGGCATTCTTGGCAAGGTAAGGTATGTAGCGATGCATGTCGCCATAGACCTCTATGCTCTTGACCACCTCGTTGCGGTAGGCCTTTAGTCCGCAGTTGAAGTCGTGCAGATTCTTTATTCCCGAAACCTTGCGCGCTGTTGCATTGAACAGCTTTGTGGGAATAGTTTTTGTC
>JAFXHQ010000112.1 GCA_017536325.1 Bacteroidaceae bacterium
AGCGAAAGCCTGGAGTGGCAAGCAAGCGTCCGACCGAATGCTCGCCTATGGTGGCATGAGCAAAGGGCGCTTGTGACGATTTTTTCCGAGTGCCGAAGTTTTTGGTACTTTTTGCGTCAAAAAGTACAGCAAGAACGACAACAAAAAGAATATACAACAACAGATTAAGGGTAAATTGTATGAGATAATACAAGATAGAGATTTATTCATATTCCGATATTACCATAGAAAGCATTCCCTCAACTTTTTTCGTTGAGCCCAAAAACAACAGCATTCCTTTGCCATAATGAACAGAAATTGTTACCTTAGCAGTATAAATCAAACAAGATACAACAATGAGAGCAGCAATATACGGTGCGGGGTCGTTGGGAACGATTCTGGGTGCATACATAACAAAGAATGGCGGCAAGATAGAACTCATTAACCGCAACAAGTCGCATGTCGAGGCGCTTAACAAATATGGTGCAAAAGTCACAGGCACGGTTGAATTCACACAACCGGTAAAGGCATACACACCGGACGAAATGTCAGGAACATACGACATCATCTTCCTCATGACAAAGCAGCAGCAGAACAAGGAAGTAGTAAACTACATAAAGGAGTTCCTTGCCGATGACGGCGTCATTGTCACGCTGCAGAACGGAATACCGGAACTGGAGATTGGCAACATTGTGGGCGAGGAGCATGTATTGGGCTGCACCGTGGCATGGGGTGCCACTATGAAGGAACCCGGCGTGTGCGAGCTTACAAGCGCGCCCGACTCACTGACCTTCTCACTCGGCTCGCTGCAGGCAGAGGCCAATGGACACCTGAACGAAGTGAAGGCCTTGCTTGAACTCATGGGCCATGTTGAGATTGACAGGAACTTCATAGGCTCGCGCTGGAGCAAGCTGCTTATAAATTCGGCATTCTCGGGCATGAGCGCCGTGCTCGGATGCACGTTCGGCGAGGCTGCAGGCAACAAAGCATCGCGCAGGATTGTACAGGCGCTCATAAAGGAGTGCATTGATGTGTGTGCTGCAGATGGGATACGCATTGAGCCGGTTCAGGGCAAGGACATCGTAAAGTTGCTCGACTACAGTAACAGGCTCAAGAAGGCATTCTCGTTCTTCATAATCCCCATAGCCATACGCAAGCACGCCAAACTGAAGGCGAGCATGCTTCAGGACCTTGAGAAAGGCAAGCTGACCGAGGTCGACGCAATAAACGGCGTTGTGAGCACCTTCGGCCGCAAGGTCAATGTTCCCACTCCAATGAACGACAAGGTCGTAGAGATTATCCACCGCATTGAGAAAAGCGAACTGAAACCTTCGTTCGACAATCTGGAATTATTCTGATATCATTTGTATACTTTAGGTAACTTATAGAGTTCCTTCATCTTCTTGACATCGACATTTTCGGCAAATACCTTTATGTCGCGGTCGTTCGACGGCTTTATATCATCCTTGTGCCCAGGGCTGTATATACTGATCCTCTTTACCTTGCGTTTGAACTTAGGGAAACGTAACGATACAAGGATATTCCTGCCGCTGCAGCCATTAACAACAAGGTTACGTTCCATACTATGCCCGCCGGCATACCCAATAACATTATAAATATCGCCGTTATCCTCGTCCTGTGCATATATGTCCTTGCTGAAAGGCATGCTCTGCGAACGGAAACATATTGAACAGAGGAAAGTAACCACTGTCTCATTACCCTTGTTACGGATGCTGTATATATGCAACGGAGAGGCTGGGCTCCAAGGGAAATCTTCGGGAGCGAACTCCACATCGTCCATAGTCAGCACCTGCTCATTCCCTACGGTGTCCTTATCATTCTGTGCCTGAAGCATCATTTCAACCACTGCAGAATATGTTCTGATAGAATCCCGCATCTCAACCAGCCTTGCAGCATCAGCTGGATTCGCGAAATGGTCAGGCTCCATACCGGCAAGTATATCTGAAAGGTGCAAGAGCGAATCTGTTTTTATAGGCGGTTCGCTCAATATACCACCCCAACCACCCAGATAGATGCCGTTCCGTCTCTTAAGAACATTTTTATTACTACTCTTTGTTCCCGCCATGGCTGTCAGTCCTTTATCTATGTTAACTTGATAACCAGCACACGTGTTACTCAAGTTGGGATCATAACCTGGGATTCCCCGCACATCGGTATTCACGGCACCGATATATACATTGCGTGTCTCGCCCGTTTCCGTCTTTTCCTTTGACACATTGGCAACAAGTGCATTTTCAGGTTCTGTAACCAAAGGAACAGCGATCTCCGGAACATCGCTCTTTACATTGATATTATACCCGTGCTCTTTGGCGTCGGCAGCGTTTTCAGCCACTATCGGCTGTTCATTTGCAGAATCATTGCCGGCTGGTTCTTCAACTACAACTGCCACTATTGGAGCAGTAGGCTGCTGCATGCAGTCATTCCCATAAGGGTAAGTTATAAGCAGCAGCGCTATAAGCGCAACAACAGCCATTGCAGAATAGACATAACGCATCAGCACCATGCGTGTTGCAGGCTTATGCGTGGCAACAACGGCTCTTTGCTCGACTTCCTGCACTGCAAGCATGTCAATCATTGCCGAGACCTCATCCATGGCCTCACTGCACTCATACTCGGAAGGCTGCAGCATGGCAAGCAGCATCTCCTTATCCTCTGCGGCCTCTTGCGGCAGATTATCGCCCTTCAGATAGCGACGGAGCGCATCTTCCTCTTCACGGGTCGTTGTACCCGAGAAGAACTTCTCTTTCAAAACTTTGTAATCC
>JAFXHQ010000014.1 GCA_017536325.1 Bacteroidaceae bacterium
GTTCGACCTTTCTAAAAGTCTTAACCGTCAAGCATTATTCATCACACCCAAGCCCCAGTTTCTTTATTCTTGACAATATTGCACCTTTCTTGCGTTTGAAATGCTGCGATAACTCTTCCAGAGAGGCAGCACTATTACATAATGCGGCCAGCTCTGCATCATCCTCACGTCTCCACGGAGTATATGCATTCGGGAATTCCTGCTGACAGGCATATACAGAGTATCGAGGCTCTCTTGTCAGCTGTTTATAGGCCTTGAGGTATTTTTTCAAGCGTTTCACATCCTTGTCCGAAATGTATGGCAAACGACGTATGTCCATATTATCGGACAAATCGTTAATCTTGACAGCCACGGCCAATGGATTGGTCTTTACGCGTGCGATAAACTTATCATAGGGCTCATTTTCCGACACTTTTGTCACGCACCGCAAGGCCTCGATTATTTCAATGGAGAACCCCTCGGCTTCAAGCATTTCAAATGTCCAGTCACTGTCCTCGACAGTATCGTGCAGGACACCAACAATCTTCTCCTCAATTGTATTTCCTGCGGCCATTACGCGCAAAGGATGTCCTATGTAATCGCAGCCGGCTTTGTCGAGTTGGCCTCTGTGTGCATCTTTTGCTATTTCTATGGCGCGTTTGAGTGTGCTCATCTCTGTGGAGCTTGCATTATATGTCTTGTTTGTAGCATTTCAATAATATAGAGACAAACTTTGCCTTTGTCAATGATTGTTTGTCATCGACAAGGGGGATTCTTCTTGTATATAATGGTTTTTTATCTTGCTCCTAGAGGAAGGACTCTAAGCCATACTTCACTTACCCAATCCCCAGACTCGGTGTCACCAATATTATACTCTACGTACAGTATATTGGGGTTTGTATCGCTTCTCCTAAACTTTAGGTTCGAAATAGTGTTGTTCAAGGTCTTGTCGATGTAGTGATTGTTGATATATTCAAGATATGTGCTTCCCGAAGTGATTTCTATCTCTCCTTGCTGTGTAACGAATGTGACTGTGCTCACAATGGGTTTTTCCTGGTTTTCTTCCTTTATCGGTATATCGATACTGGCCATTATTGAGTATGTCTTGTCCTCACGAATTGTCTTGTATATCTTTTTGCCTATGTATATAGTGCTGCCATCGGACTTTGTGACCTCTTCGACATATTGCCATGTTCCCAGGAGTGGTTTGATGTCGCCTCCTTTTTTGTCGTTTTGTGCGTTGACTGTAACCAGGCTGCCGAAAATACAGACAGCTAACAATAGCATAAATCTCTTGGCTTTCATAGCTGTAGGTTTTAAAAGGTTGTTGTATAGTGTTTCTTTGTGTTCTGCAATGTACGAATTTTTTCGATAAAAAAACTTTTTTAAGGAGAAAATAGTTGTATATCGTTTACAATAACCTTTTTTGAGCAATAAAATTAGTAACTTTGTCTGTTGAAAGGTAAGGGTGTACTATGTTATTCCTTGCCTTGTTATGTAACTGTGATGATGAAGTATCTTTTTGTAATGCTTGGCAGTGTGTCACTCGCACTTGGTGTGTTGGGCATTTTTTTGCCTGTGCTGCCTACAACTCCCTTCCTTCTGCTGTCGGCTATGCTATATTTGCGTAGCTCACAAAGGTTGTATGGTTGGCTCATGTCGCATAAGCATCTTGGGCCTTATATAAGGAATTTTCAAGAATACAAGGCTATTCCTCTAAGAGTGAAGATTGTCTCTGTGAGCCTTGTGTGGGCTACACTTCTCTATTGTACGGTTTTTGTTGCAAGGGTGTGGTGGATGCGTTTTCTGTTTATTGCTGTTGCCATTGGCGTGAGTGCTCATATACTGCATTACAAGACTCTCCGCAAGTAAAATTTCGTGATAGTGCCATTGTGCTGAATCATATAAGCGCAACAATCTTCTCCAGCCATACGCGGTCTGTATCGTCGAATGTGTTTAACTTCTCGCTGTCTATATCCAGAACGGCTGTTATCTTGCAGCCGGCCTTGACAGGCACTACAATCTCACTTTTCGATTCGCTGCTGCATGCTATGTGTCCGGGAAACTTCTCGACGTCCGGGACGACCTGTGTTACTCCTTCTTTCCATGCAGTGCCGCATACGCCTTTTCCGTATGATATGCGGCTGCAGGCCAGTGGCCCTTGAAAGGGGCCCAGCACAAGTTCCTCGCCAATGACCCGGTAGAACCCGGTCCACCAGAATCCGAAGGTGAAGTGTATCATTGCGGCTACATTTGCCATGTTGGCAATAGTGTCGCATTCACCTTCTGCAAGTGCGCATATCTGCTTGTATAGCAGCGCATATTTCTCTTCTTTGCTGCCTTTTGATATGTGTAATTCTTCGGCCATGGTTTTAGCTGCAATTACTCCTTATCCGATATCTGACATATCTACCAATTTGTTCATTATAGCATATACGGTAAGGCCGGGGATACTGTTTATACCCAGTTTCTGCGAAATATTGCGTCTGTGCGATATTACTGTGTATATGGATATGTTGAACTTGTCGGCAATTTCCTTGTTGGTTAATCCTTTTGCAACTGCAGCCAGAATATCGCGTTCGCGCGATGATAGCTCGTTTATATCGCTTCTTGGGTTCTGCTCATTCTCCTCAATTGCGTTCTTCAGCTTTTGTATAATGCGTGAGGCATTGTCGTACGTGCCTATGCATTCGTTGTATTGTCGCAGAACATTCTCTTCCAGATTGTTGTGGGTAAGAGCTACGATGGCTGCATTGGTGCCGGTAAAGTATGTGCGAACATCGAACCTGTCATTATAATCTATGACACAAGGATTGATGATTATAATGTCAATGTCGCTGCCTGTGTTGAAGTAGTCCGGGCTGTTTAGTGTTTGCTCCACAACAAAGTCGGGGTGACGCTCTATGATGCTTGCAATGCCGGCAGCTATTATCTCCGATGGCTCGATAAGTGCTATTCTGTATTTATCCTTTCTGCTCATATTGCTTTTCTAGTTTTTCTACCAACGGAATAAGTAGCTTGTTCTCGATGAGTGAGTGTTTGCGCAGGTCATTTTCTACGCTGTATATATCATTGAGGAGTTCGAAACGCAAGGGGTTGGAATATTCTTCGCCGAGGTATTTGGTTATGATGTTCTTCAGGTCATTCAGTTTCTCGCCGATATTGCTATGGTTGTGTTCGAACTGGCTTATGCTGTATTTCTTCATGTCGCCTTTGACAAACAGGCTTTCAATGTATGGAAATACCACATCCTCCTCATAACGGAAATGATTGCTCACCTCGTTGTCATAATCGTCATAGAACTTGTCTATGAGCTTGCGACTTACTTCGTCGAGCTCTTTTACCAACAAGTGTATGCTGTTGTGTATTGTGGGGAAACATATGCTTGTATAGTAACGGTGCGAAGCACGCAGGTATGTAGTGATGCTCTTTATGTCGTTCTCTCCCAGGCTATCGACCTGTGGCTGGTATTCGCGGAAAGAGTAGATGTTGCATATTATAAGGAAAAGCTCGGCTGATATGCCATATCGTGTACACAGGTCGGCTACAGTGGCTTCACCGAATCCTAGTCTGATATCCAGCCTTTGCAGGATTGACAGTAGGTTGCCGTCACTTGCAAGCAGGTCGGCGACCTTCATTCTTTTATTGTATATTGTCTCTTTGTTGCTCATGTCAATTGTTATTTGTTGTTCAGTAATTTTTTATATAAGTCCACCTATTGTATATACTAAGAATCCGGCAATCCAGGCTACCGCTGTGTTATATACTATTGAAAAGAGTGCCCATTTGCGGCTTCCGGTTTCGTTGGCTATGGTGGTGATTGTTGCTATACATGGGAAGAATAACAGAATGAAAACAAGGAAGGCTGCTGCTGAACGTGGGGTAAAATCACCCGAGGCACGCAAGTCTTCTTCTATACCCTCTTCAGAGTCGCTGCAGTAGAGTACCCCAAGTGTGCTGACGACAAGTTCTTTGGCCGGGATACTTGTAATTAGAGCGATGCTTGAGTGCCAGTTCTGTCCCAATGGAGCAAGTACAGGTTCTACAGCATGTCCTATCATTGCAATGAATGAATTCTCATTAATACCCGGATCTTCACTCTTCGCTCTGTTCTCTCTGCTCTGTTCTCTGTTCTCTGTACTCTGTACTCTGTTCTCTGTACTCTGTACTCTGTCCTCTGTACTCTGTTCTCTGTTCTCTGTTCTCTGTTCTCTGTACTCTGTTCTCTGTACTCTGTTCTCTGTTCTCTCCTCCGGTCTTGGATAGTAGCTGAGGAACCATATGACAACGGTTGACAGCAGAATTACCGTACCTATCTTTTTAAGGTACTGAGCGCATTTCTCCCACATATGGCGTATTGTGGCACGCAGGGTGGGCCAACGGTAGGGCGGTAGCTCCATTACGAATGGTGTCTCATCGTTCTTGAACTTTGTTACCCTTAATAGCCTGGCGGTTATGATGGCTGTAGCAATTCCCAAAAGGTAGAGCAGGATTAGTACCAATGGTGCATAGTCCGGGAAGAATGCTCCCGCGAAGAGTACCATTACCGGGAGACGTGCGCTGCACGACATGAAAGGTGTTACAAGTATCGTTATTATACGGCTGCTGCGGCTTTCGATGGTACGAGTAGCCATTATTGCAGGTACGTTGCAACCGAATCCCATGAGCATGGGAATGAACGACTTGCCATGCAGTCCCATCTTGTGCATCAGTCGGTCCATAATGAATGCGGCCCTTGCCATGTAGCCCGAATCCTCCATAAAGGAGATGAAAAGATACAATATTAGTATTTGTGGGATGAATACGGCAACGCTTCCTACTCCACTGATAATACCGTTTACTACCAGGTCTTGTATAGCACCTTCCGGTATTATTCCGGCAGCAGCATCGCCCATCCAACCGAAAAGGTTCTCAATCCACTCTTGAGGATATGCTCCGACCATGAAAACCGAACTGAACATTACCCACATTACAAGCAGAAAGAAAGGGAAACCGAACCATTTGTTGGCTACAAGTCGGTCGATACGTCTGGTCTTCTTCTGGGTGTCCTTATTTCCGGGCTTGAACGTCTCCTGCAATGCTCCGTTTATGAAACCATATTTGGCTCCGCTTATGGCAGTCTCTGCATCTACACCCATTTGTGTCTGTACTCTGCGTGCAGCATCTTTGGCCATTCTTGTCCAACGCGCAAGCTCCATGCAATAGTTAAGCTGCTGTGTCGCCTCCTTGTCACCCTCCAACAGCTTCAGGGCCCAATAACGTACAGGGAATTGGGGCGGCAGGTCCTCTGCCTTGTGCAGCTCGGCAGACAAAGGTGCCAGCTGGCTTTCGAGGATATTGCCGTAGTTTATATGTATGTGCCTTATGGTGCTGTTCTTCCCTTCGAAAAGCTCTATGACTGTATCAAGCAACTTATCCAGCCCTTTACCGTTCTTGGCTATAGTCGGTATCATCGGGATGCCCATCATTGCCCCCAAATGCTCATAATCTATCTCGGCACCGCTTGCTAGGAGTTCGTCGTACATGTTGAGTGCGACAACAGTACGCAAATTCATATCTATAAGTTCTGTAGTGAGATAGAGGTTACGTTCAAGATTGGATGCTACTACTGAGTTTATGATAATGTCGGGCATCTGTTCGAACAGATGTCGTCTTACATATAGCTCTTCGGGCGAGTATGCGGCAATGGAGTATGTGCCTGGAAGATCCGTGAGATTTATCCGGTAACCTTTGTAGTTGAAGCTGCCGGTCTTTGCACCTACTGTGACACCGCTGTAGTTGCCTACATGTTCGCTTTGGTTGGCAAGCGTGTTGAATATAGATGTCTTGCCGCTGTTCGGGTTGCCTATAAGGGCTACGTTTATTACATTGTTTCTTTTGGTTTTTATTTTCTTCAGCATGCAGCTGCTGCAGCTCTCGCCACTGCAGCTGTCACATACTGAACGGCTTGTAAATGTAGGTGCCGGTGTGAGTTCCTTCTTGGCCTCTTCTTCGGGGAGTACCTCTATCATGGCTGCTTCGTTGCGGCGTAGAAGCACATCATAGCCCATAACGTTGTATTTGACAGGGTCATGCATGGGCGAGTCGAGTACCGATGTTACCTTCTCGCCACGAATGAAGCCCATCTCCATTATGCGCTTGCGGAATCCGCCATGCCCCGACAGGCGCACGATTACCGCAGTCTCTCCGTTCTTCAATTCCGAAAGTTTCATACAGACCTTCTCTTTGTCGGACTCTCCGTGTATAAATTATTTTTGCATGCAAAAATACTCTTCTTTTATAAAATTGGCAATAGCTATAAAATCTAAATTCTAGCAATCTGTAGTTATTTATGACTATTGAAGGGTAAAAATACTGTTGTCTTGAATATGTTTATTCCGGAATGGATAAATGTTGTTATGCGCTGTTTCCATTTTCATGATATTTTGTTATTGCCCAGCAGAATGCAGCGTACTATTTTTGCATCGTGAGTTTTAGCCTCTCACGTGAATAAACCACAAATGAATTATTGTATTATCCATTGTGCTATATTTCTATAGCATAAACAGAGGAGAGCGTTTAGCCGTCGCTCTCCTCTGAAGTTTTTTACTCAGTTGCTACTTCTGTACACTTACAGTACAATTACTTTATTCATTAACCTAAATTCAAATTCTTCCTAATCTGCAATGATTGACATCAAGCCTACAATACTTATGAATGCTGCTGCGGCATCGACCACTGGATTGTCGTAATAATAATCGTTGTAATAATACCTTGGAGGTGGTGGAGGGCATGGACGTGGAGCCGGTGGGTTCACAACGACTACAGGTGCCGGTCTGCCTGGCCTGTAATCGGGTCTGTAGTCAGGTTTTCCAGGTTTTCCAGGTTTTCCAGGTCTGTCGTAGCCCCTTCTGTCATCCCTGTAATTATCCTTTTTGCCTCCTCTCTTGTCCTTGGATACTCTTATTTCGTTTCCGTTACCTCTTCTCTCTACTTTTGGCCTTCTGTCATTATTGTTGTTGGCCATAATCTGTGCAGGCATAAGCATTCCGCCTATCAACGCTGCAATAACAATCATCTTTTTCATAGTCGTAATGTTTTAATTGTTAAACCTGTTTACTATCTCTTTTGTTCATTTCTTCTGCTGCAAAGATAAAGGCACAAATATCCCCCTGCAACGTTTATTTCCTATTCGTTACAGGGGGATGTCCTATTATATGTAGGGTATTTCCTTATTTGTTCATTATAAAGGTGATAACTTCGTTATGCTCGTTGCCGGCCTTCAGTCATTTTTCTCTGTTCTCTGTTGGCTTCGCCCAAGTTGCTCTCGCTCGGTATAGTAAAAGTAAACTTTTCTCTGCACTCGCTTACTCGCAACTTTCTCTGTACTCTGTTCTCTGTACTCTGTACTCTGTTCTCTGTTCTCTATTCTCTGTTATTTGGGGAGTGTTATTCTGTATATGTCGGGGGTTCGTATTCCGGGTTTCAGCTCACCTCCAATAAGATATATTTCCCCATGCCCTATGGCCATTTGCGCTCCGGCGCGAGCATAGCAACTGTCGGTGGCGATGATACTCCACTTTTCACTTTCGGTGTCAAAAAGTATGAGGCGGTTGTTGAATTTGTACCAGTATGCAGGTTTGTACATATATTCTTCTTGTGGTACAAGGTTGTATGTCCCTGATATTGCATCGAGGAAAATATCTTTATTCACACCGCCGGCTACGACAATGCTGTTGCAGCCTGTGGCTGTGGCAATGCCTCCCGATAGGGTGATGACTTCGCCGTCGGCTTCGGTTTTGCCTAACAGCGACCATTTGCCCGAAGCAAATTCATACTTTACTCCGTTTACAAAAACAGCCGGTCCCTCCTCTATGCCGGCAGGTGCGAAGCCCCCCCAAACATACAGAGCTTTGTCTGTAGCTGCGCAAACGGGTTGTACGCGAGGTGCCGATGGCATTGCAGGCAGGAATTTCCATCCGGCATCGAGGTTGTCAAGGTCGAGCATAAGCGTGCTTGCCGAGGGGCTGCCGTCAGCATTGCCTCCTGTGATGTATATGCGGTTGCCGCTTGTTGCTCCTGCTGCGTTGTCGATATACATTGGCAGGTGTGGCAATGTTTCTATGGTTAAGTCTCTAAGGTCAATGCTATATACTTTGTTGAGTGCACCTTCGCTGTTCATGCCTCCAGCAATGATCCATTTGTCGCCGCATTGCAGACTTACTCCGTATGCCGATGGCTCGGGCAGTTCGCCGGCCTTCTCCCATTTGAGCGGGCTGTTGCCTGCGGTCTTGAAGATACCTTTGTAGTATCTCTTGCTACCACCTTCAGCTGCTGGAACTTCGGGGAAATTGCATCCTCCTGCAATATATATGGTATCGTTGCCGATAGCCGCGTAGCATGCCGAAACACCCTTCCCGAATCCTTCTTCAATATCTGGCATTTTGCCGAGCTTCTCAATATTGTATTCGGTTTCAACGTTGCTGTTGCAGCAGCCTATGAGGGCTGCTGCAAACAATAGTGGGATTGCTGTCTTTGCAATTGTTCTCATTATTATTCCATATTTGCGGTTTTGGGGCGCAGAATAAGCAATTGTAGTATAAGTGCTACTGCTGCTACTGCTCCGAAAATGGCAAAACTATTGCCTAGTGTAAGTGTGCCGCTTTCCTTGAGCCTGCCGAGAAGGTCTGTTATGAGTGCTCCTCCAAGTACACCGGCCATGTTGATGATACCATATGCTGTTGCGCGTTGGTGGGATGGTATGAACTGGCATAGTATAGGCATTGTGTTTGTGTCGAAGAATCCGTATCCGATACCGAATGTCAGTATGGCCAGGACTATAACGAATGCGCTGTTGCCTATTCCCATGAGAATGAGTGACGGTATTATGAGTGCCAGTCCTATACAACTTGTATAAACTCTACCTTTAACATTCTTCTGTACCCACTTGTCTGACAATTTTCCTCCTGTCATAGCTCCTATGAATGATGCTCCTGCAATACATATCATTGCTATTGGCCCTGCATAGTCCATACTTACGTTAAGGTTTTCGCTTACAAGTGTCGGCAACCAATTCTTTGTTCCCCATCCAGGCATGCTGAGGGAGAGAAATACGAACAGTATTCCCCAGAATGCCATACTGCTGAGTATTAGGCTCAGGCTCTTTCCGAGATTCTTTATTATCAATAGGAATGGTGTGTGTTCTTTTTTCTCTGCTACGGCCTTATCCTTTGAATTTCTTGGGTCGCTTATAAACAATATAAGTATTACTGCATAGATCATGCCTGCAAGGCCGCAGATAAGGAATACTGTGTGCCAGTTCAGTGCATTGGAGAATATGGAACCGAAACCGCCGGCCACCTGGCCTAAATAGAGACCGGTCATGTGTATTCCGATTGCCACCGAGCGTGTCTTGCCATTGTGTATGTCGGCAATCAGTGACAGGGCCGCAGGTATGTATAGTGCTTCACTGAAACCCATTACAGCACGTAGGACGTAGAGTTCGTCATATGTATCGACGAAACCCATAAGGAATGTTACCGCAGACCATACAAAAAGGCTGCCAACGATGAGTCTTTTGCGGTTTATACGGTCGGCTATTATTCCAGAAACAGGGCTCATCAGACCATATATCCACATGAATGCTGCCATGAGGGCACCGAATTTCTCAGCATCAAGTTCTGTGATGTCTTCCTGTATGGCTCCTTGCATGGTGCTGAGCATCTGGCGGTCCATATAATTAAGGAATGCCACACCGGATAGTAGTACGACAACCAGCCAAGGGTACCATTTCTTTTTCTTTATGTTACTTATCATTCTGTCTGTTTGTTAGGATGTTGCATAATTCATATGATTTTACCATCATTCGCGGTATGTGGAACGGCCCTTTGAATATATTTCCCTTTGCCGGTTGGGCCACGGTGCCGTCGCGGTGCAGATAGCCGTACCATTCGCCATACTCCTCATCGGGGAAGTGTGCGTATGTCCATTCGCTTATCTGTTTGTGCCAGATAAGGTACTTGTCGTCACCTGTTGCCTCGTATGCGTACAGTGTCGCAATTATGGCTTCGGTCTGTGGCCACCAGAACTTCATGTCTTGCGAATAGTCTTGCGGCGGAAGGCCGCGACAATCGCGGAAGTTGATTATGCCTCCGTACTGCTTGTCCCAGCCCCATTCCCACGACCAGTCAAGAATCTGCAGAGCCTGTGCGGTCAACTCCTTGTCCCAGTCGCGATACTTTGCCTCTTCAAGCAGGAACCATGCTGTCTCAATGCAGTGTCCTGGGTTTATTACTCGTCCGTTGATGGTGTCGATAAACTCACCGTCGGGGCCCACCATTTCAAGAAGGGCCTCGAATTCCGGCTTCATGAAGTCCTTGAGCGATGCAATGGATTCGTTAATCTGTTGGTCGAGTATGGGGTCGCTGATTACATTGCGTATGCGTGATGCTGTATTTATCAGTATCATTACCAGGGAGTGCCCATTGGCTTTCAGGGTATCGAGATATTTCGGTTCCATGTAGCCAGGGGTAGCAATGAACTTGCGTATATCCTAGAATAGTTTTAGAGCCTTCTCTGCATAACTCTTGTCGCCCGATGCCTTGGCATATTCGGCCATGGCTATCGCAGCAAAGCTCTCGGAAAATACATAACGGCGTTTGCGCAGTGGCGTACCGTCGGCCATTACCTCGAAATACATGCGGCCATCGCTGTCGAAGCAATGTGCTTCAATGAAATCAATTGTGCTTTTTGCGGCCGAGAGCCATTCGGGGTTCTTCTCTATAGTGTTGTATGCAAAACTGCATACAAAGGCGAAACGTCCCTGAAACCAAACCGACTTTGTGCTGTCGATGAGTGAGCCGTCACGGTCAACGCATGTATATACACCGCCGTTTACACGGTCCAGGCCGTGTTCAAGCCAGAACGGCATGATGTTGTTTACAAGGTCATCGCGATATTTCTGCGACCACTCGTTCAAGTATTTGTTCCAATTCATAGTATTTGGGTTGATTTGTTGTATTGAATTAAAGTCCCCTCTCCTTGGGAGAGGGTTAGGGTGAGGCTTCTTTAGAACTTGTTACAACGCTCAAAGAAATTGATGGCTTCAAGCTCCTTGCGCATTGCAGTTTCTTCTTCATCTGTCATGTTCTGGAATGGTGTACGGTTCTTGCCCAAATCTAGGCCGATGAGCTTCATTATGCGTTTTCCGCCTACAATGTTGCCTCTGTAGTGGCATATGACGTTGATTACCTCCTGTGAGAAGTTCTGTAATTCACGTGCCTTCTCCAAGTCACCGGCATTCCATGCGTCAATTATTCCTGCCAGGTTACAACCGTTGTAGTTTGTTGTTCCTCCGATGCCACCCTGTGCACCACCCATAGCAAGGCATGGGAGAATGGTCTCATCTTGTCCGTGAAGCATGTCGAACTTGCCGTTCTTGTAAAGGCGGCATTGGTTATATTCATACATGCTTTCGAATGTGTACTTTATACCTGCGAAGTTGGGGATACGGCCATCGACGGCCTCAAGGAATTTTACCATGGGAAGGAATGCGCCGTTGAAGGCTGGTATATGGTAGAAGTAGAATGGGAGTTCCGGTGCAGCGGACGCAATCTCTTCGCAATATTTTACGAGTTCCTCTACGCGACCTACTTTGGGGAATGGAGGTGCCATGGCACCTATTCCGAATACGCCCATTTTCTGTGCGTGCTCAGCCATGCGACGGCTCGACTTGACACAAGTGCTGCCTACATGTACAATGATCTTGAAATCTTCAGGTGCTGCTGCCACCCAAGCCTCTGTGAGTTTAATGCGCTCCTCTTCAGTGAGCATATATCCCTCACCCGATGAGCCGTTGATGAATACACCTTTCATTCCATTCTTTGCCAACATCTGCGCATATGCAGGAATTGGTTCATAGTTAACTTCGCCGTTCTCGTAAAAAGGAGTGAACGGAGCATCAATCAAGCCAATGATTTTTTCCATAATATTTCAGTTATAAGTTGTTTTCTAATTTACAAAAAAAAGAAAAAATATCTGAAATAACAAATTTAGGCTCAGTAGAAATTTACTGTGGGTAAGCATATAAATTTGAAATTCTGAAAAGGAAGAATTTCTTATCAACCACACCTCTCAGGTTCGCTCTGAAAAGTTTGATTTTAGCATTAAAACACTCCGCCATCGCATTTGAGGA
>JAFXHQ010000015.1 GCA_017536325.1 Bacteroidaceae bacterium
ACCCGGCAGTTCAATCTGCCCTGTAGGGTCATAACCGTTCACGCCTTTACATATAGCAGTGTAATACTCCTGGAAAATCTTCCTCTCACCCGTGGTTGAGAAAGGAATCTCGGCACGTGTAGCCTTTATGCCCGTATATGCGACATTAGTATATGCCTTGGAACGCTTGTCATCAATGAGATAGTGGTCAACCTCGAAAGAGTTCACCCTCACCTGCCTGCGCACCCTTCGTTTAATGGTATCGATGACACTCTCGTCACTTGCAATACCGATTATCTGGTCATCGGCATCAACATCTATGAAGTCACTGCCCAGTTCCCTCGCGTTCGATACCGTTGTAGCATCACCGCTGCCATGCGTAGCAAGACCGGCAATTCCGCTCGAAGGCCTTGGAGAACCCGCAGGAACCACATTTACAGCAGCCAGCATTGTCCCCGACAACTCATCGCCGCACAGGCAAAGGGCAACAGACACCATAGAGAGAAGCACAAAAAGAGGATTCTCCCTCAAAAAAGAAATGATTTTTTTCATAAGCAAAATATTTTTATGATTAATAAAATGGTTTACAAAACACACTCTATGCAAGCAGAGCCTTCTCAATGAGAGAATTTCCCGCACGCTTTTTGTCCACATCGGGAGCAACGCTGCTCATCCCCTTAGGCAGCCCGTCGCTGTAATCCTCCCTCATGCGCTGAATATTCATGTTCCGTCCCTTTACACTGCCGGCTGCGAAGGCATCCTCAACATCCTTGTCATACGACAGAGCATGATCCAAAGCAACGCACACATCGGCAGTATAGTTACCGCCCATGATAGGGAACACAACCTGTTCCCACACGCGGTCCATAAAATCCGAAGCATCGTATCCACGCTCCTTGCAGAACCCTTCGATTACAGGAAGACTCCTCTCAAGATTCCTCTCATACTCACGCCTGTCATTGGCAAGACGCATGATCTCCTCCTTGCGTTCCTCGTCGGCAAGCATAATCTCCTCGAACTCAGGGCTACCCTCATCGACCCTCATCATAGAAGTGCCGAAGTAGCGCGCCATAGCACTATGCGCATTACGTTTGCCCTCAACCATGTCCGAAATCATCTGCGCCAGACGTGGGTCACGTTCAAGCATCGCCGCCAGCTTTTCGTTCTGTTCTCGGTTAATTGTAAGATGTCTCAACAACAAATTCTGCGAAAACTCATCATTTATGTCGAACTTGTCGCCAAAGAGCCTTTTCAGCCCCTGTTCAAGATTTGTCAGGGGGCTACCGCCCTCCTGCACAGGCACGGCACCATCGGCCACACCCCCGGCAACCTGCCTTGCAGGCATTGCACCGGCTTTTAAATTCTCGTTGTACTGTTCCATTGTTTATTTCGTTTATCGGCAGCAAAGAAACAAAAAGCCGCGCACCGCAAGGTTGCTGTAATGCCATTTATGGCTATCAGATTTCCAAAAAGACAAGTCACACACAGCGCACACATAACAAAGAAGCGGCACAGAATATACCACAGAGCCTGTTGATAAATAAAGTTGTAAAACAACAACATATTAAGCCTATTTTGGCTATACCTTTGTACAAAAAAGCAGTATGGAAAACACATTTAATTGCACAGTCCGCGAGATAAGGCGGCACGACGTTATAAACAGCTTCTTTGAATCACTCAAGGAGCTACGTAAGGAAAAGCCCTTCATCACCCAAGGTGAAATAATCGAAGCAGCATCAAAGAAGAGCGCACCTCGTTTCTACGTTACCTTCGAGAACGCAAGGCGTTTCATATCTCTGCTCATGCGCGGAAAGAAGCTACCCATAGTGAACAAGAACAAGATAGCAATGTACAAGGAGATTTACCGCCGTTACAAGTCAAGAGTAAAGGATGCCAACGCACGATACAAATTCCTTATACTCGAAAAAATCATTGAAGAGCCCGCCCCGTCGTTCTACCTCGACAAAGAGACCTTCCGTGGCATCATCTACAGCGCATTGCGCAAGAACAGCGGCAGAAAAGCCATAAATGAAAAAGGCGACACCGCCCAAAACATAAAAGGAATCAGTAAATCACATTCAATTGCAAAAAAGGATATGGAATAATAACCACCCCACCGGCAGCAACCGCGCCCCCACAAAGCGCAATAAAAAGCAGACTGCCGGTGGTGGTCTTTAACCTGCAGCACTCACTTCAACGGTGGGTGCTGTTTTTATACAATAACGCAAACCTATTTGTCATCTTGACGACTGAAAGGAGGAAAGATCTCAAAAACAACAGCCATTTAGTCTGAATACGACTCCCGTGGAAACATAACAAAAATTCCCCGGCAAAAACTTGCAAATAGCTTATAATCTTTGAGGTGAACCTCCAAGACAGGCTGTACTCACGGTTATAAATATCAAAGCAAGCTTCATATCTCTTGCTCGTTTGCAACTATGTTTGTAACTTGCGACAGCAAAATAAAGGATTGTATGAAAAGAATTATAACTTGTATTGCAATACTGATAACCGCATTCGCTCAAACACAGGCCCAACACCCAAAGGTTTGCGACTATGTATCCTTAAAGCGATGCCCTCACCAAGCCACTAAAAGCTACAAGCGACACAACATTCAGCGAACACTATTTCAGGACAAGCAAACACAAAAGCACCATTGATAATGTTGCTGGCAAATACACCGACAAAAAAAAATCACACGAACTATATTTGTACGAGAACGGATTCTGCAATATAAGCCTTGCATATGGCAGAACAGGCCAAGGGTTTTGGTATATTGACAATGATTCCGTAGTCTGTCTGTTCGAAAAAGCAAGCATAAACGATTGGCTTACATCAGGCAAACCTGTTGAAGGCGAAATGAGGTTCGGGAGAGATGGCAGAAAACTCAAGAACAGTGAATTCGTTCTTAGCAAAAAGAGGTTGCATACAGATAATGCCTACAAAAATGTAAAATGGAATGCATTCACATATCACCCCAAAGGTAAACCTGTTATATGTTATAGTCTCTTGAGCTATAGAATTGATAACGTTGAATGTATTATACCGGCATATAGCATCTATCCCGTAAAGGAAAATACAGGCAGAAGTTTCAAATTGTTGTATAGTGAAAATGATTATCTGATAGTAGATGCCGAAGAGATAAAGACAATGCCCCGAGATAAAGTCCTATTCATAAAAAAAGGGGAACTGGCAGTGCATACAAGAAACTTTGACGGAGAAAGCATTCACCTGCACAGCGAGGCAAACTACGAATCTGAGATTATATATACAACCAGCCGGAACCATCTTGCAGCAATCTTCGACATAGATAAAGGATGGCTCTATGTAAAAATCATAACTGAAGAAGGCAACAGCGTGCATGGGTGGTTGGAACCTGCAATGCAGTGCCCTTACCCATTCAACGACAATCCTTTGAATTAGACATACAATACTCAGCACTTCCGAAATAACCTTCTCACAAAGCAAGTATCCCAAATACACATACATAAGAGGTGCTACTTAACTCCACTTTTCAGTTATCATGTCATTAAGGTAATGTCAACACAACAACCTTTCAGCCATTTATGGCATATATCTTTGCCAAAAAAAGATGATGGGCGAGATTAGGATAAACGTGGAAGAGTTGTACAAGAGATTATTCACTGAAAGCGGATACATTGCGCACTCGCGTTCGGCCATGGGGTTGTACGACTCTATTGTAGGTATTATGAACATAACCGACGACGAGAGACGTATTATAGATAAATGGATAAGGAGCAGTGTAAACGAAATTGCACATGCCATAAACCGTTATCTCTCTCCTTGCTGTGCAAAATACTATAACGACGACAGTAGCGGTGCAGAATACGTAATATCTTTCAAGATTCCGCACAATTATCCCAAAGAGACGGTATCCTTGTTACAGGAGTGCGCTGCCGACCTGGCATTCAAACGTACGATGCAGCAATGGAACATGGCCATGAAACCAGATGAGGCAAATATAACGGCAACAGGTGCACAAGCCGATGCCATACGTTTCAGGGAGCTGTTGGCACAACGCAAGAAACCGGCAAGAGAGGAGAAGAGAAGAGAAAACATTATAGAGCTTTAGAGACGCATACTATGAAGAACAACATAATTGTAGAGAGAAACGAGCTGCAACAGCAGATTGATTTAAGAAACCATTATATGGGAGAATCTGCCGGAAGAAAGGATATTGATGCAGATACCATACAAAGTAGCAAGGATGATGAAGAACTGCTCCTTATGTTTGCCAAAAGGGCTGCAAACGAGCTTGTCACTGCTGTTGCGCTTCGTTTCCCTACAATATCTATTGAGACAGACGAGGAGTACATTTCTTTCGGGTTCGAGACAAAAGACGGCAGCCGTGCTCATCTTATTCCTATACTGAAACAGGCTATATTGGATTTCCTTGCAAACGAGGTGATAATGCAATGGTTGCTGTTGCGTAACCCAGCGATGGCACAGGCCAACATATCTTTCAGAGCCAGTCTGTACGACAGCGTACAGAGGATGTTTGCAAAATTCTACAATACAGAAAAAATACGTCGCAGAGCTACCGACCTTGCGGGCATTTGAAAGAGATGGAAAGAGAGAGGATAATTGAGGAGAATATAAGACGGTTGGGAGCAATCTCGGCCGTCTATAATCCTGTGACAGGCGAAGGCGCGACAGCGGTAAAAAGGGAGTGGGTTGGGATTGAAGGATTCCCGATAGAGAGACTGAATCTGCCGGTGTCGATGCTGCAGGACGAGATGGTAATAAAGCTGACAGCCCTGGGAGCCGAAAGGTACATAGGAGATATACTGGGTAAAAGAATAAACGACCGCGCAAGGATTGTGCTATGGCTGGAGTTCTGCCTTGTACGCATAAAGCACGACTTTGAGTATTGGGCACGTACAATGACAACAATCTCGGACAAAGGTAAAGGACGCGACACGGCATTCACATTGAACAGGTCACAAAGGATATACCTTAAGGCTATGGAAGAACTGCGCCTGCAGGGGAAACCTATAGACATTATTCTGCTGAAGGCACGGCAATGGGGAGGCAGCACACTCACTCAGCTGTATATGCTATGGGTTCAGCTTGTACACAAGCGCAACTGGAACAGTGTCATATGCGGCGACATAGAGAAACAGTCGTCGATAGTGGCAGGGATGCTGGCGAAGGTTATCTCACGTTATCCCACATGGGCCACCGGAGGCAACAGGCTCACTACAACACCGTACCAGGGAGCACAGAAGACACGCGTCATTAGCTGGAGCAACAGCCGCTACTCACTGGGCTCGGCACAGAAGCCCGACTCGCTGCGCAGTGAGGACATAAGCATGGCACACCTCACCGAGGTGGGACTATGGAAAGCCACACTGGGGCGCAAGCCCGAAGACCTTGTACAATCCATATTCGGGTCAATTGCCAGCGGTCCTTATACAATGAAGGTTATTGAATCTACTGCCAAGGGAGTCGGCAACTTCTTTCACCGTACATGGATTGACGCACAGGAGCATAGAAATAATTTTACACCGGTATTCATTCCGTGGTTTGCCATAGACCTCTACAGCAGGCCTCTTGATGAAAAGGAGTATCCGGCATTCACAGATAGCCTCGACGAATATGAGCAACACCTTTTCGGGCTCGGTGCCACACTTGAGGCTATAGCCTGGTACCGCGACAAGCGGCGCGAGATGCCCGATGAATGGAGACTCTTTTCAGAATTTCCATCTACACCCGACGAAGCGTTCCAGAGTACCGGGCGCAGGGTGTTCAAGATAAACTACGTTAACGATGCACGCAAGGAGTGCATTCCTCCACTCTTCAGAGGAGATATAAAGAGCGAGAAGGACTCCTGCAGCAAGGAGACTGTGAGGTTCGTGGCGGCCGAAGCGGCCGAGAAAGCTACAGAGGGCATACTGGATGTATGGCTCATGCCCGACAATGTGCAGGGAGTGAAGGACAGATATATTGTGACGGTAGATGTCGGCGGTACAGGGAACAAGTCGGACTACAGCTGCATTGTTGTTGCCGACCGCATAGCGATGCTCGAAGGAGGAGTACCGGAAATTGCAGCCTGCTGGCATGGGCACATTGAGCACGACAGATTGGCATGGAAGGCTGTAGAGATTGCAAAAGCATACTCTAATGCACTGCTGGTGATTGAATCGAACACTCTGGAAACAGAGGGGACTGAGGGCGACAACTTTGAGTATATACTTAACGAGATTGCAGGAAAATACAGCAACCTGTATTGCCGCACGTCGCAGGTAGAGATTAAACAGGGCCGCCCGCGCCGCTGGGGATTCCACACCAACAGCTCTACAAAACCTATGGTAATCAACTTCCTCAACAAGGCCCTGCGCGATGGTCTCTACATAGAACGATGCATAGAGACAACATACGAGCTCGACCTGTATGAGTTCAAGGAAAACGGCAAGGAGACCGGTGCAATAGAGGGCAACCATGACGACCGCGTAATGGCAACGGCCATACTGGTATGGGTATGCTACAACTATCCGCTACCGACTGTTGCCGACACTATATACAATAAGAGCAAGCGTACACGCATAGTGAGCGAAGCAAGCATATGATCATATGTTTGTATCAGGAAAGACTATCTCTCGACCTTGTCCCTGAAGAGAGAGTAGAGCTGGACATCGTGATGTTCCTTGAATGTGCTGCCCAGAAGATCCATTACGGAGAGAACAAAATCATTGGTCGAGAAATCCTTATCGACATATTTCCTTATCCTTGCAACTTCGGCAGGATACTTTGCCTTGTACTTGTCCGAAACGTAAACAATGAAAGGTATCTCATGACCATACTTCGATGAGATATCGTTGGCATACTTGCCATGCCCGACATAGTCGTCGGAACTGCGGTAGAGGTCTATCGAATGGTCGGGGAAGAAAAACAGCAATGTTTCATCGTCCTCGAACATCCTTATTATCTCACTGACCACATAATCGGTATAAAGGACCGAATTGTCGTAATATGCACGGTTCTCCCTTTGGTGTTCCGGAAATGCTGCATATTCGCTGCTACTGAATTTCGAGAATGATGCCGGGTAACGCTCCTCGAACTGATAATGGGAACCCATAAGGTGTACAAAGTAAAAATTCTTATCACCACTCACTACCCTGTCACGTATATCCTCAATCAATGGCAACACCTCCTCGTCGTACGACTTATGGTGACGTCCCACATTCTCGGTACTGGTAAAATGCTCCTCCTTGCACAACTGGGCATAACGGGTGACAAGGTTATCATTCAAACCGCTACGGCTCTGGTTCGACACCCAATAGGTGTTATAGCCCAGTATATTTACAATCTCGGGAAGCGAAGGGCACAAATGCCAATCCTTGCCGTGGAACATTCCGCTCTTATATACACTCAGGAGACAACGGAAACTGGTTATCGTTGCCAATGCCGGGGACTTAACGTCACTGAAGAGAACCAGTTCTCCTTTACCCGATGCCGACAACTCCTCGAGCAACGGATTGGTCTTCTTTCCATAACCGTACAACGAACAGTTATAACGTGACAGGGACTCACCAATGATAACTACGACGTTCGCCGGATGCTTGGCCTCGTTGATGTTCATCTCGGGGTTTGTCAAGTGCTCTCTCAAATCGGGAACAGGCTCAACATCTTTGAAAATAAGAAGCTTGCCCAAATACACCTCTTTCCATATTTGAGGGCTTGTAAAAGATACCAAAGCACTGAATGCGAACACAACCACCAATGCACGTTTTATCATCGTGTTCTTCATCTCCGGCAGTCTCTTGCGTACAAAACATACTGTAACTACAAGCAATGCTATGAGCCCCAATATTGTTATTATGAGTCCTGGAGATACATAGAAGGAGAGATACTCCTCTACTTCGACACTGTTGGTAGCCAATATTATTCCTGCAAAATCGACATTGAAACGAGACTCATATACAAATGCGCAGAAACAATCGACGATGAAGAATACCGCTGCCGTGGCAAACACCAAAGAGAGATAGCTACGCCGCAGGAACCTGTTTTTAATGACCACAGCTATGTATGTAAGCAAATAGGCCAGAAAAAAGGAATGCAGGAACAATTTGGCCTTGAGCACAAAAGAGACCGGAGCCAAGAAGATATCTACAGCCGTAAACAGAAACAGAATAGATAGAAAAGAGTATAGGTTCTTCTCGAAAGGCTTCGAAAAGAAACTATAAAGTCTATTCCCAAAAGAGCAGTTGCACCCTGTCACAATGTTACCGTTGTCTTTTTCTATCTCTTTCAAATCCATTAATATAGTGTTTGTTTGCGATTACAAAATTAAAAATATATTCCCAACTACACAAATAAAAGAGAGAGCATTGTGCCTTTAAGGAGTACTCGGGACATAATACATAATTCTCTTCTCAATAAAAGTAAAAATAGCTTCCTGAACCAATAAAAAAAAGTAACTTTGTAGGGAATGCCGGAACAGGGAACAGAATGGACAGAAAACGATGATTACGCGATATTTCCCACATGAATACGAAGACGACGTGTTCACGATTGACTATGATGCATTATACAGGATAGGGATAAGGGGACTTATCTTCGATATTGACAACACACTGGTGCCGCATGGCAAAGGCTCGTCAGAAAAGGTTGATGCACTGTTCGGCCGCCTCAAGGCCATGGGATTCACCACATTGCTACTGTCGAACAACGGCACGCAACGCATAGAAAACTTCAATGCCAATATAGGTAGCCTGTACATTGCCGATGCAGGCAAACCCGCAACTGAAGGATTCAACAAAGCACTGTCGATGCTGGCAATGGATAAGGAACAGACTGTAGTGATAGGAGACCAAGTGTTTACAGATATTTGCGGAGCAAACCGATGCGGTATAGCCAATATACTGGTAAAATACATAAACCACGAAAAAATAGAGTGGAAAGGGTGGAAAAGATATCTCGAGTGGATAGTCCTTCGAATTTACCTTTGCAGCAATAAACACAAACACAGACTGTATAGAAAAACAATATGAAAAAGAAAAAGAAACTGTTTTGCGAAATAAGCCCCTTTACCTACGCAATTTCGCTGCAGAAGGAAATTTTCAAACGTCACATAAAAAACCTGTTTGGTAAGGAACGCTTTGCAAAGGAGCGTTCGCAAAAGAGATTGCCGGTACTCATATCGAGCCACGGAGGAAAAATGATAAAGAGGACACCCGATGCCGACCTGCAGCTACAGATAAACAAAGTAAAGAACATAGAGTTGGCATGCAGCAGAATGGACAGGCTAATCATACATCCGGGAGAAAGCTTCTCATTCTGGCACTATGTAGGCAAGACATCAAAAAGAAACGGCTTTACCGAAGGTAGAGTAATTGTAAACGGCAAACTCATATCGGGAACAGGGGGCGGACTATGCAACCTGGCAAATACAATAAACCGTCTGGTGATGGAAAGCCCGCTAACAATAACAGAAATACACCACCACTCCGATGCCCTCTCACCCGACCCTGACAATGTACATATACCATACAGTGCCGGCACATCGGTAAACTATAATTTCATCGACTACAGATTCAGGAACGACACCGACCAGCCAGTACAGTTATGTACCTGGTGCGAAGGAGAAGTGCTGAACACAGAACTCAGAAGTACAAAGGAACTCCCATACTGTTACCGCATAGTAGAAGAAGGACATCACTTCCACAAAGAAGAAAACGGTAAATTTTACAGAATCTCAAAAATCTACAGGGAAACAATAGACAAAGCAACCGGAGAAGTTATAAATAAAGAACTCAAATGGGAAAACCACTCCAAAGTAATGTTCGACTATTCCCTTATTCCAAAAGAACAGATAAGGTAGCCCCCTTATAATTTAAAAAGGAACACTAAAGGCCATTAAAGAACATTAAGGGGAACTAATGCAGCGGGCTGACGCCCGAAACAA
>JAFXHQ010000016.1 GCA_017536325.1 Bacteroidaceae bacterium
ATCTCCGGCAAAGACAATGAGAGAGAACTTGTTCCCCTTGGTCTGCGATATAATGCGGGAGATAAGCCTCTTTGCCTTCTCGAGCCTGTTGGGCTCAATATCCTCGGACATCATCGAATTCGAGATGTCGAGCGCTACAACCACTTCAACACCCCTGGAAACGACTGTCTCCTTCTTTGTGCCATAACGGGGGCGTGCAAGCACGAAGACCATAAGCACAAATGCGGCAAGCAGCAGCCAGAATGTAATTCTCGAACGTAATACAGCGCTGCCTGGCAAGAGGGATTTCATCAGTTCCTTGTCGCCATATAGTTCTATGTTCTTTCTTCTCCTGTAGTTGGAGTATATGTATACTGCTATGAGTACTGGCACAGCCAATAGCAGAAACAGGAATATCGGGTCCTTGAAAATCATATCATCAGCACTTACGGGATTCTTCTAATAATTGTGTAGCGTAACACTATCTCGAGCATCATGAAGAGCACAGCAGCCAAAGCGAACAGCTGGTAGAGTTCCTCATGTTCCTTGTACTCCTGCACGTTGAGTTTGGTGCGCTCAAGTGCATCGATTTCACTGTATATAGCACTAAGACTCTCTCTGTCGGTCGCGCGGAAATATTTACCACCTGTGGCAGAGGCTATGTTCTGCAATGTCGCCTCATCAATCTCCACAGGGACATTCTGCACACCGTAAGGTGTCGGGTAAGGAGCTTCTTTCCTGTCAGTTCCTACACCGATGGTGTATATTCTTATGCCGAACTCCTTTGCCATCTCTGCTGCCGACTCGGGAGCGATCTCTCCCCTGTTGTTCACACCGTCGGTGAGCAGGATTATCACCTTAGACTTAGCCTGACTGTCCTTGAGACGGAGAACGCCGTTCGCTATACCCATGCCTATTGCTGTACCGTCATCTATAATACCTTTTGCGGCAATGTCACAATCCACAGCAGATAGCATGTTGGTCAACGCATTATGGTCCGTTGTCAATGGGCACTGTGTGAAACTCTCGCCGGCAAAGATAGTAAGGCCGATATTGTCATTCTCCCTACCTGCGATAAACACCTTTGCGACATCCTTGGAAGCCTCAAGCCTGTTCGGTTGCAGGTCCATTGCAAGCATACTGGTCGAAACGTCCGTAGCGAGCATGATGTCAATGCCCTCCATATCCTTCTCTTCCCAGGAATCTACAGTCTGAGGGCGTGCAAGCACGATGATAATCATTGAAAGTGTCAACACCCTAAGTACGAACGGTACATGGACAAGATAGTTCCTGAAGCTCTTTATCTTTCCCGCAAAAGGAAGTGTCGTTGAGACCTTCATAGAGGGCTTGAGCCTGCGGCCCATGAGTATGTACCACAATACATATGCTACGAGCGGTATGAAAAGCAGAAGATATGCAATATTCGAAAAAATCATCTCAATTCTTAACTAAACATGTTGTACAAATCTGTTGTCAGCAGGAATATCACGCCCAATACGACAACTGCAAGGATTACGACTGCCGCTATGAGCGCCCTCTTGTGAAGCAATGAACGTTCGTTCACAATCTTGACTTCCGTAGGCTGGACAATCTGCTCCTCGGCATTTTTGGTCTCATTCACAAACTCTATTGCATTTGTCATGTTGAGACGGTTCTCACGCTCATCGGGTTTCATCTTGGCGAATTTCACCAAGTCGGCAACCTCAAGAAT
>JAFXHQ010000002.1 GCA_017536325.1 Bacteroidaceae bacterium
GGGCGACACTGTCGAGGTGAGCCTTGCATACAGCGACCATGTGCTGAGAATTACCTTCTGGGACGACGACATAGAGAGCATTGAAGAGATTGACAGCGTTACCGGAGTGCGCATAGCCACATTCGACGACTACAGGATATACCCTGCAAACCTGTTCATGACAACAAAGGAGAGCACCGAACGTGCCATTGCCGAGATTGAGAAGGACCTTGCCGACCGTGAAGAATATTTCCGCGAGATTGGCAAGCCGCTCGAAGCCAAACGGCTTCATGAGCGCGTGACATACGACATTGAAATGCTGCGCGAGCTTGGACACTGCTCAGGCATCGAGAACTATTCGCGTTACTTCGACGGCAGAGAGGCCGGGACACGCCCATACTGCCTGCTGGACTTTTTCCCCGAAGACTTCCTGCTCATCATCGACGAGAGCCATGTGAGCGTTCCTCAGATACATGCCATGTACGGAGGAGACCGCGCACGAAAGACAAATCTTGTAGAATTCGGTTTCCGTCTGCCGGCAGCATTCGACAACAGGCCGTTGAGATTCGAGGAGTTTGAGGAACTGACTCCGCAGACAATTTACGTGAGTGCCACACCAGCCGACTATGAACTGGCAAAGAGCGAAGGTGTTGTCGTAGAACAGGTCATAAGGCCGACAGGACTGCTCGACCCGGTGATTGAGGTACGCCCTCTTGAAAACCAAGTCGATGACCTGATGGAAGAGATACAGATAAGAGTGGAACGCGAAGAGCGCGTACTTGTCACGACATTGACAAAACGGACCGCTGAAGAGCTTACCGACTATCTGCTGAAGCACGGGATAAGATGCAACTACATACACAGCGACGTTGACACACTTGAACGCATACAGATAATGACCGATCTTCGTGAAGGATTGTACGATGTGCTCATAGGAGTAAACCTGTTGCGCGAAGGCCTTGACCTTCCGGAGGTATCCCTCGTTGCCATTCTCGATGCCGACAATGAAGGTTTCCTGCGGAGTCACCGTTCACTGACGCAGACTGCAGGACGTGCAGCCCGCAACGTGAACGGCCTTGTAATATTCTATGCCAACAAGATAACAGACAGCATGAAGCGCACAATGGACGAAACAGCTCGCCGTCGTGACAAGCAAATGCGCTACAACCAGGAGCATGGCATAACACCCACCCAGATAAAGAAAAGCATCACCAATGCCCTTGCGCCGGAGAAAAAAGAGAGCGACGGCAAGAGCAGGAAATTGTATGGCGAAGAGATGGTACAGACTACTATCGCTTGCGACCCCATTGTGGAATACATGAGTGCTGAGCAGTTGAGGAAGAGCATAGAACGCACCCGCAGGCTAATGGAACAGGCCGCCGAAAAAATGGAGTTCATAGAAGCTGCCCAATACCGCGACGAGATGTTCAGGTTACAGGAGATACTGAAAAGCAAGGAGTAGGTATTTTAAACCCTTTAACGGCAGCGGTTTTCTCTATTTATACAACAGGAATATGCAAGGAATCTTGGATATATCGGGTACCTTTCCGCGCCACTCCTTGACCGTGCGCGTATGCACATATTCATCCTCGCATGTAAGGTTGGCAGCAATGCATAGTTTTGTCTGCGGACGGCAGGCAGAAAGGATATCCTCGACCATCTTGCCGTTGCGGTAGGGTGTCTCTATAAAGAGCTGTGTCTGCTCCTCATTGTATATGCGCTGTTCAAGCTGACGCAGCTTCTTCACACGCTCGTCGGGCTTAACAGGAAGATAGCCGTTGAAAGCAAAACTCTGACCGTTGAATCCCGATGCCATAACCGAGAGTATTATGCTCGAAGGTCCTACAAGCGGAACCACCTTCAGACCTTTTCTCTGTGCAATGGCAACCACATCGGCACCGGGGTCGGCCACAGCCGGGCATCCGGCCTCGGAAATCACGCCCATCGGCTTGCCATCATGCAGGGGGCGTAGGAAACCGGCAACATCTTCGGGAGCTGTATGCTTGTTCAGCTCAAAGAATTGCGAAGCATCGATATCGAACTGCGGATCAACCTTGCGCAGGAAGCGGCGTGCCGACCGTACATCCTCAACAATAAAATGGCGTATGCCGGCTATTATTTCACTGTTGTACTGCGGAAGCACATTGCATAGAGGTGTATCGCCCAACGTCACGGGAATGAGATAGAGTGCTGTTTCCATTATCTTTTCAGTTGAGAATATTTTTTATGTCCATGTATGTAATATTGCCATAGTAGCGAGAATGAGGTTCTACCCACAACTTCACCCTTTGAATTTATGATATTTTCCCGGCGTACTTCATCATAGCTGCTACGCATAGTCTTGTATTCACGACGCGCACGTATCACCGCCTTGAAATCGCCCCAATGAAATGTCGCAAGGAATTTGAATGCTGCAATGTAATCGAGAATGGCACGTGTACGCATAACCCCGTGCAACTCCGCATCGGGCAGGTTCTTATAGAGCATGAGCAGATTATTGCGGAAGTTGAGGAAGGTCTTGCGTGGATTGCTCTTGTCGAGCGTCGCACCGCCTACATGATGGACCGTGCTCTGCGGCACGACATACACCGCCCCACCCTTTGCCTGAAGCCTCCAGCAGAGGTCAATCTCCTCCATATGCGCAAAGAAACGGCCGTCGAGTCCGCCTGTATCCCAATAGGCACTGCTGCGAACCATCATTGCCGCACCGGTTGCCCAAAAGACTTGGCACACGTCATCGTATTGCCCCTTATCTTCCTCTATAGTCCCGAACAGACGGCCACGACAGAAGGGATAGCCGTAGCGGTCGATGAAGCCGCCCGATGCACCGGCATACTCAAAGTTGCCCTTATCTTTGTAAGAGAGTATCTTTGGCTGGCAGGCAGCAACATCGTCGTGCGAGTCCATAAAATCGAGCAAAGGAGAGAGCCACCCTTCGGTGACCTCTACATCGGAATTGAGCAACAGATAATATTCGGCATCGACTTGGCGGAGAGCCATGTTATAGCCATCGGCAAAGCCGTAGTTGTTGTCAAGCTGTATGAGGCGCACTTGCGGGAAACACTCCTGCATGACCGCAACAGAATCATCGGTCGAGGCATTGTCGGCTACCACAATGGTTGCACCCGATGAGTTCCCGATTACGCCGGGAAGGAATGTGCGCAACATATCGGCACCATTGTAATTCAAGATAACTACTGCAACCTTATCCATCCTTATCAATCAACAAAACCTATTATTCCGTCGGCAATGAGTGCCGTTTTGTCATCATTGAAGCCGCCCAGACGCACACGCACAAGACGGTTCACATATCCGGCATTGGCAGGTATTTCCACACGTACATAATTGCTTGTAAAGCCACCCATAGGCATACCGGAGCGTGGTTTTTCAAAAAGTACAATAGCTTCTCTGCCGATATGACGTTCATAGAAAGCAAGACGTTTCTCCTCGCTCAGTGCTATGAGCAGTTGGCTACGGCGATGCTTCTCGGCAGGCGGCACTGCGCCGTCTATCTTCAAAGCCTGCGTACCTGGCCGCTCTGAATAGCTGAAGACATGAAGCTGTGAGATTTCAAGCCCATTTATGAATTCATATGCCTTGCCGAAGAGTTCCTCGCTCTCACCACGTGTACCGACTATGACATCGACACCGATGAAGGCATCGGGAATGGCCTCGCGAACTTTTGCTATCTTTGCCGCGAAGAGTGCTGTATCGTAACGGCGATGCATGAGTTTAAGAACCTCGTCACTGCCTGCCTGCAACGGTATATGGAAATGCGGCATGAACGCTCGTGACTGCGCAACATAATCGATTACCTCGTCGGTCAACAGGTTGGGCTCGATTGAAGATATACGGTAACGCGATATACCCTCTACCCCATCCAGTGCCTTTACAAGGGAAAGGAAACTCTCGCCGGTGGTCTTTCCGAAATCACCGATATTCACACCGGTTATCACAATCTCCTTGCCGCCCTCGGCTACAGCCCTCTGCGCCTGCTCTACCAGTTCGCAGACATGTGGATTACGGCTACGGCCACGGGCAAAGGGGATAGTACAATATGTACAGAAATAGTCGCACCCATCCTGCACCTTCAGGAAATAACGTGTACGGTCGCCACGGGAGCAGGAATGGACAAAGTTACGCACATCCTTTGTTGGCTGTGCAAACCACTCGCCGCCATCGTCGTGTTTGCCGAGATTGCCAAGATATTCAAGCACACTGCCTTTCTTGTCAATTCCGAGAACTACATCCACACCAGTCTCCTTAGAGAGCTTTTCGGCCGACAGTTGGGCATAACAGCCCGTGACAACAACAAACGCACCGGGATTCTGTCTCACAAGTTTATGAATTGCCTGACGGCATTTTTTCTCGGCTTCCTGCGTAACCGCGCAACTGTTAACGACAATAATATCTGCCACCTCGCCACGCTTCGCGGTGCGTATGCCGGCATCCTGCAACTGCCTCTCGATAGTTGCTGTTTCTGAGAAATTGAGCTTGCAGCCCAAGGTGTAATATATCGCCTTCTTGTCCTTGAATATACTCTTGTCTATCATAATGCTGTTTTACAACGCGAAGATAATACCTTTTTCCGAAAGAATGAATAATGATTGAATATTTACATTTAATGTATATTTTACATATACAATAATTGCAGATATCCATATTTATGATTAAATTTGCAACAATCTTGCATATACAAGATAAAATATGCATACTTATGCAACACGAACAGACAAGACAAAACAAAAGCAATATGAAAAAAACTTTATCGATTATGGCAGCAATAGCAATTTCAGGCATATTGACAGCCAATGCCGGAGAGAATACTCCCGAGAAGGAGCCTGCAATCATAGGCAAGTCCGACATAAAGATTGAGGGCGGGCTAATGACACCGGAAGCTCTTTGGGCAATGGGCAGAATAGGAGCTTTCTCTGTTTCACCCGATGCAGAAAAGATTGTGTATGGCACAAGCTATTACAGTGTGGAACAGAACAAGAGCCACCACACCCTGCACATAATGAATTCAGACGGCAGCAACAAGACCCTCTTGACAACTACAGCTGCAAACGAGAGCAGTGCAGCATGGATAAAGGGCGGCAGCAAGATTGCGTTCCTCTCGAACGAGAACGGAAGCAGCCAGGTATGGGAGATGAACCCCGACGGCACAGAACGTAAGCAGTTGACCAAGGATGCGAGCGACATTGAGGGATTCCTGTTCTCGCCGGATGAGACAAAGGTGGTGCTGATAAAGCGTGTAAAGACCAAACCTGCTACAGCCGACATATACCCCGACCTTTCTCAGGCTAAAGGATTCGTGGTAAATGACCTGATGTACAAGCATTGGGATGAGTGGATTACCGATGCGCCGCACCCTTTCATTGCCACATTCGACGGAAATAGCATCGATGCCGGCACCGACATGCTCGAGGGCACTGAGTATGACTGCCCTAACCGTCCGTTCGGAGGTACAGAGCAGCTTGCATGGAGCAATGACAGCAAGAAAATTGCATATTCATGCAACAAGAAAAGCGGGCATGAATACACAGTAAGCACCGACACGGACATCTATCTCTATGACCTTGAGAACGGCACGACAGTCAACCTCTGTAAACTCGACGAGGCGCGTTCAAGCTACGGATACGACACCGCGCCACAGTTCTCGCCCGACGGCAATAAGATTGCATGGCTGAGCATGGAGCATGACGGATACGAGAGCGACCTTAACAGGTTGAGTATAATGGACCTGACTACAGGTGAACGCAAATATATAACAGAGAAGCCCAATGGTGAGGAAAAGGCAATATTCGACAGCAATGTCGATAGCTACTGCTGGGCACCAGACAGCAAGAGCCTCTACTTCACGGGTACTTGGCACGGTACGACACAGGTATATAACATAAACCTAAAGGGAAAACTTACAAAAATGACCGAAGGCAACCATGACTACAGTTCTGTAGCCATGCTAGGCAAGAAAAACCTTATAATGTCGCGCGTGTCAATGAGTGCACCAGCCGACATATATAAAATGAAGGCCAAGGCCGGAGCCGAGGTAACACAGCTCACCGAAGAGAACAAGCATATCTTTGACCAGATTGCTACAGGCAAGGTAGAAGCACGCTGGTGCAAGACAGTTGATGGCAAGGAACTGCACTCTTGGGTAATATTCCCTCCCAACTTTGACCCTACCAAGAAATACCCAACCCTACTGTTCTGCGAGGGAGGCCCACAATCACCAGTGAGCCAGTTCTGGAGCTACCGCTGGAATTTCCAGATTATGGCAGCAAACGGTTACATAATAATAGCTCCAAACAGACGCGGATTGCCGGGATTCGGCCATGAATGGAATTGGGAGATAAGCACCAACTATGGCGGCAACTGCATGAGCGACCTGCTTACGGCAATTGATGACATCTGCAAGGAGCCATATGTGGATACAGACCGTTTGGGTTGTGTGGGCGCAAGTTTCGGAGGCTACTCGGCTATGTGGCTGGCAGGACACCACGAGAAGCGTTTCAAGGCATTCATTGCACACGACGGTTTCTTCAACATGGAACAGCAATACTATGAGACAGAGGAGAGCTGGTTCCCCAACTGGGACCTTGGCGGTGCACCATATGAGCAGACCGAAGAGGTGAAGCGTTCATATGCCAACTCTCCACACAAATTCGTTGACAAGTGGGATACACCAATACTGCTCATCCATGGCGACCGCGACTACCGCATACTATCATCGCAGTCAATGGCTGCATTCAATGCCGCACGCCTGAAGGGTGTTCCCGCTCAGTTGCTCCTCTTCCCCGACGAGAACCATTGGGTTTTGAAACCGCAGAATGGCATCCTATGGCAGCGCACATTCTTTGCATGGCTCGAAAAGTGGCTTAAAAAATAAAACTCAAATAAACACAGACAATAAGTTTCTAATAATACTATGACAACAACACAAAAAATTCAAAAAAAGCTGAGCGACTCAAAAAGCGCACGTTGGACGGTGCTGTTCATTGTATCGTTCACAACAATGTGGGGATACTTCCTCTCAGATGCCATGTCACCGCTTATGACTATGCTTGAAGAACAGATGCACTGGTCGAGCAGCGACTTCGGAACGTTCAACTGGGCCTATGGCTGGCTCAACGTGTTCCTATTCATGCTTGTATTCGGTGGAATCATACTTGACAAGTTCGGAGTAAGGTTTACAGGTGTTGGGGCATGCGTGCTGATGATTATCGGTGCAGGCATAAAATATTATGCCGTCGAGTTCATATCCCCTCTTGAAGAGGCTGGTACTATATTTGGTTTACGCACACAGGTATTTATTGCCTGTGTTGGATACGCAATATTTGCCATGGGTATTGAAATATGCGGTATAACTGTTACAAAAGCAATTGCAAAATGGTTCAAAGGCAAAGAACTGGCACTCGCAATGGGCGTTCAGGTTGCCGTTGCACGTCTTGGCACAGCATTCGCTATGATAATCTGCCCAGTCATCGTGAAAAATTTCTCAATGTCAACTCCATTGCTGTTTTCACTTGTACTGCTGATTATTGGTTTCCTTGCATACCTCGTATTCTGTGTTATGGACAAGAAGCTTGACGCAGAAGGCGTTAAAGATGAGAGTGAAGAACAGTTCAAGGCCTCTGACATCAAGCTAATCATAACAAATAAAGGATTCTGGCTCATCGCATTGCTTTGCCTGATGTTCTATTCTGCAGTATTCCCATTCATGAAGTACGCAGCTTCATTAATGGAAAACAAGTATATGGTTGACGGTGAAATTGCCGGTTTGATTGTCAGCCTCATCCCATTAGGAAATCTAATAATGACCCCAATATTCGGAGGCATTTACGACCGCAAAGGAAAAGGAGCGACCCTTATGATAATAGGTTCAATATTGCTCACTGTTGTACATCTGCTTTTTGCAATGCCAATATTGAACGTATGGTGGTTTGCTGTAATCATTATGATTCTACTCGGTGTTGCATTCTCGCTCGTACCATCAGCACTTTGGCCATCTGTTCCTAAAATCATCCCCGAGAAGCAATTAGGTTCTGCATACGCAGTCATCTTCTGGGTACAGAATATCGGTTTGAGTTTCGTGCCTTTGTTTATAGGTATTATACTTGAAAAATTCTGCACACAAGGTTCCCGCATAGGAGCAGACGGACAAGTATCGACACTGTACGACTACACTATACCAATGATAATATTTGCAGTCTTCGGTATTATTGCAATCTTTATCTCATATATGCTCAAAAAAGAGGATGCGAAAAAAGGTTATGGACTTGAATAATGAAAGCCTGTCATCACAAAAAAACACCGCCGTAGCGGTGTTTTTTTGTGATGATATCAGTTCAGTACCAGTTCCCTTATATCTCCATCGAGATTCTTGTGCACCTTGAAATTCCTCGCAAAATTCCTGATGAAAGCCAACGATGAAGCCGATGGCTTCGGAAATTTTTCTTTTTTCAGAGCATGCTCAATAAGAGAATCGGTGAGTTCGGGTTTTGAAGTAGATTTGTTATCCATAGGCGTTCGTTTTCGTTGTTACATATTAATAACGTAACAAATATATAAAAAGTATATGCCTGAGATGAAAAAATCTCAGGCATATACTTTTTATTGACTCAGAGAGTGCAATTCACTCCATAACAAGAGAGACAGACTTCTCTGTTGCGATACGACGCATATTCAATATTGCATAACGCATACGGCCGAGTGCCGTGTTTATGCTCACACCTGTTATGTCCGCAATCTCCTTAAATGAGAGATCCTGATAATATCGCATGAAGACAACCTCGCGCTGACAATCGGGAAGTTCATCAATGAGTGCACGCACATCCTTGAGTACCTGCTCGTTGACCATGCGGTTTTCTACATTCCCTTCTACGAGCTTGGCATTATTCAGTAGATCGACCTCACTCTCGTCATTCGAGATAAGATTCTCGTTCCTCTCGGTACGGAATTGGTCTATAACAAGATTGTGTGCAATACGTGTTATCCATGCCGAGAATTTGCCATCGTTGGTATATCGGCCCTGCTGCAAAGTCACGATTGCTTTGACAAAGGTCTCCTGAAAGATATCCTCTGCTACCTCACGTGAACGTACAATAAAATAGATATAATTGAATAACCTCTCTTTATGACGATTCAGCAGAATGTCAAATGCCGAATTATTGCCTTCCAAATAAAGTGTGACCAACATATCATCGGTCATCTGCTTCATGTTCTCCATTATTTCTTCTTTTAGTATTGAAGTAGAGATGTTCTATAGGCAATGGTTTTTAGGTTAATATTGATTTTGTTTGGGCAAAGAAAGTAAATAAATATATTATCTCCAAATAATTTTACGTAAAAGTGCAATAAGAGCACATTATTGACGTTAATGCCCGGGATAGATGTAAACCGGGCATTATAGATTTTCTTTTAATAACGCATCATCTTGCCATCTGTAACCCTTCAATGGAAAAGCCACGTAGCAAATCGGCTATAGGCATGCGTTTCTTGCCTGCAAGCTGCACCTCTACCAATGAGATATAGCCGTCCTTTACTGCAACCTTTATATGGTTCTTGCCATCAGAAACCATAGTACCGGGTTCCTTGCCATGAGCGACGATTTCCTTTTCCACTTCATATACTTTAAGGGGTACAACTGAACCATCTGCCGATGTAAGTTCGCACCAGGCCGCCGGATATGGCGACATACCGCGCACAAAGTCATATACCTGCGAAACAGTTCCTGTCCATGAGATGCGGCATGTATCGCGGAATATCTTTGGAGCCGGACGCAGTTCTGACTCGGAGATGTACATGGTATCCTGAGCCATTGCCGTTGCATTGCCATTGACTATTGCATCAACAGTACGCAACACTGTTTCGCCACCTTGTAACATGAGCTTGTCGTGGAGAGTTCCGGCATTATCCTTCTCATCAATAGCTACAACGTCACGGAAGATGACATCTCCTGTATCAATCTCATGCTTGAGGAAGAATGTCGTAACGCCGCTCTCCTTGTCACCATTGATTATGGCCCAGTTTATTGGAGCAGCACCTCGATATTGCGGCAACAATGATGCATGAAGATTGAATGTACCCAAACGAGGCATAGCCCAGACACTCTCGGGGAGCATACGGAATGCCACAACAATCTGAAGGTCGGCATTCCAACCACGCAGTTGAGCCTGGAATGTTTCATCCTTAAGTGACTCCGGTTGCAATACAGGCAGGTTCTCTGCTACTGCATACTGCTTTACCGGACTCATCAGGAGTTGCGTCCCACGCTTGTTGATTACCTTATCGGGCATTGTAACCACACCCACCACTTCGTATCCGCAACCATCGCAGGAACGTTGCTTCTCTACAAGACGGCGCAAGGGTTCAACTGCAAAATCGGGTGTACCGAGATATACTATTCTTAATTTTTCCATATAAGATTCCTTGTGTTTGATATTTGGAAGATATACATCTATTCCTTAATCGGATGTAAACTCCAACAATGTTTTTCTGTATGCCGTAAAAATTGCCGACTTCGAGATGAAGCCTATGTACTCACCTGCAGTATCCTCCACAGGCAAATTCCATGCCCCTGTCTCCTCGAACTTGCGCATGACAGCCTCCATAGGTTCCTCAATGCTCAACCGTTCCGGCACCTCACGCATAAGCGTTGCCACATTATAACGGTTGTATAGTTCCTGACGGAACATTATGTGCCTTATATCGTCGAGATGAATTATTCCAACCAATACGTTCCCGGAGTTAACTACCGGAAATATGTTGCGTTTGCCCTTTGCAACGACAGAGGTAAGATCACCCAGATTCATTTCGGGACTTACCTTGATGAAATCCTTCTCTATTACATCCTCTACCTTCAATATTGTAAGTACGGCCTGGTCCTTGTGATGGGTTATGAGTTCTCCGCGCTGAGCAAGGCGTACTGCATATATATTGTTCTTGTCGAACACTCTTACTGTCAGATATGAACATACCGAAACTATCATCAATGGCAGGAAGAGTTCATAGCCACCTGTAAGCTCGGCTATGAGAAAGACTCCTGTAAGTGGTGCATGAAAGACTCCAGACATGATTGCAGCCATACCGAACAGAGCGAAGTTCTGGTCCGACACAGGTACTCCGATTCCGAATCGGTTGCATAGGCTTGCAAAAAGAAAACCTGTAACGCAACCAAGGAAAAGGCTGGGAGCAAATATACCTCCACAACCACCTCCGCAATTGGTAACGGTAGATGCTACCGCCTTGAACAATATGATGAAGAACATATATATCATAATGAACCCTGCATGCCCATAGAAGAGTGAGTTGTCGAGGATTATATTCTGGGAAGAACCGTTTATGAGTTCTGTTATGGTGTCGTAGCCCTCACCATAAAGCGGCGGAAAGAGGAATATGAGTACACTCAGTATCGTACCGCCTATAGCCAGTTTATAATAAGGATTGTTCAGTTTCTTGAACTGTTTCTCTATTGCAGTTGTCACATGAGTAAAATAGAGCGATACAAGACCGCAGACTACACCAAGCATCATTACATGGGGCACACGCGCAAGGTCAAAGGCATTCTCCATATGGAATTCGAACATTGCCTCGGTACCTGTAAGTATATATGACAACGTGGCTGCAGTGACACTGGAAATGAGCAACGGCAACAACGAAGACATTGTAAGGTCGAGCATAAGCACTTCGAGCGTGAAGACAAGGCCGGCAATGGGGGCCTTGAAGATGCCAGAGACAGCACCGGCAGCACCACATCCAATAAGAAGCATCATGACCTTCTTCTCCATCTTGAAGAAGCTTCCAAGATTTGAGCCTATGGCGGAGCCTGTCATCACAATCGGGGACTCGGCACCGACAGAACCGCCGAAGCCAATGGTTATACCGCTGGCAATGAGCGATGACCATGAGTTGTGCCTACGTATCTTGCCACGACGGCAGGAGATTGCATAAAGAACTTTTGTTACTCCATGACTTATGTCGTCACGCACTATCTTGCGTATAAAAAGCCCTGTTATGAATATACCTATGACCGGATATACAAGGTACAGCCAGTTGAAGGTGTGAGCATCGAAATTTCCGGTAAGCAGATGTTGTATGAAGTGTATAAGATGCTTTAGGGCAAAGGCAGCCAAGGCCGAAAGGACACCTACCACAAGGCTCAGTATAAGAATAAACTGGTTTTGTGATATATGCTTCTCGCGCCACACTATGAAACGGTCGAGCAGACTCTTTTCCTCTTTCCTTACCATCATTCCCTTATTATTGAGACTGTCCCGTTCTCCTTTAACTTGATGATGCTGGATGACTTTGCCGAGCCTTTCTCAAGTTGCTTATAGCCCACGACATAATCCACTGCATCAATTATCTCCTTGCTTATCTCGCCAAAATTGTTCGGAGTAGGCTCACCGCTCACATTAGCCGATGTTGATACTATCGCCTTCTGGAAACGGTAACACAGCTCCTTGGAGAAAAGTTCCGATGTAACACGGATCCCTACACTGCCGTCTTCGGCAATAAGATTCGGTGCAAGATTACGTGCACCGTCATATATTATAGTAAGAGGCTTTGTCGCAAGCTCGATAAGGTCCCATGCAACAGCCGGCACATTCCCCACATAACGTGCAAGACGGTCGGCACTGTCAACCAGAAGCAGCATAGCCTTGCTGTCACTGCGCCGTTTAATTTCATATACACGCTTTACCGCTTCGGGATTTGTGGCATCGCAGCCGATACCCCATACGGTATCAGTTGGATAGAGTATTACCCCACCCTTACGGAGCACCTCTACACACTTCTTTGCTTCTTCGGCTATTGTACCCATACAACTCTTCTTTTAGAATTCGCTTGTAAAGTGGAAACGGATTGACTTGAAATCGTTCTGCGCCATCTGCAGCACATAGTTGCTGTCGGCCAGGAAGACGTCACGCCCTTCGATCTCCTTTGCCATATACTGGTACTTACGTTTCTTGAACGATTCGAGTTCAGCCTCATCGTCACTCTCTATCCAGCATGCCTTGTAGAGATTCACAGGCTCCCAACGGCACTTTGCATTATACTCGTTCTCGAGACGATACTGGATGACCTCAAACTGGAGCTGGCCTACGGTTCCGATAAGCTTACGGCCGTTATGCTGGTTAACGAAGAGCTGTGCCACTCCCTCTCCCATGAGCTGGTCGATGCCCTTTGCGAGCTGCTTAGTCTTCATAGGGTCGGCATTCTCAATATACTTGAACATCTCGGGGGAGAAGCTGGGCAGCCCCTTGAAATGCAACTCTTCACCTTCGGTAAGTGTGTCGCCAATCTTGAAGTTTCCGGTATCGGGCAGACCGATGATATCACCCGGATATGCCTCTTCGATTGTGCTCTTACGCTGCGCCATGAACTGGGTGGGAGAAGAGAAACGCATATCCTTGCCCAGACGTATATGGCGATAAGGAGTGTTACGCACGAATTTTCCGGAACATATCTTACAGAAAGCCACACATGAACGGTGATTAGGGTCGATGTTTGCCGTTATCTTGAATATGAAGCCTGTAAACTTCGGATCTTCGGGGCTCACCATACGCTCCACAGCCTGCACCGGACGTGGGCTCGGAGCAATCTTTACAAAGCAGTTCAACAGTTCCTCAACACCGAAATTATTGAGTGCAGAGCCGAAGAAGACCGGAGCCACCTTCGCATCAAGGTAGTCCTGTACATTGAATTCGGGATATACACCCTCTACCAGTTCCAGATCGGATCGGAGTTTCATCGCAAGGTCCTCACCGATATTCTTGTCGAGTTCTTCACTGTCGATATCAATCTCAACCTTTTCTGTCACACGCTGTTTGTTTGGAGTAAAGAGGTCAAGCTTTCCTTCATAGATATTATATACACCCTTGAAACGTGCACCCTGATCTATTGGCCAGCTGAGAGGGCGTACCGCTATCTGCAACTCGCTTTCGAGTTCATCAAGAAGTTCAAACGGATCGCGGCCTTCACGGTCCATCTTGTTGACATAGATGATTACCGGTGTGTTGCGCATACGACATACAGCCATGAGTTTGCGGGTCTGTGTCTCTACACCCTTGGCACTATCGACGACAATAATTACACTGTCAACGGCTGTTAGGGTACGGAATGTATCCTCGGCAAAGTCCTGGTGACCCGGAGTATCCAGGATATTTATCTTATATCCGTTATAGTCGAACTCCATGACGGATGTCGTTACCGAAATACCGCGCTGTTTCTCAATCTCCATCCAGTCCGATGTTGCGGTTTTCTTTATCTTGTTAGACTTTACAGCTCCGGCAACCTGTATCTGGCCACCGAAAAGCAACAATTTCTCGGTAAGTGTTGTCTTTCCGGCATCGGGGTGAGAAATTATCGCAAAGGTCCTCCTACGTTCTATTTCGCTACTTACACTCATTTTGTTGTTTAATTTTCTTTATTCTCAAGGTTTCACTCTTCACTATCAAGATCGAGGCGTCCCTCTTCCTCCTCCTTGAAATATAGCGACAGCATAGAGATGAATTTGCTTATCTCCGACGTTGCATTCAAGGTTTCTGCATTCATCTCCTTTTTCTGCAGTTTCAATAGCCACACCATATATAAGGCATCGAAGCAATTCTCGATTTCATTCTTCTCCCTACCCTCACTCTTGGTACGGAATTCAACAATGAACGGAAGAGCCTTATAGTAAGCAGCTGAATAGAACGGCACTTTAGGCGACTTGAGAAGACGGAGATGAAGGTCTGTAAGGTTTATTATCACATTCTTGTTTATCTGCAGATGTCCATTCTCCTTTACCCCCTCTTGCCTCATCATATCAATGAGATTGGCATACCACTCCTGCAGTTCTGAGGCCTGCTCGTCTGGCAAACCATAGGGATTAACCAGCGAGGCCTTTACCTTGTCCATAGACAAATCATTGGCACGCAACAGGTCCTCTACCTGCCACATATATAGCAGATACTCCGCTATATTCTTTTTCCGAAGTTCTCTAGAAATAAGCAAAACCGAAAAGTTTTAGTGCAGTGACACAACACCGGTAGCTATAAGTATAGCACCTGCAAACGAACCTATCATCACAGCTGCTCCTATAACCTTATTTATAATACAGATCCCGCGCACATCAAATCGACGTCTCAACTTGTTCACAACATATGTTATGAACGCCCACCACATCATGGCACCGCAGAAAATTGAGAAATAGCCCACGAACTGGTTAAGAAGAGTCTGCTCTGGCAAGACAAACTTGAATGGTGTGAACAATGCCATAAAAAGCAGAATGATCATTGGATTCGACAACGTGATAAAGAAGCCTGTTATGCAGTTGCGCAAAAGACTGCTCTTGTTGCGGCTGACATTACGTGCATTCTGCATTGGGTTGCTGCGGTATGTATGTACTCCGAAGATGAACATTATGGTTGCTCCGATTAACTGCATCCAATAGACTGCTGTACCGTTATGCACGAAGTCGTACAAGAAAGAAAGGCCATAACCAGTCAGAAGCGCATACAGTATATCACTCATTGCAGCACCCAACCCGGTTATAAGACCGTATGCACGTCCCTTGTTCAGTGTACGCTGAACACATAGGACACCGACAGGGCCCATCGGTGCAGAAGCCACTATACCAATAATAAGTCCTTTCACAACCATTTCAAGGACTGTTATCTGGCTCAGCATCTCATTTATACCATCCATACTGCAAAGTTGCCACTTTTTTATGAATAATTAGCTAACTGAAAGGGTTTTTTTCACTGACGGAGTCAATTATTTCACTTTTCAGAGCAAAATACGGAAAAATGCCCAACAGGCATTCCTCCGTATCTGGAATTTTCTTGTTATCTTTTTACGATAGCACCACCGCCTTGTGACTCTACAGCCTTCATGCCCTTACCTATCTTCAATGAAATGAGCAGGTCAGAAAGACCGGCAAGAGTTGCACAGATACCGAACACAACAGAGGTTGTCGATGAGGCATCAAAAGGATCTGTCATTATTATTATTCCTGCCACTACTAACAACAAAGGAATTGCCAATAAAGATAGCGGGACTATAGAGTGTTTCTGTGCTGTAACTATCATCACAACCTGGAAAAGAGCAAACAATATAAGAATCACGCCCAACAATATTGTGAAAAGATCTACGAAATTCACAGGATCAGCAATGAGCCATACACCGAAAGCCATACTGCCCACATCTATTATGGTTATCAGGACCTTAGGTATTACCGAACTCTCCTTACGGGACACATAGACTGTGATTATCGAAACCAACGCGGGCAAGAAGAATGCCGCACCCGATATACGGATGATGATTGGCAAAGCACTGTCACTCACAAAAATCATCAAAAGACCGATAAGCATTGTGGCAAGACTGCGTATCACATTGTTTGCCATTGACTTTGTATTAAAACCCAATTTCATATATGTATTATTTTAGTTCACCTCCTGATGGATGCTACAAATATAACAAAAAAATGAACATTAAAAGCAAATTACAGGTTTTTCTGAGAACCAAACGACTATTCGTCTTCCTTATCGGCTGTTTCACTTACAGGAAGCGTCGCCTTTATCTTTACAATACGGTGTTTATCCTTTAACATCACCTCAAAAGCCACACCATTGCACTCTATTGTCTCGTGAAGGGCAGGAAACTCACCTTTCAGCTCGAGCAACAGCCCTGCAAGCGTATCGGCCTCACCGGAAAACTGTTCAAAATCCTCGCTATCGAGAGATGTAATCTTGTAGAAATCGGACAACATAGTACGTCCATCGAAAAGATACATATTGTCATCAAGCAGCTCATATGAAGCTTCGGGTTCATCAAACTCATCATTAATCTCACCCACAATTTCCTCAATTATATCTTCGAGGGTAATGAGCCCCGAAACCCCACCGAACTCATCGACAACGACAGCCATATGCACCTTAACAGTCTGGAAATCACACAACAGATCATCGATTTTCTTTGTTTCAGGTACAAAGAACGGCTGTCTTATCAGAGACTGCCACCGAAAGCCCTCGCCACGGTTCAGATGAGGAATAAGATCCTTTATATAAAGAATACCACGTATATCATCCTGCGTCTTTCCATATACCGGTATTCGTGAATAAGCATTATCTTCGGCACATTTCAGAACATCGGAATAAGGTGCACGTATATCAAGCATAACCATATCAAGACGGGATGTCATTATATTCTTCACGGTTTCGTCTCCAAAACGGATTATGCCTTCAAGCATATTCTGTTGTTCCCCTATTTCTTTCTTGTCCGTAAGTTCAAGGGCCTGTTCCAGTTCATCTACAGAGAGATGGTGTTTCTTTTTGGTTACTATACGTTGTGTAAAAACAGTAGAACGCACCAACAGGGAGGAAAATGGCGACAGGACACGGGAGAGGAATGTAAAACCGCCCGATGCAGAACGGGCAAACTTCATGGAATAACTCTTGCTGTATATCTTGGGCATCACCTCACCGAACAGCAAAAGCAAGAATGTAAGTATAACAGTCATCACCAGAAATTCGAGCAACACAGCATCAGCACCGAACTCCAACACATCCATAAAGAAAAAATTCAGCAACATGACCACCCCCACATTTACAAAATCGTTGACAATCAATATTGTTGCCAATAGACGTTCGGGGTCCTTCAAAAGTTGGATGACACGTTTGTCCTTTTGCGATTTGCTCTCGGCCAGAGTATCCAACTCTTCTCGCGTCAAGGAGAAGAATGCCATTTCCGAACCGGATGCGAAAGCCGACAGCATCAAGAGGAATATGGCAATAACCAATGCCACTACGGCTCCGAAGGAGGGAGAGCTTACACTCACCTCAGGCAATGACAATGCAAAAGGACAAGACAGCAAAGATAAAAATATTTCCAAAACAGATTCCAATTAATTAAACATCTTCATAGCACAGCCTGCGCAACCCCGTCCACTTCTTGATTACGGAAGGGGATGCCAACATCTTGCAGAATTTACCTGCCAGCAGAATTATTGATATGAGGGCGAAGCATCTGATGCCGGAGCAGACGAGGAATTCCTTGACGAAAGCATATCCATAGTCTCTGCAAGAATCTCCGTTCTGTAACGGCGGATGCCGTTCTGGTCTTCATAGCTGTTGGTCCTTATTTTTCCTTCAATGTATATCCTGTCACCTTTGTGCACATAGCGTTCTGCAACCTCTGCAAGACCGCCCCATAATACCACATTGTGCCACTCAGTACGTTCCGGTACCTGTGTCCCGTTCTGTAACGTATATGAACGTTCTGTTGTAGCAAGCACCAGATTTGCAACCACTACATTTCGGTCAAGGTGCTTTACATCAGGCTCCTTACCGACATTTCCTATTAGAATAACTTTGTTTACTGACATATAATACTTTCAGTTTATTCAACTATAATTTTCATAACGGATATTCAACAAAGGCACAAACATCATGCCAATGCGCATATTTTCTACAAAGATAGGAATTTAGCGGTGTAGAATCAAATAAAATTTGAATATATTATTAAAAAGGAGAATATTACAATCTTCTATACTGCTCGCGAAGAATGAATATAATAAGGGGAAATGCAAGAGCAATTGGCTGATTTCAAGACTTTTTTCCAAAAAAACAGCACATAAATTTCTGTATAAGCAAAAAAAGCTATATATTTGTGGACCGAAAAAAACTTATACACAAGTACAAGTATAACATAAATTCATAGAGAGATGACAAAAGCAGAGATTGTAAATGAGATTGCAAAAAAGACGGGAATTGAAAAATCTGTAGTATTGACAACAGTTGAATCATTCATGGAAGTTGTCAAGAGTTCATTGGCAGACCAGGAGCCTGTTTATTTGCGCGGATTCGGCAGTTTCATAATCAAGCACAGAGCTGAGAAAACTGCACGCGACATACACAAGGAGAAGACTATCACAATTCCCGCGCACAACATTCCGGCATTCAAGCCCGCAAAGACATTTGTAAATGATGTAAAAAAATAAGAGTGATTAATTAATAAATTTTTTAACTATGCCTAGCGGAAAGAAAAAGAAAAGACATAAGATGTCAACGCACAAGCGTAAAAAAAGACTGAGAAAGAACAGACACAAGAACAAGTAATATCTGTCTGTGCGCAAAAAACAAACTTGCAAGGAAAGTTAAAAGCACTTCAAGTTTGTTTTTTATTTTAAGAACTTCCGGAATCCGTCGAACGTGACATGGACAGTTCTTGCAACCACAAAGGTAAAGGGTCTCACCGACAAGTAAAGAAGACCTGCTAAACCAAAAGAGAGAATTGTGACAAGTGAACTAATTGTTGATGTCCACTCGCAGGAGGTCTCCATCGCCATCACCGAAGAGAAGCAGTTGGTTGAATTCCAGAGAGAACAGCAAACAGAAACATTTTCAGTGGGCAACATTTACCACGGGCGTGTAAAGAAGATTATGCCCGGGCTTAATGCCTGCTTTGTTGATGTCGGTTCAGAAAAAGAAGCATTCCTTCATTACTCAGACTTGGGTCCGCAATTTTACTCTCTCCAGAAGTATCTTAAACAGATTACCAGTGACCGTAAAAAGAGTTTCCCCATAGCAAAGGCATCAATAATGCCAGAGAAAAAGAAAGAGGGGAACATTTCTGAGGCACTGCAGACAGGACAGGAGATTCTGGTACAGGTCACCAAAGAACCTATAAACACAAAAGGACCAAGACTGACCTGCGAATTGTCCTTTGCCGGACGTTTCCTGATTCTCATCCCGTTTGAAGACAAAGTATCGGTATCGTCAAAAATCAAATCCCCTGAGGAGCGCACGCGACTTAAACAACTGTTGCAAAGCATCAAGCCGAAGAATTTCGGAATAATTGTAAGAACAGTCGCCGAAGGCAAGAAGGTTGCCGAGCTCGACAGCGAACTCCGCACATTGGTAAATAATTGGGAGTCTCTTGTGGGGAAGGTACAGAAGAGTACCAAACCGCCTACAATCGTCCACGAGGAATCGGACAGGACACTTGCATTGCTACGTGACCTTTTCAATCCCTCATATGAGAGTATCCACGTGAACGACATCGAAGTATATAAAAGAATAAGGGATTATGTATCCGTCATAGCCCCGGAGAGCGTCAACATAATCAAGCTCTACCGAGGAGAATTGCCGATATTCGACCACTTCGGGATAACCAAACAGATTAAATCCTCTTTCGGAAGAATCGTATCTTTCAAAGGCGGAGCGTACTTGGTAATAGAGCACACTGAAGCTCTACACGTAGTAGATGTAAACAGCGGCAACAGAGCCCGCAACAATGCAAGCAATCAGGAGGAGAATGCCCTTGAAGTGAATATGGGAGCCGCCGATGAACTTGCACGCCAGCTCCGCCTACGTGATATGGGCGGCATAATCGTAGTCGATTTCATCGACATGGACAAGAGCGAGCACCGCCAGAAACTCTACGAAAGAATGACAGAGAACATGAGCAGAGACAGGGCAAAACACAACATTCTGCCCTTGAGCAAGTTCGGTCTTATGCAGATTACACGTCAGAGAGTGCGCCCTGCCACAAATCTTGAGGTTGAAGAGAGCTGCCCTGTATGCCACGGCAAAGGCAAGGTGCAGCCATCGGTACTGTTTACAGAGACATTGGAAAGCAAAATTGAGACATTGACAAAGGTCATAGGAGTAAAAAGTTTCAGACTGCACGTACATCCATACGTTGCCGCATACATCAAGAAAGGATTCATTTCTCTGTACAGAAAGTGGCAAATGAGATACGGAATGGGCGTGCGTGTCATACCAGACCAGAAAATGGCATACCTGGAATACCATTTCTTTGACAAGAATGGCAATGAGGTTGACATGAAGGAGGAAACAGACATCAAGTGACTACAGTGTGCGGACAAGAATCCGCGAAATAGAAAAAACAGAAGTAGCCCGGCGCATGCCGGGCTACTTCTGTTTTTATATACATTGGGGTCTATCAGATACCCATCGCTTTCTTCATTGCCTCGATTGTCTCGTCGGCCTTTGCGCAAGCATCGGCATAACAATTTCTGCACCCCATCTTGCCTTTCGCCTCCATATAGAACTTAATCTTCGGTTCTGTACCCGATGGACGTACAGACACCTTATTTCCGTTTTCTGTGAAATACTGAAGAACATTCGATGGCTCCGGCATATCAATGTCTGTAACATTTCCGTCACCGTCAACCTGCTTCATAGACTTGAAGTCCTTGTAGCAAACAACTTTCTCACCTGCCATCTCCTTGAGAGGATTAGCACGGAAATTCTCCATCATCTGACGTATTTCATCTGCACCGCTCTTTCCCGGTTTTACCACATTAACGGTAACCTCTTTGGAGAAGCCATACTCTACATAGATATCCATAAGCAGTTCATAGAGGTTCTTGCCATTATCCTTAGCCCATGCAGCAACCTCGGCGATAAGGCTGCATGCCGAAACAGAGTCCTTGTCGCGACAGAAGTCCTCTGCAAGGAAGCCGAAACTCTCCTCACCGCCGCCGATATACTTCGCTACACCTTCGTTGTCACGGATAACCTTAGCAATCCACTTAAAACCGGTATAGCAGTCATACATCTTCAGATTATTCTTCTCGGCAATATTCTTTATCACTTCTGTTGTAACGATTGTCTTTACGACAAACTCTTTGCCTGTCATCTTGCCCAACTTTGTATATTGGGTAATGATGTAGTAAAGGAACATCATACAAGTCTGGTTACCGTTTATGATAACCCACTCGCCATTGCTGTCCTTGCAGGCAATTGCCAAACGGTCGGCATCGGGATCAGAAGCCATAACAAGGTCGGCATCAATCTTCTTTGCCAGATTAACAGCCATAGTCATAGCCTCGGGATTCTCGGGATTTGGAGATACTACGGTCGGGAAGTTTCCATCCTTCACCATTTGCTCCTCTACACAATGGATATTCTCAAATCCCCATCTGCGGAGCGATGCAGGAATAAGCACACGGCCACAACCATGGATTGGAGTATAGACAATCTTGAGATCCTTGTGACGCTCAATTACAGCAGGATCGATGGAGAGGGTTTTAACAGCATCAAGGAAAGCATTGTCAATATCCTCACCTATCACTTCTATAAGTTCCGGATTACCTACAAACTTTATATCCTCCACTTTCACGCTCTCTACATGTTTGATTGTATTTACATCATGCGGAGAAAGCATCTGTGCACCGTCGTCCCAATAAGCCTTATAGCCATTGTACTCTTTGGGATTATGGCTTGCTGTGATATTCACACCGCTCTGACAACCCAAATGGCGGATTGCAAAAGAGATTTCAGGAGTAGGACGCAAATCCTCGAAAAGATACACTTTGATTCCGTTCGCCGAGAATATATTCGCTGAAATTTCGGCAAACAGACGGCTGTTATTGCGACAATCGTGTCCGACAACCACAGATATCTGCTCCATATCCTTGAAGCACTCGTTCAGATAGTTGGCAAGTCCCTGGGTCGCCTTACCGACCGTATAGATATTCATACGGTTGCTGCCCGCACCCATGATACCGCGCAAACCACCGGTACCGAATTCCAGTTCACGATAGAACGCATCTACAAGAGGTGTCTTGTCCTCATTGTCCAACATTGCCTGAACCTCCTTACGGGTTTCCTCGTCATAAGCCGGAGAGAGCCACTCTGTGGCCTTGTCCGTAACCATCTTGATTAATTCCTGATCCATATTATTAGTCATTTAAAGTATTCAACAAATCTGTCGGGCAAAATTCCCCGGAATTCAACGTAATATCATGATTGATGCCATTAAACAGAGCATATTACCTTGAATTATGCAAATATAGGCATTTATTTGAATAAAAGAACAAACAATCTGTTATTTTGATTCGGGTATAAGATATCTGTCACCGGTACTCTCCACGACAGCTTTCCAATACTCCTGAGAATAACCGGGGCGTGAAATTCGGCCTCCAAGACCGGTTGTACCACGGTCCATCTTGCCGTTTTTCTCGCTCTTGACAACAAAATCATTATACTTCACAATAATTTTCTCACCGAATTTACGCCACTCGGCAAGTGCAGTCTCGGCACTGCCGCATGTAAAGTCATTGAGTATTTCTACAGCAAACTTAGGAGAAGTCTCTATAACCGCAAGAGCCTCCTGCTCAACCTCCCTGCTCTGCCTGAATATCTCATCCTCCAATGCACTCTGTACACTTCTCATATCATCTATAACCATAGAGTACTTGGGATAAATCATGTTAGACACCCAGTTGAAGACCCAGAAAGAGGATTTCCAAGAGAACTCTACAGGATTGGCATAACACTCCTTATAGCAATCGGGAATTGCGGTAGCACAACCATATACCGGTGTAAAGACAACCATATTCGCATCATCAGTACCGAACCACATGACACCGCCAATCGCATCAGGCAATGAAGAACGTAACTGTGCAACAAACGTAAATGCAGTCTGGAATGTCGAGATAGGTCGTTCATTGAAATATTCCTTACCGTTCACCTTGAAACTCAAGGGTGAGGGGCGGTAAGGCATATTGTATGCACCGGCACCAAGATCCCCTGTTATATCAAAAGGAGTACCCTCATAATGGTCGCGCATTCCACGTTGCATATCCTGCAGAGAAACAGGAGCTTTAGGCTTCATATAAAGAGGCATAGGTTCTGCCGTAGGATCTCCCGATGCCCATGCAAGATACTTGGTCATATCCTCAGAGCCGAACATGTTGAAAAAGCTCCATACACGTGCATCGCAATAACGCAATGCACCGAAATCAGCCGGGCAATATGCTGCAGCAAAATCAAAATCCTCATCCTTGCCACTGAAATAGCCCATCTTGCGCGCAAACTTTATAACATCTTTGGAATATCGCACATTTTCCTTGTCCTTCATATCGAACTTGCGTATGCGCGCCTGATTGGCATGGGCCGAGATACAATCGTCAGGGATACGTACGGCTACCCACACGGCTCCCTTCTCCTTGCCGCCCTTACCTACCATCTCAAGTATCCATGCTTCATTCTTGTCGGCTATCGAGAAGCTCTCGCCGCTACTGTAATAGCCATACTCCTGAACAAGCGATGTCATCACATCTATGGCTTCACGCGCACTCTTGGAACGTTGAAGAGCTATATATATAAGACTGCCGTAATCTATAAGACCAGTCTCATCAATCAGCTCCTCACGCCCACCGAATGTTGTTTCGGCTATAGCCACCTGATACTCATTTATATTGCCTACAACATTATATGTACGGCGCGCTTCGGGTATCTGACCAAGATATTTCCCGGAGTCCCACTCATATATGTCACGCATCGTACCCTCAGGATGAACAGCAGCCGGGAAGTGGGCTACAAAGCCACTCATGCCATAGCTGTCGGCACTATATGAAATAAATACGGAGCCATCGGCCGAAGCCTTCTTTCCTACAAGGAAATTGGTACAGGCAAGACCTGCAGAAACAGACAGCACAAGAACTGTCATAGAAATTATAAACCTTCTCATAATAATATTATACCTTATTTGTCTTTCAAATTAAAAATCACGCATCGGTACACTACGTAGCCTTATGCCCTACCCTTTTCTCTTAAAAAGCCGTTGAAACAATTTATACAGCAAATTCCCATGAACCGACAACATATACATTGACAACAACACCGAGCAGGCAACACAGCCAAAACACAAGATAGCCCTGTTGAAATGGCTCTCAATCACAAAGACCGAATAACATGCAACTATATATATTGCAGCATGCATAAAGAAATACCTCTTCACGCGGGAGGAGAAACTGAACGAATATTTATAGTGCGCTATCATATACGCTGAAATCAGGTCTATGACACGTGCCATAGCCATAGCCACACCGACTCCGGTGAGTCCGAATCTGCTATACCCCAACACAATAAGCACCACAAACGACACGTTGTATATCGACTCCTGCACAAGGAATGTAAAAGAATCGCCTTTAGAAAGAGGCATAAACGACAGAGGATATGTCACGGTATTGAACAAGAGGGCGAACATCGCTATTTGCGTCATTTTAAGAGCCGGTTCAAAATCATTGCTGTATAGCAAAGGAATCAGTTCCGGCAGAAGCACTATCACTCCCAGAATCAACGGAGCCTGTATGAGGATATGTACTTCTATCTGCCCGTTGACAACTTCATTGCGTTCCTTGTGCCGGCCAAAGATACCTGAAAGGCGCGGATAATAGTCGGAATCCAGAGCCGCGAACAGAATACTCGGCAACATACATATTATAGTAAACCCCGCTGAAAACAGTCCTGTAGATGCGCCATCGCCAATTTGGGACAAAGCCTTGCATACCAGCCATATCGAAAGCGATGTAAGTATGGAAGAATATATATATCCAGCACCCATCTTTATCATATCCACCCCATCGCGCAAGAGTTTCAGCGAAAAAGGAGAGACTCGGTAACGATATATTCTCAACGTAAAAAATAGCGCACCGGCCATCTGAAAGAATGCAATGAAAAAGATCGACGGGAAAATACCTCCAAGCCCCATCACAAAATATAGCGGAACAGATATCGCCACAGAGCTCAAGGCTGTCCAAACAGAATACAAAGCAAGGCTATTGAGCCGTCGCACGCCCCTCATGACAGCAACCTCACCGCCCGACACCGCCATGAATAGAATAACAGGCGACAGCATAAGGAAGCGTGTCACATAATAGGAATGACTGCCGAATATCCAATTGGAAATAAATGGAGAGAGCATCATGAACAACAGCATACCCACAAGCCCGGTAAGCAGAGCCACACTGCGTATAATCTTTACACAGTACTCTGCCGACTCCTCGTCCTCATTCTCATATACACTTGCCAGTTTGCGTACCGCGCTGAACGACAAGCTCAGATTCGTACATTCGCTGAACATCTGCAATGTTCTGTTGTACAGAGCAATGAAGCCCAACCCGCGAGCACCGAGAAGAATTGAAGCGAACTTATTACGCACAATATTAAGAAACATCGACAATCCCTGCGCACCGCCAAATATCCCAAGATATTTGATTGTGCGACGGTAATCCTTGTTTGGGGAAGTCACATCCTGTCCGTTATTGTCGCTCATATAATCCACATAGAGGCCCCATAGACGCGCTGGCCGCAAGATACGGGGAATCAAAACAAATGCGAAGATAATAAAAAGCCGCCAATTAAAGAACAGCACAAGAAGTTATTTGCAACCGTAAAGCAAAAAAAATCACCCGAAATAAAAAACCGCCATTTTATCGGTTATTATATCTTTATTTATTATCTTTGCGATAAATATACTTTGTTTTGGCAATGCCGCAGCATTGCATTGAACAAGCCCAGCCACAACTGATGAAACTAAGCATAATAGTACCAGTATATAAAGTAAGGCGATACCTGCAACGATGCATAGAAAGCATACTGCAGCAGACCTATACCGATTACGAGCTCATACTTGTAGATGACGGCTCGCCCGACAGCTGCGGAGCCATCTGCGACCGTTACGCACACGAGTGCGACAAGGTAAAGGTCATACACAAGAAGAACGGAGGGCTCTCGTCGGCCCGCAATGCAGGCATAGCTGCAGCCCGCGGAGAATATATCACATTTGTCGATGGAGACGACACCGTGGCATCCGGAACATATTACCACAACATGAGAATCCTGCTGTCGAACCCCGATATCGATATTCTGGAATACCCCATCATTGAGCACTACGAATCCAACAGAAGCAATATCATCTCATTCAAACCCGAAAAGATAAGCGGCAACGAAAACATATTCCCCGATTGGATAAGACGCAAAGGATACGAACACTGCTTTGCATGCAACAAGATATACCGCGCCGACATGTTCATGTTCGTACGTTACCCCGAAGGAGAGGTATTCGAGGATACATACGTAACACCTATGCTGTTTGGAAGTTGTGAGAACATATACTATTCCGACTGTGGCTTCTATTATTACTACGACAACGAAGAGAGCATAAGCAACAACTACTCATTCGATTCACAATTCTTTCTCTACCGCAACCTTGTAACACTATACAAAAAGGTCAGGGACGACTACAAGATGCAGGACGAAGCCAACATAATCCTGCTCAGAAGCCTTGATAACCTAACCGACCTTTTCCGTTGCAAAGGTGGCGAAAAAAGCAGATACAAAGAAGCCGCCGATATGCTCAAAGGGTGCAATCTCGGCATAAAGGAGCTCTACAATATGGGAATCCCGGCCAAGAACAAAATCAAATATACCTTATTCTCCCTGTTCGGAGCACAAGCACACAGCAACATACTCGCCATGTTCCACAAAAAATTATGCTAAGAAATGTTCCTGTCGATTGTCATACCGCATTACAACATAAACAAGGAACTTCTCGAGCGATGCATAACAAGCATCACGTCTCAAGGAATGCCCGACAATGACTATGAAATAATCGTAGTTGACGACGGCTCCATTCAACCACCGCTATGGATTGAAGACAAATACAGCAAAGAGACCGTCAAACTTGTACCCACCAGCCATGGAGGCCCCGGCGCAGCCCGCAACCACGGCATAGACAAGGCAACAGGCAAATACATCATGTTTGTCGATGCAGACGACTACCTCATCGCCAACGGCGAAATACACCATTGTCTCGAGATTCTGAAAAGAGAAAAACCGCAAATACTGCGTTACAGATATCATGTCACCACGTCGGCGGACGAAGCATTGCCCAAAAGAAAAAATGCCATAAAGACAAGCAACACAATAAGCGGAGCAGCCTTCATGACAACCAACAATCTGCCGGGAAGCCCATGTCTTTACTTCTTTGCCAAGGATTTTGCAACAAGAAAAATGATAAGATTCCCGGAAGGATGCTTCCACGAAGACGAAGAGTTCAATACAGCACTGCACTACCACGCCCAGAGTCTCATCGACTGCGACGCACTACTCTATTGCTACTGCAAACGCAGCGGCTCAACAACAGCCAGCAACGACAAGGCATTTGAAAGTCATCGCATCGATGACCTCATCAAAGCAATAGAAAGAATTACATTCTTCCGCAACTGTTTCTACGAGCAAGGCAACAATCTTCAGAAAAGAGGCATTGACCGCAAGTTGAATATGCTGGCCGTAGATGCAATTTTGAATATGCTGTACAACGGAATGAGCGCGTCGGAAATTAGGAAAAGATGCATTAAGGACTTAGCGCCGCTATCGCTTTACCCCATCCCCGCAGCCAACTACTCTTTCAAATACAGGATATTCCGCATTCTGGCAAACTGCAGTGCAGGAATGAACATTCTAAGAGCCGTCACACCAAGCAAAAAACCGAAAAGGAAATGAGAATCCTGCTCATTGGAGAATACAGCAACGTGCATTGGACCCTCGCCGAAGGGTTACGCCAACTCGGGCATACCGTGTGTGTAGTCAGTAACGGAGATTTCTGGAAAGACTACAAACGCGACATTTCGCTTGTACGCCGATACACCAAAACAGGGGGAATCCACTACCTGTTGAAAACATATGTCCTATTGCCAAAGCTACGTGGATATGACATCGTGCAACTCATAAATCCCATGTTTCTTGAACTCAAGGCCGAGAAGATTGCACCAATATACCGATACCTCAAGAAACACAACAAAAAGGTTTTCCTTGGTGCATTCGGGATGGACGCATATTGGGTTGACGCCTGCACCCGCATCCCACGCACTTTCCGTTACTCCGATTTCAATATCGGCGACAAAACAATAGAGAACGATTACACTCGCGAACAGGCTGCCGACTGGCAAGGAACACCCAAAGCAAGACTTAACAGAGAGATTGCCGACAGTTGCAATGGCATAATCGCAGGAATGTATGAATACCACACCGCTTACAAGGAGAAGCATGCCGGAAAGCTAACTTACATACCCTTCCCCATTGACCCGGACAAAGAGAATATCGGAAAACCATATACCCCGGAACGAAAAATAAAGTTTTTCATCGGGATACAAAAAGAACGTAGCATATACAAAGGTACAGATATCATGCTACGTGCACTCAAGCGCATAGCAAGCCTTTACCCCGACAAATGCACTACATATATTGCCGAGAATGTTCCGTTTGAACAGTACAGAAAAATGATTGACGACTGCGACATTGTACTGGACCAACTGTATGGCTACTCGCCAGGCATGAATGCCCTGCTTGCAATGTCAAAGGGCAAGATTGTCGTTGGCGGAGCCGAAGAGGAATGCTATGCTATAAACAACGAGAACACCCTCCGCCCAATGGTAAACGTAACACCAGACGAAGAAGATGTATTCAAAAAGCTGGAATGGCTTATTGAAAACCCCGCCGAAGTAACGAGAATGCAAAAGGAGAGTCGTGAATATATATGCCGGCATCACCATTTCCGCAAAGTTGCAGAAGAGTATATTAATTTCTGGAACTGCAAGTAGGAACATTCTAAAGGAGAGAGACTGCGCAACAACAGCTCCATGCCAAGCTTCGGCACTGCTACAAGAACAATCTGCCAGGTTTTATCAAAAACAATCACTTTTTTTGAAAATAATCTCGATATTTCTTGCGTATGTCAATGAATAGCTCTACCTTTGCATCGCAAAATTAAGGGTGTAAGCCATAACAAATGGAAGTTTGGGTGAGTGGCTGAAACCAGCAGTTTGCTAAACTGCCGTACGGGTTACCGTACCGGGGGTTCGAATCCCCCAGCTTCCGCTTAATTTTTGCAAATGGCGCTTTCGTCTAGTGGCTAGGACACATGCCTCTCACGCATGGAACACGGGTTCGATTCCCGTAGGCGCTACAATAGCAAATGCGGTAAAAGATGGTGCTAGGGCGCAAGCCTCTCACTCCTTATCTTGTAACGAACACAGGTTCGATTCCCGTAGGCGCTACAAGAGCAAATACGGGAAAACCGTTGCTAAAAAAGCAATACTTATTCGGCGCTTTCGTCTAGTGGCTAGGACACATGCCTCTCACGCATGGAACACGGGTTCGATTCCCGTAGGCGCTACAAGAGCAAATGCGGGAAAAGATGGTGCTAGGGCGCAAGCCTCTCACACCTTATCTTGTAACGAACACAGGTTCGATTCCCGTAGGCGCTACAAAGCAAGAACCTTTCAAAGGTTCTTTTTTTATATATACACTCCGATTTCCCGCGATTTCCAGCCATAAATTTGGGCTCAGTAGAAATTTACTGTGGGTTAATAAAAAAGTACTATCTTTGTTTTTATGGAAACAAAGATGTTAGAACAGTTAGCTCAACTAGTACTCCCCAAAGAAATCCTTGAGCGTTTTTTAATAGTA
>JAFXHQ010000003.1 GCA_017536325.1 Bacteroidaceae bacterium
AGACGGATAAGATGCCTATTTGTTACAATGAGCCCTGACTTATTTTCTCTTCTTCGGTTCTATATTCAACTTATATACAATGTGAAGCATTCCGTATGCAGGAACAACATTGTAATATGTTTCGGTTATATCCTGTGCATTTATACTGTGGCGGACATTGGATAGGTTGCCAAGTATGTCAAAGCCGTCAAGAATAAAGGTAAGGTTGCCGTTCAGGATACTGTGTTCAAGGCGTGCGTTCCACACAAGTTCATTAGTATTCAGCTGTTCATCGTTATAACCGTCACGGCAGTATAAAGTAAGGTCGGTTGCAAAGTGGAACTCCCAGGGAAGGGGTATTCTTGCCGATGCACTGTATGATTGGTTCACTGCATTTATGGCATTGAAATTCTCCCTGTTGCTTGTTGCACGGGTGTAGTTGCCCTGTAGCTTTGCGCCAATGTGCCAACCGTTACGCGACCAGTTCAAGCGCAATGTCTCGCCTACATTGAAATTATAGACAGTGCTTTCCACTACATTCTGCCAAACGTTATCATTTGTAGTCGTTACCTCGGCTGCATCTACACTGTTGTGATAATTGAGAGAGCTGTTTGAGTCGAATGTAAAATTCTGACTCTTGCCGAAAACGCGGTTGATGTTGAATGTACCGCCTGCAAGCCAGTTGCCGTTTATATTTACAGGGCGTGTGGTATAAACACCGGTAATAGGGTTATAACTACGCTGCACAGCAACATCGTTGTTCGAGGCGGTATAATTAAGTTCCAGGTTATAAAGCTGTCGCCTTGTCTTTCCGCTTCGGGTACTCACCGAGAGGCGTACATTATGCCGATGGCTGTTCTCAAGAGCCTTGTTACCCATCTGTATATTCAACGGATTGGCATCACTTACAACCTCTATAAAATGCCTCATAGAAGGCTGTATCACTGAAAAGTCATAGTTCAACTTTATGTTTGTAAAAGCACCGTTGCTGTGGTAAATTACAGGCTGCAATGACAAACGCGGTGAAACGAGTACCGCGCTACGGCGTTCATCGGAGAGAAAATCCGGGCGTTCAAAACGCAACCTCTCATTTACCATAACCACAGGTACATTCAAATCAAAGTCAAAGACATTCTTGCCTTCGGCGTTGCGTATGCGATAAAAGAAACGGGGTGTAACGGTATGCATCTTGTTCCAGGAATCCATATTCCCACTATTGATATCGGGCATCGGCAGAGCCGAGGGCAACTCACCCAATACAAACTCACTGTCTGCTCCCCAACCTTCAAGTTCGTCAAGGCGATAGAGTGCCATATTCTGTGAACGGTATCTCTGATTGTAGGAGTATTCAAGGGAGATATTCATATCCTTTATGATTGGATATAGATATCGGGTAGCAAATTTATAGTCATATCCTTTGTTTGGACTATTGGTATATCTGTTGCGATAATCCTTGCTACCCTCTGCAAGATATTCAAGCGAATATATGTCAAAGGTTCTGTTTATCGTTTCATCAATATTGAACGAAGCATTCAGTGTAAGGAAGTCGGATATGCCACGGTTGCGTGATGGAGACATCATGAGACTATAAGGAACTGAGATATTCCAATGGTCGCTCTCACTCATCATTGTCTGCTTCCAACGGTTGATTACAATGCGGCGCAATGCATTGTCCGTTGCAGAGAAAGCACTGTCGAGCAGTGCAGCCCCTATCACCACATCAAATGGATTGTTGGAATATGATGCCTCACGCAGAAGCATATCATTGTCACTGTTACGCAGATTGAATATGATATTTCCATTCTGCAGAACAATGTTTTTATTGCTCTCGAATGAGTGTTTGGTATTTATTACTATATTTTTACCGTTGCTGACGTTTTCATTCCTTGTATATGTATTACCGTTGGAAAGAAAGTTTGTCCTGTTTGTTCTTATATCCACATCATTGGCGGTGTGCGTGAAATCGGCATTACTCACCCACTCGAACGTCTTGTGACGGTTCTCATAGAGATACTCTATTCCTGCTGTTTGGCTTGTCTGTATGCCTGTTGGCTGACTCGAAGGTGTCCAATCGCCTTGTCGTCCCGGGCGGCGGGTATCGTTGTTATTGTTAACGTTCCCAAAGAGGGCAAGGCGCGAACAGTCGGTAAAACGCAACGCAAACACCCTGCCAATATACTTGTTGTCTGTACCGTATGCAGC
>JAFXHQ010000017.1 GCA_017536325.1 Bacteroidaceae bacterium
CGAACATCTATACAACAATGCATTCAGCAGTGACAATACCAACCATTTCACACTGCAGTCGAATACAATGGTAAATACCAACAACGGTATATGGTATATAACCAAAAACGGCAACCAACTGGGTATAAAGAATGGTGACGGTAAGCCTGTCGTTGCAGGAAAAAGCTACAACGAAAGTATTTTGGGCACATTCAGCAACCTTAATATACACACCACCATCAATGATGCAGATGATGGATACACCTACTATTATTTCAACGAAGCCCTCAACTGTTCTGACAGTAAGCAAGATTATTTCAAAGTAGGCGGAATAAATTACTTGACAACCTGGAGTGGCCACCCTGATGCAACAGACAATCAGTGGCGTTTCGAGCGTGTTGACACAGAGGACAAGAACATCTATGATGTTGTTGTTGACTGTACCGATAAAGATGTGTATGTGACATATGGTAGCGAATATGCCTTTGATGGAGGTTTCTTCATCACTAATGAAACTATAACAGCCCAGCAGTTGACTGCCAAGAAAAACAATGCGGCAGTTCAAGATGTAACAGTTCTTGTTGAAGGCAACACAATTAGGGTTGTCGATACTGAATATGTTGACATAACAGTGAGCACCACACCCGCCGAGGGCGGTTCTGTTACAATCAACGGCGAGGCTACAGGCGCAAAGCGCGTTATCAAAGGCAGCGAGGTTACACTTGCTGCAAACGCGAACAATGGTTACAATTTCACAGGTTGGTACGATGGACAGGATTTGGTAAGCAATGAAAACCCATATACCTTTACAACAACAACGGATATAACTTACACAGCGAATTTTGCACAAAACGAAACATTCCCCGATGGCGCATACAAAATCTTCTGGCAACAGGATGGACGTGGTTATCTTGCATACCATACTGGTTATCCCAATGAAGCAAAGCTTGCCGATGTGACATTGGGTAATTATGGCAGTTCACACTTTGCAAGCACATCCTCCGAAGTTGACCTTGTGTGGTATCTCATTACTGCACAGGACGGCAACAGATATCTGTTCCACGCGGCTACCGGAAAATTCCTGACAGCAGGTACTGTCGAGGCCGGGAAGAATGCCAAAGCCAATGTATTGAGTGCAACAGAAGCTCTTCCTATAAGAATTGAAGAGAATACAGCGCATAGTGGCTATTATGTGATAATGGCAACTGTAAACAGTACCGATGCACTCCTTTCAAGCGGTTGCGGTACACCATCGACAAGCGGAAGCCCGGTACGCTGGTGGTACGATAATAACAACAAGGATTTCATGAGTGATGGCGGAAGTCCATTGACCTTGATTCCGGTTAAAGATGTTGTTGTAGAAGAAAGCATTATGGCTGCGGCAAGAGCAATAATAAACGGCACAGAAGAAAGCGTTTTAATGACCGGCTATTATAGATTCAAATGCATAGGTGGCGGGAAATACCTATCCTCGGAAGTTAGTGCAAGCAACGGCAACCGCCTTGTGATGGATGGGAAGGACAACCTCTTCTATTATAACCAATCATCCTTACTCTCATATGCACAGGGACAGTATATAGGAATCTCCCAAACAGAAAACATTTACAATGTTACCCTGAGCGATATATCAACACCACCGGTAGCCACCGAAGTAATACCCACTGCCGGCGTTTATTATATATCTCTTGGCGGCATGAATGATTATGGTAATGGCATAAGATATATTTATGGTAACGCGGACGAGGCTGATAGCGGCACACAGGATAGCGGTTATCCTAATGATGCCGGATATAAATGGAGTGTTGAGGAGATAACCGAGTTGCCGGTTGAAATAGGAAAGACAGGCTGGGCCACTATGTATGCCCCTGTGGCTTTGGAACTCCCTATCGGTGTTACCGCCTATTATATAGAAAAAGAGAACGTCAAAGAAGATTACATTACACTTACAGCAATTACCGACAATGTCATACCCGCATTAACCGGCGTTATATTATATTCAAAAGAGGCAGTAGGGATTGGCAAGAGCTATGATTTTACAATAACAGAATCATCGGCCACTTATGATACAAACATCCTTGAAGGCTCTGTTGCAAGAACATATGTAGATTTAGAGGCATATGTGCTTTCTGAACAGGATGGTCATGTCGGTCTGTATAAGGCAGAAATGAACTTGCTCGATAACAAAGCCTTTCTAAACAACAGCCACAAGGCATATCTCCCTGTTGCAAAATTAGAGAGTATGTCCACAAGCTCAGGATGGCGCTTTAATATTGAAGGCAATGGTGTTACAGCCATTAATAAAATACAGAACGAAGAATCTGACAATGAAATATACGACTTGACTGGACGAAAGGTGCATTCAATATCAATTCCGGGTATATATATATCAAATGGAAAGAAGATTTTTGTCCGTTGATTTGCAAAGTTTGGAAACCTACTAGAAGCCGTTGAGTCTTTGAAGTATATCGCTGCAGCCTGCTTTTTAGTAGGCGTAGTGATGAAAACTTCTGATTTAGCTAATAATAGTAGAATATAGCATTTATTGTTGGCATATATTGATGGGAAACTTTCATTATATGCCAACTTTCTATTTTTTAAAAAGGCAATCTCTTGTAAATCAACGATTTACAAGAGATTGCCTCAGTACTCGAAGCGGGACTTGAACCCGCACGGCGTTTAAATGCCAAAGGATTTTAAGTCCTTCGTGTCTACCGATTCCACCATTCGAGCGACCTTATGTGTGCTTTCGCCTTATGCGATAGCGGTTGCAAAGATAGAATAATTTGGAAAATAATCAAAAGAGATAAGGGTTTTCCTTCTGTTTTTTTGCGTTACATAGGTATATATTTACCCCGTTGCTTTCTTTTGGAATGCCAAGAGGCTGTTTGGTATTCCTGTATCTGTTCAGGTGTTTTCTATTGCGTTCAATGGCACTCTTTAATTCTGTATTATCACCTGTGTGCCGCTGTCGAAGATACGGTAACGCCATAGCGGGCGCGACTCTCCTTCAATTGGGATGCCACCGCTGTTGAGATCGAACTTTGTGGCGCATTTTGGGCATAGTGCATGTCCCATTGTATAATCAATAGTGACTCTGGCACTCTGTATCTGACATTTAGGACAGGCCCAGTCGTAGGCGACGAGATTTCCTTCACCGTATGCCGAGGGGGTGCCGATAATCAATCCACCAAGCCCGTAGTGGAATGTATTCTGTTGGAGGTTTATCTGTGGAATGTTTACATCCTGGGTGTTTCCTAATGCATCGGTCAGGCGATACTCTCCAACATTCCTGCCTCTTCTTACACATATGTACTGCCCGAAACTGCGTGCTTGGTTATAGGGGTGTATGGTGGAATCAAACGTGAAATTCACACGGTAACCCGAATAGGGGCTCTCTTCGTCACAGCCTGCAAATATCATAGTGCTTGCCAGAATCAGGGCATTAAGTATCTTTTTCATTGTGTTGTTTTTTGGTGGTGATGTATCGACCTCTTTCCTTGGATCTCTCTGCTTCTGCACCATCGGAATGGTTCCGTTGCGTGCTTGAATGAAAAACGCGGCTTGCTCATCTTTATTATCATTGAGCCGCCGCGTTCGACCTTTTTTCTATCTATTTAACAATGCTGCTTCTGCATCGCGCGCCTTGCCGAAGTCCATGCTGTCGTAAGTTCCTTGCATGAATTCTTCAATCTTGTCGTTACATAGGTTGCCGATGCTTCCTTCATGGGTGTGGTGTATCTCCTTGCAAGGAGTGAATCTGCCGGCTTCTATGTCGAGCCCTACCTTCTTGTATGCATCGCGGAACGGCATTCCATCGGTGGCAAGCCTGTTTACCTCTTCCACGCTGAACATGGCATCGTAGCGGCTGTCATCGAGTATGTTGCGGTTTACCTCTATGCGGTCAATTATGTATGTTGCCATAGCGAGGCACTCCTTCAGGCTTGTGAATGCCGGCAGGAAGAGTTCCTTTATTATCTGCAGGTCGCGGAAGTATCCGCTTGGCAGGTTGTTCATAATGAGCGTTATATCGGTAGGCAGTGCCTGAAGACGGTTGCACCGTGCACGCAGCAGTTCAAAGACATCGGGGTTTTTCTTGTGCGGCATAATGCTGCTGCCTGTAGTACACTCTGCGGGCAGTTTTACAAACCCGAAGTTCTGCGAATTGAACATACAGGCATCGAACGCGAGTTTCGACAATGTTCCTGCAACACTTGCAAGAGCAAACGCTATGTTCCTTTCGCATTTGCCACGTCCCATCTGTGCATATACTACATTGTAGTTCATTGAGTCAAAACCAAGAAGCTCGGTGGTCATTGTCCTGTCCAACGGGAATGACGAACCGTAGCCGGCAGCCGATCCAAGAGGATTGCGGTTGCACATGCGGTATGCAGCTTGCAGGAACAGCATGTCGTCGGCCAGGCTCTCGGCATATGCACCGAACCATAACCCGAATGACGACGGCATGGCTACCTGTAGATGTGTATAGCCTGGGAGAATGACATCCTTGTGTCTCTCGCTCTGTTTTATGAGTGCATGGAAAAGCTCCATCACATCTTCGCAGATTTCCTGCAGCCCGTTACGTGTGAAGAGTTTGAGGTCAACAAGTACCTGGTCGTTTCTCGAACGTCCGCTATGGATCTTCTTGCCCGTGTCGCCCAGCTTACGCGTGAGCATGAGCTCGACCTGAGAATGGACATCTTCTACACCCTCCTCTATGAAGAACTCTCCGTTCTCGACAGTTGCATGGATATTGCGTAACTCCTTGTGCAGTTCCTCCATCTCTTCGGCTGTCAGCATTCCTATGCTCTTGAGCATTGTGCTGTGGGCGATGGAGCCAATGATGTCGTAGCGCGCGAGCAACAGGTCGAGCTCGCGGTCACGGCCTACTGTAAAACGTTCTATTTCGGGGTTTACATCAATGCTCTTCTCCCAGAGTTTCTTTGCCATAAAATCAATATGTAATCATGGACAGTGCGTCGGCAATCTTTTCAAGCCCGTCTTTCAATGGCTTGTCAATCATTGCACGCAACATGAAGTTTACCTCGGCCTTTGCAACCACACGCATCTTTGAGGCCTCTTCGCCATCGGCGATTATCTGTATCCACAGGTTTACGGGGATGGGTGAACCCACAGCCTCAAGTTTTATGCATTTGGGCTCTTCGCGTTCTACCACCCTTATGGTTACGTTGCCAAGCGGCGGCACGTTCACCGTCGCTTCGTCTCTGCTGTATGTAAGGTCCTTGACCTTGTCCTCGGGCAGTTTGTCCTTAAGCCCTTCGAGGTTGTTCAGGTCTTCGAGTTTTGCATATACTCTCTCTTGTGAGTACGGAATGCATTTAACACTGCTTTCGTATTGGCTCATGAATTTATTCTGTTACTAAAGATTGGAAAGTGAAAAGGAAAACTGAAAGGTGAAAACGGGAAACTGAGAAGTGTCGCGAATTCTAACCTTTCAGTTTTATGAGAGTTACTTGAGGTCGTTCCTCCATTCCGATGGGTTCGCACGCCACTCCTGAAGTGTCGGCATTACATCCTCAGTGATGTATCCGGTCTCCTTTGCTGCCTCAAGCACTGCTGCATAGTCGGTGAGTGTGATGAGCTTCACTCCTGCATTTGCAAAAGCCTCGGTGGCTACATTGAAACCGTATGTGAATGATGCAACCATACCTACAACCTCCACACCGGCAGCGCGTAGGGCATCAACAGCCTTTAGACTGCTCAGACCGGTTGATACAAGGTCCTCGATGACTACAACCTTTGCTCCCGGCTGTATGTCGCCCTCAATCTGGTTGCCAAGTCCGTGATCCTTTGCCTTAGGGCGTACATATACGAAAGGCTTGCCGAGCTCTTCTGCTACAAGAGCACCTTGTGCAATGGCACCTGTCGCAACACCGGCAACAGTGTCGGCTTCGGGGAATTCCTCGAGGATGAGGTTCGCCAACCCCAATTTCACTCGTGTGCGTAATCCGGGGAATGACAATGTCTTGCGGTTGTCGCAATAGAATGGTGATTTCCAGCCCGATGCCCATGTGAATGGGTTCTCTGGCTGTAACTTTACTGCTTTTATCTTCAGCAGCTCGGCTGCCAACAGCTTCTTTGATTTGTCTGTCATAATATATCGGTTTTAAAGTTCTGCCCTTTCATGTATTCTGCGAATATACGAATTGTCTTTCAAATATCGCCTTATTTTTCTATTTTGTTTGGGTATATCCCTCTTTTTTCAACAGTTCGATGACCTTTTCCTTGAACTCTCCCTGGATAAGAATCTCTCCATCCTTTGCGCTTCCGCCCACGCCGCATTTCGTCTTCAGCAGGCGGCCGAGCTCCTTCAGGTCATCACCTGTGCCTACAAAATTCCTTACAATGGTTACGGTCTTTCCTCCCCTATGGTTCTTCTCTATGCTCACTCTGAGCTTCTGCTGCCCGTTGGGAAGTGTCTCGTTTTCTTCCTTTTCATCGGTAATATATGAAAAGTCGGGGTTTGTCGAATATACTATGTTGAGTCTCTCTTTCCAGTCGTTCTTGTTGTTTGCCATTGCCTTTGACGGTTTACGTTTGCTGTGCTAAGGTACAATATTTTCGCGACAAATTTCATCTCTTCGCAAAATAACCTTAATTTTGCTACGTTATATATAACACGCGCGTCGATATGGCTATGACAAACAGAATGGAAAAAGTTCCCGAACCTACTTTGCGCCGTCTGCCCTGGTATCTGTCGGTGTGCCGCCTGCTCAAGCAGCGCGGTGAACAGTATGTGTCATCGACAGGCCTCTCCAAGGAGACTAATATTGTAGCTTCACAGATAGCAAAGGATCTCTCTTGCGTGAATATTGTGGGGCGTACGAGGGTCGGATACGAGATAGACAACCTGCTGGAGGTGCTGGAGGATTTTCTTGGCTTTACACGTATGCACAAGGCCTTTCTTTTTGGTGCAGGCCGTCTTGGCAGCGCGTTGCTGAACGATTCAGGCCTCAAGCAGTTCGGCCTTGAAGTGGTTGCGGCTTTCGATACAAGCCCACGTATCGTAGGGCATAGTGTGGCCGGAATACCTGTGTACCACATAAATGAACTTGAGGCGAAGATGCGCCGCTATAATGTGAAGATCGGTGTTCTTACTGTTCCCATCGACCGTGCACAGGAGGTGGCAGACAAGATGGTGGTATGGGGTATAAAGGCCATATGGAACTTTACCCCCTTACGTATCCGTGTGCCCGAGAATATTGTGGTGCAGAATACATCGCTTTATGCCCACCTGTCACTTATGTTCAACAGGCTTGACGGGCTGGAGGAGTCCGTTGGCGATAAATGATTGCTGAAATATGAAGATAATAGCTGTTGGGAAGAACTATGCCGGGCATGCTCTTGAGTTTGACGGGACGGTGGAGAAACCCCCTGTGCCGATGATATTCATGAAGCCCGATTCAGCCATCATAAAGAATGGCAAACATTTCTATGTACCCGATTTTCTTGGCCGTGTCGATTACGAGGCCGAGCTCGTTGTACGTATAAACAAACTCGGCAAGAGTATCCCTGCACGTTTTGCCTACAGGTATTACGATGCCATAACGGTAGGTATTGACTTCACGGCACGTGATATGCAGCGTTCCTTCATTAGCGAAGGTGCGCCGTGGGACCTCAGCAAGGGGTTCGACGGCTCAGCGGTGTTGGGTGATTTCCGTCCGATAGAACGATACAACATAAATGATGTCGATTTCTCGCTGACGATTGATGATGAGGTCGTACAGCAGGCGAACAGCTCAAGCATGTTGTTCGCTGTCGATGAGATAATAGCATACATAAGCCGTTTCTGTACCCTCAAGACCGGGGACCTTATATTTACCGGCACACCTGCCGGCAGCGGTCCTGTGACAATAGGAACGCACCTGAAAGGATATATAGGTGAAGAGAAAGTGCTTGATTTCCATGTAAGATAATATATGAATATAAGACAGTCGATATTTCTTTTCCTTGCAATGCTCACTGCGGCTGCCAAAGGGCAGTTCGTTACAGTGGAATGGAGCAGCCAAAGGGGCGATTCGTTGCTTCCTGTGTGTTCTGCAGTCATTGACTTGCCGGCCGATTATTCGGTCCATAGATATTCGGCTCACATAGAATATCCCGAATACCGGAAGATGAGTGCCGAGGAGGTTGCACGATATTCGCTTTCGCGCCGTGCCGATTTGCAGTCAGTTCCGCAGGTTGAATGTCACATCGGTATTCAGGCAAAGCAGCCGCAGCTCGATATATCTTTCCTGCCGGTTGTGAAACGTGGTGGAGAGTACTACCGCATAGACTCTTACAAGCTGGTCATAGATACATTGCCTATGATGAACCGTGCTTCGTCCCTGCTTGCAGAATCGCCATCGGAGCGTTATGCACGGAATTCCGTTCTTGCACAAGGCCGATGGGTGCGTGTGGCGGTAGAGGATAACGGAGTACACAAGATAACGGATAGCGAACTCAGGAAGATGGGGTTCAAGGATCCATCAAAGGTACGCCTGTATGGTTATGGTGGTCATATACTGCCCGAAACCGGGCTTGCCTCATTGCCCGATGACCTGTGCGAGGTACCGCTATGGCGCGGTAATGGTTTTGTGCTATTCTATGCCAACGGTACAATAAAGTGGGAATATGAGTTGTCACGCTATGTACACTCCCAGAATGTCTATTCGTGCTACGGCTGTTATTTCCTTACCGAGAGTGAGGATGCCCCAATGGAATTCCCTTCGGTGAGCCATACGGCAACGGTATCCGGCATATATACCGATTTCCCCGATTACGCGTTATATGAAAAGGAACTCAAGAGCCTATGCTCCTATGGCCGTGTCTTGGTCGATGACTATGACTATCTGCAAGGGCGGAGCGTGAGCTATAAACTTCCTGTTGCCGGAGTGTTGGATGAACCTGCAGTACTGGATATCTCTTTTGCAACTAATGGCGTAGATGTTTCACGTGTGGGCATTTCCCTTTCCGGCGAGAATGTTGGTACATTGTCAATCCCAAGATGTTACTCCGGGGAGGTTGGGAAGATTGCAGGGAACAGGTATAGCATAAGTCGTGGCCTGGGTGACAATCCTGTGTTCAGGCTCTCGCAGACAGCCAACAACAATTCTGTTAATGGCTTTCTTGATTATTTACGCTTGAATTTCAAACGTAAACTGGCACTATATGGGTCTCAGACACAATTCCGCGGTTCTCTGGCAAACGGCTATTCTACATTCAATATCGAGGGGTGCAACGAAACTACCCGAGTGTGGGATGTGAGTGATGCTGCTTGCATAAAGGAACTGGATGGAAGGCTTGAATCGGGTGTATATTCGGTGGTAGCTCCTGCAGGCTATGACAATAACCTTGTTGTGCTCAACACGGCAGGTACGTTTCCGTCGGTAAAGCTCCTTGGCGAAGTCCCGAACCAGAACCTTCACTCTTTGGAACAGGCCGATATGGTTATAATTGTACCGTCAAAGGGCGATTTCCTGGCTGCAGCCGAGCGTCTTGCCGCTGCACACCGAGAAATGGACGGGCTGAGTGTTGAGGTGGTTACAGCGCAGCAGGTATATAACGAATTCTCATCGGGTACTCCTGATGTTACGGCCTACCGACGTTTTATGAAGATGCTCTATGACCGTGCAGCAACGGCCGAAGATGCACCTAAATATCTGCTTCTCTTTGGTGACGGCATATATGACAACCGTACAATAACCATCCCCTCTGCCAATCCCGACAACTATTTGCTATGCTACGAATCGTTGAATTCTGTAGATGCCATACGTTCGTATGTCCTGGAGGATTATGTCGGTTATCTCGATGATAATGAGGGAGGCAATCATCTCCGTGACAAGGTGGATATAGGTATAGGCCGTATCCCTGTACATAACGTAAGTGAAGCGAACGGGGTTGTTGATAAGCTGGTGGCATATATGCAGAACGGGAGTGCCGGAGATTGGCAGAATGTCGTTGTGCTGCTTGGCGATGACGGTGACACCAGTATGCCTAACCAACATATGAAGGATGCCGACTGCATTGCCGATATTATGGAACGGAATTATCCCTCATACATAGTTGAGCGTATATATTGGGACGATTACCCTGTTGAGAAGTCTGCTACCGGCAACCGTTATCCTGCAGTTACTCAGGCTATATATGACCGCCTTGACAAAGGGGCTCTCATTGTAAACTACTCCGGACACGGCAGCGCCAATCTGCTTTCGCATGAGATGGTGTGGAAAGCATCCGATATGTCCTCTGTCGTGTCGCCCCGTGTGCCGTTCTGGGTTACAGCCTCTTGTGACATAGGTCCTTTTGATATGGGTGATAATTCTGTTGCTGAGTCGGCGATACTCAATGCCAAGGGTGGTGCCATAGGATTGTTTACAACTACACGAACGGTATTGCAATCCTATAACTCGGTTATAAACAAAGAGTTCTCTAGAATATTGCTTGAACCTGTCAATACCGGCAAGGTGGTTGCTGTAGGCGATGCTGTACGTCGTGCAAAATGTAACGTAATACAATATGGCAGCGACATGAGCGAGAATAAACTGCAATATGTCCTGCTCGGTGACCCGGCATTAAGGCTTAAGACACCAGAGTATAATTTTGTGATAGAGCGTTTTAATGGTGCTCCGGCCGACGTGAATACGAAAGTCCAGGCCGGTGCCTCTCTCGATATTGAAGGGTATATGGTGACACGTGACGGCAGGCAGGCCGTTGATTTTACAGGTGTGCTTTATACAACCCTTTTCGACTGTATCGAAGAGGTGAATACACGTGATAACACAGGTATCGGAAGCCATAGCTACACCGCATTCAATAAACGGCTTTTCTCGGGCAGCGATTCTATAGTGGACGGACGTTTCTCTGTGAGAGTGCCTGTGCCTATGGATATAAGCTATCGCGATGCCCAGGGTATGCTTAACCTATTTGCCGTGGATTCGGCATATACAAGTTCGGCACAGGGTTCTTTCACCAACTTCATTGTTGGAGGAACTGCCGATAATGTGCAGGATGACGGCAAGGGACCCGAAATAAAACTATACCTCAATACACCTTCGTTTGCCGATGGTGACGAAACGAATGCGACTCCATGCCTCTGGGTGGAATTGTACGATGAAAACGGAATAAATACGATAGGTTCGGGTATAGGCCACGACATTGTTGCAATAGTTGACAACAGTCCTCACCATACATATAATCTGAATGGGGCTTATGTTCCTGTTGTCGGCGATTACACGCGAGGAACGGTGATGATGCCTCTTGATGAACTGGCTCCCGGTGAGCATACCCTGTTGGTGCGTGCTTGGGATTTGTTCAACAACTCATCGGTAGCGGAGATACATTTCTTTGTAGAGCCTTCTCTGGCTCCAGACTTTGTGGAGCTGAGGACAGAACCTTCGCCTTTGGTGTCGGGCATGCCGGCTACCTTTGTGTTGGTACACGACCGTCCGCAGAGTGAGGTTGAGGTCACTATAGATATATTCAATATGCAGGGACAGATTCTCTGGAGCAATACAGAAAGTGTCGTGAGTGACGGCATGGAATACCGTTATGAGTGGGATTGTACGGCAGGAGGCGGTCAGCCGTTATCTACAGGTGTCTATCTTGTGAGAGCATATATTGCATCGGGTGGTGCGGTCTCCTCTACAAAGACAGGAAAAATAGTTGTCATAGACAATAAATGAGCGATTTTTTAGTTATATAATATGCGGCTCTCTTAACCGCAATGCTTTTTAAATGATAAAACACATCGACATGATAAGGAAAAATATTGTTGCACTCATTCTTCTGCTTGTTGCTGTCTTGCCTGTAATGGCGCAGAAGGAGCAGTTCAACCCTGTATATACAGGTGTTACATTGATATCCATTGCGCCTGATGCCCGTGCCGGTGCCCTGGGTGATGTGGGTGTCGCTACAGAACCCGATGCCAACTCCCAATACTGGAATCCTGCGAAATATCCGTTCAATATTGCACGTGCGGGTGTCTCCATGTCATATACTCCATGGCTGCGCCAACTGGTAAGTGACATCGACCTCATAAACCTTGCTGGTTTCTACCGTATCGGGGATTACTCGGCTGTAAGTGCCTCGCTGACATATTTCTCGCTGGGTGAGGTGTTCGTGGAGAACGAGATGACCATAAAGCCGTATGAGATGGCATTTGATGTGGCATATTCACGTATGTTGTCGGAGACATTCTCTGCGGCAATTGCGTTGCGTTATATACATAGTGATCTGCAGTACAACTATACCGAGGATATGTCTCCGGGTAGTGCATTCGCCGCAGATATTGCCTTGTATTACAACAAATATCTGATGATAGGTAACCGTGAATGTCTTTTGGGATTAGGTCTCAATGCATCTAATATCGGTACAAAAATATCGTATGACGATGGTGCTACCAACGAGTTCATACCTACCAATCTTCGTTTGGGTGCCTCGTTGCTTGTGCCTATAGACGATTATAACACAATCTCCATAAGTGCCGACATCAACAAACTTATGGTGCCGACGCGTCCTACCTATAGCCAGTTCCTGGAAGAGAACGGCTATGAGAACGGCGACAATTCTTATTTCTCGGAATATCAGACATGGCTTGAAAGTACCGGTTATAACGATATTTCTCCAATTTCGGGTATCTTCAAGTCTTTCAGTGATGCACCGGGCGGTTTCAGCGAGGAGTTGAAGGAAATCTATGGCGGTATCGGTATTGAGTACTGCTATAACCAGCAATTTTCTCTGCGTGGCGGTTATCACTACGAGAATGAGTACAAAGGTAACCGCAAATACTTCACTGTAGGTGCCGGTTTCAGGATGAGCGTTTTCTCTCTCGATGCAGCCTATCTTATATCTACAGCACAGAGCAATCCGCTGGACCAGACACTGCGTTTCTCTCTCTCGTTCGATATGGATGGTTTGAAAGACCTTTTCAGCAGACGCTAAAAGTTTTAGCTACTTAAGCAATTTCCAAATATTGTGAATATATGATAAGAGTTGGATTCGGAATGGATGTACACCGTTTTGTCGAGAACCGCGACTTGTGGATCGGCGGTGTGAAGATTCCTTATGAGTTAGGCCTTGCAGGTCATTCCGATGCCGATGTGCTGATACATGCAATATGTGATGCGCTCCTGGGTGCAGCGAACCTTCGTGATATAGGTTTCCAATTCCCCGATACATCGGATGAATTTCTGAATATCGATAGTAAAATTCTTTTACGTCGTACGGGTGAACTTCTTAAAGAAAAAGGATACAGGATAGGAAATATCGATGCAACAGTTGCTGCGCAGGCTCCAAAGCTGAATCCTCACATACCTTCGATGCAAGAGGTCATGTCGGCAGTTCTCGGGATTGACCCGGATGCCATTTCGGTGAAGGCTACCACTACCGAAAAGCTCGGTTTTGAGGGGCGTAAGGAGGGCATTACGGCTTATGCGACAGTCCTCATCGAGAAGGATTGAGGATGAAAAGGCATCTTCTTTTATTGGCAACCGTGTTGTTGCTTCTCTCCTCCTGTGCTTCACTTTCGCCCAATGGTGTCGGTAGGATAAAACGATATACCGTTGAGAGTGAGCAGTTGCCATCGGCTTTTGACGGTTGCAGGGTGGTGTTTGTCTCCGATACGCATTATCCAAGTCTTTTTGGTCGTAAGAGGCTTCCGGAGCTTGTGGCATGCCTGAAAGAACTTGCTCCGGACTTGTTGCTGTTGGGAGGTGATTATGTTACAGATGACGACTCTATCGATGTGCTGTTCAAGGCGTTGGGCTCTGTAGATACATCATATGGCACATTTGCTGTATTGGGTAATCATGAAAGGCGGAATCATGCGCAGATAGTGCGGTCAATGGAAGAGTACGGTATAAAACATCTTGATGATGAACTCCATCCGTTGGCCTGTAATGGAGAACAGATATATCTTGCCGGTGTCTCCGACAGTTTCAGTGATACATTGTCCTTCTGCCCCACAAGGCTCGTGGGTAATGATGAGTTTGTTGTTCTGCTTGCTCATACTCCCGATTATGCTGAACGTACCGGCACGACTGCCGATCTTGTCCTTTCGGGACATACGCATGGTGGGCAGGTGAGCCTTTTCGGTATATACACTCCGGTAAGGAACAGCATGTACGGAGCCCGTTTCCTCCGCGGCAAGAATATGACAAGCAATGGCTCTGTGGTTATAACGACCAATGGTGTAGGTACGTCGCGCAGGAAAATCAGAATGTTTGTCCCAAGCGAGATTGTGGTGGTGGAATTGAAAAGCCTTTGTGGAAAATGACTTTGCAGTGCCCGCACTTTTTTATATATTCGCGGTGGCAAATTCCCGTAAGCCTTCAGCTGTATCGCAAGTATTGTTTGGATTAAGGGAATGTTTGGTAATTTATTTTTACAATGAGTATCTCTGGCGCAAATGACCGATTATATATGCACCGTTGTCTGCAGCTTGCGCGTTGCGGTGTAGGGAGTACCTCGCCTAATCCGATGGTGGGTGCTGTGATAGTCTGTGACGGAAGGATAATAGGTGAAGGCTATCACATCCGTGCAGGGGAACCGCATGCCGAGGTGAATGCTGTCAATTCGGTAAAGGAGTGTGACCGCTCTCTCCTTGCGCTATCTACAATATATGTAAGTCTGGAGCCATGTTCGCATTATGGCAAGACTCCGCCTTGCTGCGATCTCATAATCTCATGTGGAATACCACGTGTCGTAATAGGTACAACCGATTATAACGCGCAGGTTAACGGTGGCGGAATAGAGCGCATGCGGGCTGCCGGAATAGAGGTGACTGTGGATGTCCTGCAGGCTGAATCTTACCGATTAAATGAGCCTTTTTTCACGTTTCACCGGCAACAGAGACCCTTCGTTACTTTGAAGTGGGCACAGAGTGGTGACGGTTTTGTCGATCGCTGCCGCGATGGAGGTGAGGCTTTGCGTATTTCAAATCCTATCTCATCAATCTCTGTGCATAAATTGCGTGCATCGCATGATGCGATATTTGTAGGCAGGCGTACTGCACTTTTGGATAATCCTTCTCTCGACATACGTCATTGGGTAGGACGTAGGCCGCTTAGGCTGGTTGTTGACCGCATGGGTACACTGCCCGATTCATTGAGGATATTTACGGACGGTTTCCCGACAGTAATCTACACTTCGGCCGGCAACAATAGGGTCTATGGCGATAGTGTGGAGTGTGTTGTACTGGATTTTGAATCCGATATAATTCCGCAAGTTCTTGCACATCTGCACTCAATCAGGCTGAATAGCCTGCTGGTCGAGGGCGGTCCAAGGCTTTTGCAGTCATTTATCGATTCATCCCTTTGGGATGTAGCACGCGTAGAGGTGAATGGAAACATTGTGGTTGGCTCCGGTGTTGCTGCACCTGCTCTTCCGTTGTGCAAAGTAGTGGAGAAAAGCTGTTCCGGCGGGAACGAGGTGACAATATATCGCAGGTAAAAACTCTTTTATAATTTAAAATTATATTAAATAACGCGCGAAATGGCGCATAAACCAAAAAATGTTGCTATTTTTGTAGATTGAATGTAATATGTAAATCTATGAAAAAATATTTGGCAGTATTTTTGGCTATGTCTTCATTGCTTTTTATGGGGGTATCTTGCGTGAGCAGTGATGAAGATGATGTGCAACTCTCACCATATGCCTTGCTTAAATCATTCAGTTTAGGTAATATAAGATCGGCATATCCTGCCTTTACATCAACCGGTGAAGATACTGTTGTCATCAAGACAATAGCTACAACTGCATATCCCTTTACTATCAACCAGGCGACAGGCGAGGTATTCAACTATGACTCGCTGCCGTATAATACAGATGTCTCGAAGCTCGTTACCGGCATGAGTGCGGTTGGAGTGGTGTCAATATATGTCGATAGTACCGAGACATACGAACATTTCGTGGCATCGGATTCTACGGATTTTACAGCACCCCGCAAGTTCCGTATATATTCGGCCGATGCCCAGTACTACAAGGATTATACAATCAGGGTGAATGTACATCAGGTAGAACCGGACCTGATGGTGTGGAACCGCTCTCTTTCTGAGTCTGCTGTTGAACCTGTGCGTTTGATTGAGTTCGACGGGCAGATGAGGCTCTTCGGTACATCGGCAAACGGTAAACCGGTGGTTATGTCTGCCGCTATGGCTGGTGAACCGCAGTGGTATCCTCTCGATGTGACCGGCATTGCATCACCTTTGGCTTTCCGTACAATACAGAAGTTCGCCGGCAGGTTATATGCTGTTTCCGGTGGTGATCTTTACTGTTCTGAGAATGCAACCGATTGGTCATTGCTCCTGCAAGGATATGGTTTTGAGGCCATAATCGGTGCCTCGGACGACGACGGTAAACTCTGGTTGGCAACGGCTGATGCCATATACAGCACTGCTGACGGATCCGCAGTGACATCTGAAGGTGCAGTGCCTGCCGACTTCCCGCTATATGGCGTTTCTGCAGCATCCTATCCAATGAGCCATAACAAAGGTATCGTGAGGTATATGCTTGTCGGGTATGCCACTCCCGAAATGGATGGCAGACCATTCGTGTGGAGCAGAATCTCTACCGAGAGCCGCTGGGTCAAGTATGATAACATAGGCAACCCTTATCCATGTCCTGCATTGAAGGACCTTGCTGTGTTGCGATACAATGATTTTCTTTATGCATTTGGCGGAAAGGGAACTGTAGCGGGTGAAACGGTGGAACCATTCTCTGCTTTCTATGTCTCAAGGGATAACGGTATTGTATGGAAGGCGGATCCATCGTTCTATCAGCGTTTGCCAAAGGAACTGTCGGGAAACAGTTCTCCGTTTGCGGCAACCGTTGATTCGGACAATTATGTATGGATAGTATGCGGAGGTGACAGCATCGTCTCCTGGAAAGGTATAATAAACCGTTTGGGTTTTAATAACAAGTGATTGTGATAAAGAGTGGTTGGCGATATAAATGTCTGTTGGGCGCAATTGTACTGTGCCTGTCGGGCAGTGTGCGTGCCGACGAGCTCGAATACAGGTATGAGTTGGGTGCCATGGTTGGCGGTAGCAGCTATTACGGCGATGCCAATTACAACTCCCTGTGGGACAATATGAATATAATGGGCGGAATTGTAGGACGTTACAATATAAATCCACGTATGGCTGTAAAGGCGAATCTTGCTGTAGCGAGAATATCTGGCAGCACATCGGGCAGCGATAACCGCTTCCCGGGCGGAGATGTGGATTTTTCACGTACCATATACGACCTCGGTGCACAGTTCGAATGTCATTTCTTTGCCTATGGAGACGGCTCGGGCTATAAGAAGACGCGCCGTCTTGTCCCGTATATATTTGCTGGTGTCGGTATGACTTTTGCTCCTAAACCGGCTGATAATGTGTTTACCCCCAACATACCGCTGGGCATAGGTGTCAAATACAAGATTGCGCCCAGGCTGAATCTGGGTTGTGAACTCTCTTTCCGCTTTACATTCAGTGACAAGCTCGATGTGACAAGGGAGACTGCTCCGATTCTTGATGACCCTTACGGGATAAACAGCAACGGCCTGAAGAACAAGGACAGCTACTCATACCTTTCAATATCATTGACATACGATTTATCTCCCAAATACCGAAGGTGTAACAATTAAAAGTTTACGACTATGAACTACATTGAACAGTTGGACAAGAACAACATTCCACAGCATATAGCAATTATAATGGATGGCAATGGCCGTTGGGCGCAGTTGCGTGGCCTCGACCGCTCTGCCGGTCATCAAGCCGGTGCTGCAACAGTGCGCAAACTTGTCGAGAATGCTCTCAAGTTAGGCGTTAAATACCTGACTCTTTACACATTCTCAACCGAGAACTGGAAACGTCCTGTGTCGGAGGTTGCCGCGTTGATGGCCCTTCTGTTTGAATCGATAGAGGAGGAGATTTTTGTGAAGAACAATGTGGCATTCCGTATAATCGGTGATATGAGCAAGTTGCCCGACAATGTGCGCGAGCGTCTTGAGGCCTGTATGGAGCGTACTTCGGGCAACGACAGTATGACACTTGTCCTCGCGCTCAGCTACTCTTCGAAATGGGAGATTGTTGAGGCTGTTCGTTCTATTTCAAATAAGGTGAAGAGTGGTGAAATGGATGCTGAGGATATTGATGAGGATGCAATCTCGGCAGAATTGACGACTGCTTTCATGCCCGACCCGGATCTGCTTATCCGTACAGGCAAGGAACTGCGCCTGAGTAACTTCCTGCTTTGGCAAGCTGCATATTCAGAACTCTATTTTACCGAAGTCCTGTGGCCCGACTTTGACAACGAAGAACTCTGCAAGGCTGTATATGAGTACCAAAGGAGACAGCGTCGCTATGGCTTGACAGGAGAACAGGTAACGAATGATGAAAATAAAGAATAAGATGAGATATTTTACGTTCATAAGAACTGTACTGCTGCTGGCGTTGGTCTCTGTATCCGGTGTGTCGGCGCAGCAGACAATAGTAAAGCCCACCGTGCTTTATACTAATGCCGCACATAAATACACGATCGGCGGTATAAACATTACAGGTGTCGATGACATAGAGCCCGCTGTAATAAAGAGCATTTCGGGCCTCTCGGTCGGCGATGTAATCTCTGTACCCGGCGATGAGGTAACCAATGCCGTCAAGCGTTATTGCCGTCATGGTCTCTTCGAGGATGTAAGCATTACAGCCGACAGTATTGTCGGTGACAAGGTATATCTGGGCATAGCACTCAAGATGCGTCCGCGTGTATCGCAACTCAATATCAATGGCGTGAAGAAGTCGGAGCGCGAAGACCTGGAACTGAAGGTCGGTATCATCAGGGGTAACCAGATTACACCCGATATCGTTGACCGTGCCAAGAAGATAATAAAGAACTATTACGACGACATGGGATACAAGAACGCCGAGATAGATGTGGTACAGCGTCCCGATGTCACAGCCGACGGCCGTGTAATAGTCGATATCAATATCAACAAGAAGGATAAGATAAAGGTACACCGTATATATATAGAAGGTGCAGAACAGTTGCCGGAAAAAAAGGTGAGGTATGCAATGAAGAAGACGCGTGAGAAGACACGTTTCGACAACCTTTGGCATACCCTTTTCCGCTCAAAGAAATTTACGGACGAACGTTATGCCGAGGATAAGGAGAATATCCTCTCCCGCTACTTCGAGCATGGCTTCCGCGATGCACGCATCGTAAAGGACAGTGTAGTCATGTACGACGAAAACAGCGTTGATATCTATCTTGGCATAGAGGAGGGTAACAAGTATTATATCCGTAGTATAAAATGGGTCGGCAATAGCGTCTATTCTACATCATGGCTCGATTATGTGTTGCGTATGAAGGCCGGTGATGTATATAACCAGAATGAGCTTGAAAACCGCCTTTTCAACGACGAGGATGCGGTAAAGAACATATATTTCAACGACGGTTATGTCTTCCTGAGGCTATTCCCCGTAGAGGTAAGGGTAGAGAACGATTCTGTCGATCTTGAAATACGAATGGTAGAGGGTTCACAGGCTACCATTAACCGTGTGACCATCAGCGGTAATGACCGTCTTTACGAGGAGGTGGTACGTCGTGAGCTATATACCTTGCCTGGCAGCCTTTTCTCCATGCAGGCTCTTGAACGTTCGTTCCGCGAGATTGCCAATATGGGACACTTCGATCCGGAGACAATTGATCCGGGAGTTGTTCCCAATGAGGAGAGCGGTACTGTTGATGTGAACTGGAAACTCGATACAAAGAGCAGTGACCAGATTGAGCTCTCTGCCGGTTGGGGCCAGACAGGTATAATAGGTAAGCTTGCTCTCAAGTTCACCAACTTCTCGATACGTAATATCTTCCGCAAGGATGGTATGCGTCGCGGAATCATACCGCAAGGCGACGGACAGACATTGACACTCAGTGCGCAGTCCAACGGCCGTTATTACCAGTCGTACAGCATTTCGTTCTTCGACCCATGGTTCGGCCGCAAGCGTCCCAACTCATTCTCTGTATCGGCATTCATGTCAATACAGACCGACGTTGCCGACAGCTATTACAATTCGGCCTACTATAACAACTATACCAACTATCTCTACGGTTACGGTAACTACAACGGTTATGGATACAACAATGTGTCGTCCTATTATGACCCTGACAAATATATAAAGATGTATGGTCTGTCAATAGGTTGGGGTCGTCGTCTGCGTTGGCCCGATGACTATTTCAACTTCTCGGCCGAGCTCAATTATCAGCTCTACTCGCTGAAGGATTGGCAGTACTTCCTCATTACGGACGGTAACTGTAACAACATCAACCTCACATTGTCATTGAACCGCAGCACTATAGACCACCCTTACTTCCCGCGCGAGGGTTCGGAGTTCTCGCTTGTTACATCGTTGACACCTCCCTATTCTCTTTGGGACGGAAAAGACTATGCCAACCTTGCAAAGAACCCGAGCACACCGTCGTATAAGGCCGAACTGCGCGAGAAGCATAAGTGGATAGAATATTACAAGATAAAGTTCCGTAGCAAGACATATACATCGCTTACCGAAGGAAAATATAATCTTGTGCTTATGACAAGGGCCGATTTCGGAATTCTTGGCAGTTACGACAAGAACAAGAAATCTCCGTTCGAGACATTCTATGTAGGCGGTGACGGTATGAGCGGATATTCATATAACTATGCTACCGATATGATAGCCCTTCGTGGTTACGAGAACGGTAGCCTTACGCCTTACGGTCGTGAAGGTTATGCCTATACCCGCCTTGGTCTTGAGCTCCGCTTCCCGTTCATGCTGCAGAACTCTACATCGATATATGGTCTTGCCTTTGTTGAGGGAGGTAATGCCTGGAGCGATGCCTCAAAGTTCAACCTTTTTGACCTCAAGAGAAGTGCCGGTGTAGGTGTCCGCATCTTCCTGCAGATGATAGGTCTTGTCGGTCTTGATTGGGCTTATGGATTTGATAACGTATTCGGTTCATCCCAGTATGGCGGAAGCCATTTCCACTTCATATTGGGTCAGGAATTCTAATAAAAACTTACGGCTATGAAAAAAATTATTCTTACAATTGTGGTTGCCTGTTTTGCTGCAGTAGCTGTACAGGCACAGAAGTATGCAACGGTTGACATGGAATATATCCTCAAGAATATTCCGGCATATGAGCGTGCAAACGAGCAACTCAACCAGCAGTCAAAGCGTTGGCAGGGAGAGATTGAAGAGATTGTTGCCGAGGCTGAGGCGATGTACAAGAAGTACCAGAGCGAATCGGCATTCCTCTCCGATGAACAGCGTATAGCAAGCGAGGATGCAATCCTTGCAAAGGAGAAAGAAGCGAGCGAATTGAAACGCCAGTATTTCGGTCCCTCGGGAGAACTGTACAAGAAACGCGAGAGTCTTATGGCTCCAATACAGGAGGAGATATACAATGCTGTGAAGGAGATATGCGAGTCCAAGAAATATTCAATGGTTATTGACCGCTCATCGGCCGGCAGCCTTATATATTCGGCACCTTCGATAGACATAAGCAACGAAGTGCTTACAAAGTTAGGTTATTCAGAGTAACAATACAGTGGACTCTCTTGTCCGGTTATTATCAAAGGAACAATGTTTAATTTAAAATTTCAATAAGATGAAAAAGATTTTGATTTTGCTTTTGCTCGTAGCTCCTATGAGCATGTTTGCACAGAAGTTCGGTTATGTAAACAGTGCCGATATCATTCCACTTATGCCTGAATATTCAAAGGCACTCAACAAGGTTCAGGAACTCGAGAAGATGTACACCGATGAGTTCAACAGCTTGCGTACAGAACTTGAGAAGAAGGGTACAGAGTTTGAGAAGATGCAGAAGGATTCTGTTCCCCAGAGTATTCTGGAGCGTCGTTACGAGGACCTCATGCAGTTGCAGGAGCGTCTGCAGCAGTACAGTCAGGAGATAACAGCAAATCTTCAGAGAGCTGAGCAGGAAGAGATGTTGGCTATTCAGAAGATTCTGCGCGATGCCTTCGACGCAATTGGCCGTGAAGGAGGTTATGTTTGCATTTTCGACCTCTCGGCCGGTTTGCCATATGTAAGCACTACATTGTGTGACGATGTCAGCGCGAAGGTTAAGGCAAAGCTGGGCATTCCGGCAAATGCTGTACCTGCCGTTGCCAAGTAAACTGTCTATTAACTATAGGTGAGGGGGCAACATGCTCCCTCACTGTTTATTTTTGTCGATTATGCGAAAATTATTTATATTGTTGGCTTTCTTCCCTGCTTTTATCTTCGCGCAGGAGAACTTCGGTTACTTTAGTCGCAGCAAGGCTGTAGAGTCATTGCCACAATTCAAAAAGGCTACAGAGGAGTATGAGGCTCTGAAGGGCAGGTGTCAGGAGGAGATAGAACGCAATGAACAGGAGTTGACCCGTATGTATGTGGCTTATCTTGAGGGACAGCGCACCTTTCCCGAGCCAATACTCCGTAAGAGACAGAATGAGCTCCAACAGATGGTTGACAATAGTGTACTGTTCCGCGACCAGTTGAAGCTGTGGCTTGCCGAAGCACGCGATTCGCTCTATCAGCCATCGTACAAGGCTGTTGATGACGCTCTAAGGACTGTCTGCGAGGCTTGGTCCTTTGATTATGCGATAGATACCGATATAGCTGCATACAGGTATATCAACCCCCAAAAAGGAGTGGATATAACAGATGCTGTAATAAAGGTTGCTATGAATCCCGATATTCCGGTCACCACACTTTTCAAGAGTAATATACCTGCTTGTGCCGAAGATACTGAACAGCCGGTGTCGTCAACTGCAGACGTGGCAACCGATGCCATTGTAGAACAGTAGATGATGCCTGCAGAATAACTTCTAATAGAGAAGAGTTATGGAGAGTTATATCCAACTTTCAAAGTCACCCGGTCCGATAGGTGTCTTTGACTCGGGCTATGGTGGCCTTACAATCTACAACGAGATACAGAAACTGTTGCCTCAGTACGACTATATCTATTTGGGCGACAATGCCCGTACGCCCTATGGTACCCGCTCGTTTGATGTAGTGTATGAATTTACCCGTCAGGCGGTCCGTTATCTTTTCCAACAGGGCTGTCAGCTGGTAATTCTGGCCTGCAATACGGCCTCGGCAAAGGCACTGCGTACAATCCAACAGGTCGATATCCCGTCACTCGACCCCAACCGTCGTGTGTTGGGTATAATACGTCCCACAGTCGAGTGTATCGGTGACATCACTGAGAACCGTCATGTGGGTGTCCTTGCAACGGAAGGTACAATAAAGTCACACTCCTATCCCCTTGAGATACGTAAATTGTATCCCGAGATTGAGGTGACAGGAGAAGCTTGTCCAATGTGGGTGCCGCTCGTTGAGACCGGCGAATACAACAGTGAGGGTGCCGACTACTTCGTGAAACGCCATGTCGATAACCTTATGGCGCGTGACCCCGAAATAGATGCGATAATCCTTGGCTGTACACACTATCCTCTGTTGCTCGATAAGATAAGGAAATATACCCCCGAGAGAGTGAAGCTCTTGACACAGGGTAGTGCTGTCGCCGAATCCCTGAAACTCTATCTCGAAAGGCATACTTCAATGGAGGAGTTATGTACAAAAGGCGGCAACACTCTCTTCTGTACAACCGAGGCCGGCGGCAAGTTCGGCGAACAGGCATCTGTTTTTCTCAACCATTCAATAGAGGTTAAGAATGTAACGCTTGTTTAACCAACTGTAGCCATCAAGGAGTTCTTCATGTCCGATTTCTGCGAACGTGATGTTGAAACATCCCAAGTGACTCTTGGTACAAGCGGTAGCCTACCGATCGCGGTTATCGTGTTGTGGAATAGCCTGAATGCCCGCCTCTTCGGTGGGCATTTTTTATACAAATCGTTTTGTAAGAATCTTTACCGGTAGCCATACCGCAACGAAACCTGCTATCATTACCGTTATAAATACTGTGAGTACATCACTTGCAACAACATCTACGGGGTAGCTGTCAACTATGAATCCGTCGGTACTTCCCATGGATATGAGGCCGAATTCCTGCTGTGCAAAGCATAGCAATAGCCCTATGACTATTCCTGCAATGGCTCCAATGGTGGAGATTATGCATCCCTCAATCACGAATATGTTTGCAATTGTCTTGCTTTCGGCACCCAGGTTGCGCAATGTGTTCATGTTGTCGCGTTTCTCTATTATGAGCATAGCCAATGAACCTATTATGTTTATGCAGGCAATGAGGAGTATGAATGTAAGGAATATGTATGATATGAGCTTCTCTATCTGCATTACCTTATATACATCGTTCTGCTGCTCGTATCTGTCCTGTACAGTAAAACCGTTGCCGAGAGTCTTCTGGATAGTCTCTTTCAGTTCCCCGATGTCTGCCCCTTCCTTTACCTTCAGCTCCATGGCGTTTGCTTCATTGGCTTCTCTGCGGAAGAGTTTGCGTGCGAAGGCATCTGATGTTACAACGTAGTTGGCATCGTACTTGGGCTGGTTGAGAATGAATATAAGTCCGGCCGAGAATATGTCACACTTCTTGAAGTTGCGGGCAGGTACAGTCATGTTCACCTTCCCGTTCCTGTTGGGAGCGTATATCTTCATGGGTTCTGCAGGGGAAATCCCGCAGTTGAGTTTTTCCGTCAGTTCTGCGCCAAGTACAGCATAGCTGTTTATGCCGTCTTCGAGTTTGAGTTCTCCGATTCCGTACAGGATGTTCTCGAATTGGGTCAGCCGTGTGAATGAACTGTCAATGCCTTTCACTACCACCATGGCCTGGTTGCCGTTATACTCAAGCATGGCCTTGTCCTCTACGCTGAACGATACGATATCGACCTGAGGCAATCCCAGGACCTCCCGTATCGGCTCCGATTCCTTGTCGAATACCTTCCCTTTGGATGTGGTTATCCTTATGTCCGGGTCGAATGCCGTGAACTGTTCGGCGACAACACCCTGGAATCCGTTGAATACCGACAATGCGCATATCATCGCTGCTGTAGCCAATGCCACACCGGCAATGGCCACACCCGTAATCTTGTTTATTACCTGATGGCTTTTCTTAGAGAACAGATAACGTTTGGCGATGTATAACGACAGGTTCATTGCCGGTTATTCCTTAAGCAGCTTGTCAATATTCTCGATATAGTCGAGAGAGTCGTCAATGTAAAATCTTATCTCAGGAATTATGCGCAACTGGTGACGTACTCTATTGCCCAACTCAAACCGTATCGCTTTGATATTCTCGTTAAGGTTGTTCACCACATCGTTGCCCTTCTCCGATGGGAATACGCTCAAGTAAGCCTTGGCAATACCAAGGTCAGGGCTTACACGTACTGTGCTCACCGATACCATTATGCCGCGTGTCTCCTTGGCAAGGCGGAGAAGAATATCTCCCAACTCCTTCTGGATGAGACGTGAAATCTTGTTCTGTCTTGTACTGTCCATATGTGAATTTACTTGTTTTTTTACTGATATTTCTTTTTCTGTATGCTCCCTTGTCCTCTCCCATAATGGGGAGGGTTAGGGTGGGTTTATTTCTTTCTTATTATTGTCAATCCGTCGCGTAGGGGGAGAATCACAACCTCAACCCTTTCGTCGTTCTTTACAAGGTCATTGAAAGCCCTTACTCCGTTTGTCTGTGCATCCTGTCTGTCGGGCTCAATGACGTGTCCGTCCCACAATGTATTGTCGGCCAGAATCCAACCTCCTTCGTTAAGGTATTCAAGTGCAAGCTCATAGTATTGGGTATATTCCCTTTTGTTGCCGTCGATGAATACCAGGTCGAATCTTTCGCCCATTTCGGGAACTATCTTCAGGGCATCGCCTATAATGAACTCTACTTTGTCGGCATAGGGTGAACCTTCTATCCAGCGTCGTGTAAAATCCTCCAGCTCATCTTCTACTTCAAAGGTGAACAGCTTTCCGCCCTCATCGAGCCCCTCTGCCATGCACAATGCCGAATATCCGGTGAATGTGCCTATCTCGAGAATCCTCTTCGGGGAAATCATCTTTACAATGAATTTCAGCAACCGTCCCTGTATGTGCCCCGATGCCATCTGTGGTGCAAGAATCTCAATGTGTGTTGCGCGGAACAGACGGTAGAGATAGTCGCCCTCAGGGCTGCTGTGCTCGGCAATGTATTTGTCAAGTGGTGTCGTGAGGCTCATCCTGTTGTGAATTTATAACGAAGTTATAACTTTTCCGACTGCGAAGATACAACAATTTGCCGAGCAACAAAGGATTGACAGACGATAAACACCCCATTTCTCTCTCCATTTCGGCTTTTTTTGCTAAATTCGCGTAGCAAAACAGACAGTTACAATGAATCCCGATGCCAAATCGCCACGGATGCGTTACCGCATATACCTCCAACTTGAGAAGTCACTGCGTCCGGTGACTGTGGAGTCCTATCTTTCCGATATAAGCAAGTTGGCAACCTTTCTTGGCGACGGTGATGATGTGCTGCTTTCTGCGACCATTGACGATTTGCGTGAATTCCTTTCCTCGCTTTCCGATGTGGGGATATGTGCACGTTCTCAGGCCCGCATTCTTTCTTCGTTACGCTCGTTCTACGGCTTTCTCAGGCTCGACGGCTTTATATCCGACGACCCAACAGAACTGCTTGTGTCACCCAAGATAGGAATGCATCTGCCCGATGTGCTTACTTTGCAGGAAATTGACGATATAATTAATGCAATAGATTTGTCAAAAGGCGAGGGGCAACGTAACAGAGCAATGATAGAGGTCCTTTACAGTTGCGGACTACGCGTGTCGGAACTATGTGCACTCCGCATGTCCGACCTGTATCTCCCCGAACGGTTTGTCCGTGTAACGGGAAAGGGCGGGAAGCAGCGTCTTGTACCATTGTCGGAGCGTGCTGTGGCTGAAATTGAGGCCTATTTCCCCGATAGGGACCGCATAGAGATAAAGCGTGGCTATGAGGATTACCTTTTCATAAGCGAACGTCTCAAGAAACCGCTCTCTCGCATAACGCTCTTTCATATAGTAAAGGAACTGGTTCTGGCCGTGGGCATAAAGAAGAATGTAAGTCCTCATACATTCCGTCATTCCTTTGCTACGCATCTGCTCGAGGGCGGTGCCAATCTGCGTGTCATACAGGCCATGTTGGGGCACGAGAGCATAGCTACCACAGAAATATATACTCATATCGATACGGTGCGTTTGCGCGAAGAGATAATAGGACATCATCCGCGCAATTGCAAGATGTGAAAAATACAAAATATTTGTTCATACTGCAGTCATTTGCTTTGTCATTTCGCTCCGTAGAGTTAACTTTGTAAAATATTAGAAATATCACGACAATAACGAAATTTTAATTTATAATCGATGTTCAAGAAAATTTGTTTACTGCTTACTCTTGTGGCAGCAGTGTTTCTGGGCTCTTGCAGCTCAAAGATGAAAAGTTTGAAACCCGAGTACTTTACAGTGACACCGGGAGTGTTGGAGGTTGTAGGCAGCGAAGTGCCCGTTGTAGTTGACGGCAAATTCCCTGCAAAGTTCTTCAAGAAGAAGGCTGTGCTTACAATCACTCCGGTCCTCAAGTATAATGGCGGAGAGGCATTGGCTGAGCCTATGACATTCCAGGGTGAGAAGGTGCGCGGCAATGACCGTGTTGTTTCCTATGACAACGGCGGCACATTCAGAATGAAGATGGCATTCGACTATGTTCCCGGGATGGAGGATGCTGAGCTTTACATGCGATTTGTTGTAAACAAGGGCTCAAAGGTATATACATTGCCCGATGTTAAGGTTGCCGATGGATGTATAGCGACATCACAGCTCTATCGTCAGGCTGCGGCTACAGCAAATATCGCAGTTGGCGAGGATGCTTTCCAACGTGTAATCAAGCAGGCCAAGGAGGCTAACATCATGTTCCTTATCCAGCAGGCTAATCTCCGTGCATCGGAACTCAACAGTGCCGATATGAAGGAGCTCAAGGCCTCTATTGTCGATGTTGCAACCGATTATGAGAATAAGATTCTCGAGGATATACAGATATCGGCATATGCATCACCCGACGGCAAGATGGATCTGAACTACGATATTTCTACAAGCCGTGAGGCAAACACAGCCAAGTATATGAAGAATGAGCTCAAGAAGGCAAAGCTCGAAGGCTATGTAGATAGCGAATACACAGCCGAGGATTGGGAAGGCTTCAGCGAGTTGGTTGCAAACTCGAATCTCCCCGACAAGGAACTTATCCTTCGCGTATTGTCAATGTATGAGGACCCGGAGGAGCGTGAGCAGCAGATAAAGAATATTTCTTCTGTTTATAGTGACCTTGCTGATGAGATTCTTCCAAAGCTCCGCCGTGCACGTATTACACTGAACTACCAGCTCATCGGCCGTTCTGACGAGCAGATCGTTGCACAGTATGCCGAGGATCCGAAGGTGCTCTCTCTCGAGGAGATACTGTACTCTTCAATCCTTACCGAAGACCCCGCAAAGCAGGAGGAGATATTCAATACAGCAATAAAGTTGCATCCAGGCGATTACCGTGCATATAACAACCTTGGCGTGATGGCATATAAGCGTGGCGATTACAACACAGCCGCAGAATATTTTGCAAAAGCTGCCAATGCCAACTCTTCGGCACCTGAGGTGAAGTTGAATATGGGCTATCTGGAACTCCTCGAAGGTAATGTTGCTGCTGCCGATTCATACATCACACTTGGTGTAGATGCAAAGGCAGGCAACGAAGCACTCGGCAATCTCTACATCGCTCAGGGCGACTACGCACGTGCAGCGGCTCTTCTCGAGGATGCAAACACCAACAGTGCAGCTCTTGCACAGTTGCTCAATACCAACTACAGTGCAGCACGCAAGACAATAGAGAAGATTGAGAACCCCGATGCTACAACACATTACATAAAGGCAGTTCTTGGTGCAAGGACACAGAATGTGGCATTCCTCTACGATGGTCTTAAGGAGGCTATCAAGCTCGATCCGTCATTGGCGAAGAAAGCTGCCAGTGACCTTGAGTTCGTGAAGTACCTTGGCGATGCGACATTCCAGAATATTGTAAAGTAATCCTTTGAATACAGGAATCATAAGTGAACAGGTTGCGATGCTTGCACTCTCACGGGTGCAGGTACCGCAACTTGCCATTATAAGGGAACTTATAGCGGCCGTGGGCAGTGCAAAGGAGCTGCTCGAGAATGTGACCGATATACCAGAACTGTCGCCACGCATGCGCGAACAGCTGTGTGACAGGTCGCTCGTGGAGCTTGCCGAGAAGGAGATGGGCTTCATAGAGTCAAATAATATAAAACTTATCTGTTTTGGCGACAAGGAGTATCCATATCGCCTTGCCGAGTGCCCCGATGCTCCTCTTGTGCTCCATAGCCTTGGCAATGCCGACCTTAATGCCCGTCACATAGTCTCCATTGTGGGTACACGCCATGCAAGCGAGTACGGCAAGGAGCTATGCGCCAACTTCGTTGCCGACCTTGCAAAGTTCGTCCCCGGCACGCTCGTCGTCAGTGGTCTGGCATACGGCATTGATGTGTGTGCCCACCGCGCAGCCCTGAATGCAGGCTTGCCCACAGTAGGAGTTCTTGCCCATGGACTCGACCGTATATATCCCGGTACACACCGTTCCACGGCAAAGAGCATGCTTGAGCAAGGTGGTCTGCTCACCGAGTTTATGAGTGGCACTGACTCCTTGAAACCTTTCTTTGTGCAGCGCAACAGAATTGTTGCAGGCATCTCCGATGCAACAGTGGTGGTTGAATCTGCATCAAAAGGCGGCTCTTTGATTACAGCCTCGCTCGCCAATGGATATTCACGCGACTGCTTTGCTTTCCCCGGTAGGGTGAACGACCAGTATTCGCAGGGGTGTAATGAACTTGTGAGCCGCAACAAGGCTGCGCTCATAACAAGTGCCTGGGACTTTGTCGAGGCAATGAATTGGGAGGTGGCGACAAAGAAAAAGAGTGTCGAGGAGCTGCAGACAGAGCTCTTCCCGGAACTCACACCCGAGGAGAACGCTGTAATCACAGCACTGCGCGCCGACAGCGATGGTCTTCAGGTGAACCAGTTGGTCGTTCGGCTGAATATTCCCATAAACAAACTATCGCCCCTGCTCTTCGAAATGGAGATGAAGGGGTATATAAAAGCCGTAGCCGGCGGTTGCTACAGGGCAATGATGCGTTAATTATTCAGGCTTACGTTCATTTCGGTTCATGCCACCTTATATTGTGTTGGAGAGCAATATTTTTGCTCTCCATTCTTTTCCAACCATAAAAAATCATTATCTTCGCATGAAATTGTATAACCGTGTTTTTTTATGAAAGAATTTGTAATATCTACAACTAAGAAGGAAACTGCAATTATGGTGGGTCTGATAACTTCGACACAGAATGAGCGCAAGACTAATGAGTATCTCGATGAACTTGAATTCCTTGCGCAGACGGCCGGTGCCGAGGTGGTGAAACGGTTTACACAGCGCATTGACCATCCGCATCCTGTAACATATGTGGGTACCGGAAAACTCACAGAGATAGCTGAATACATCGAAACGCTCAAGGACAGCGACGATGAGATAGGAATGGTAATTTTCGACGACGAACTGTCGGCCAAGCAGCTGCGCAACATCGAAAAGGAACTGAAGATAAAGATTCTTGACCGTACATCGCTTATCCTTGACATCTTTGCCATGCGCGCACAGACGGCTCATGCCAAGGTGCAGGTAGAGCTTGCACAATACAAATACATGCTCCCCCGTTTGCAGCGTCTATGGACACACCTTGAAC
>JAFXHQ010000018.1 GCA_017536325.1 Bacteroidaceae bacterium
ATACAGCACCACACTATTGCCTTTGCGGAAGAGTTCTCTTGCCGTATTGCGAACATCGGTGTCTGTGACAGCCCTATAGTATTCCGGTTCACAAAAATGCGAATCGAGCGAACCTCGCCACTCGGCAAGTGCTATGTTATTGCTCAGATTCTCGCCACCGAGATTGCGGAAAGTAAATTCCGACTCAAAGCGGTTACGTACCTTCTCCAGTTCCTCATCGGGCACAAGTTCATGCTTCAGCAGTTCAAGTTCCTGCCATATGGCAGCCTCAGCATCCTCTACAGCCACACCATCGGGCATGCGTGAATATATCCAGAACATACCTGGGTCTTCGCTACCCGAAATAAAAGCATCTATCCTGGAGAAAAGTTTCTTCTCCTTGACAAGCCTCAACAACAATCGGCCCGAATATCCATTGGAAAGCACATCAGATATGACATCACATGGATAATAATCGGGCGACAGACGACCACCCATATGAAATCCCATATACAGAGCATTCTCCGGCACATTACGATATACCACCTTACGGCGTTGACGCACCTGCTTAGGCTCTTCGGGCAGTTCGGGAGAGACAAATCCCTTAGCCGGTATGCAGCCGAACCATTTGTTGCTCCACTCAAGCACCTGCTCAAAAGAGATGTTGCCTACCACGGACAGAACAGCATTGTCGGGAGCATAATACCGTTTATAGAAGCTACGCAGCACAGAGCATGGGACATCGGCAATATGCGAGAACTTACGCCCTATCGTTGACCAGCGGTAAGGATGTTTCTTATATGCCATCGAACGCAGAATCATGCTCACATCACCATACGGGCGATTAAGTGTCGTTTGCTTAAACTCCTCTATAACCACCTGACGCTGTATATTGACCTTCTCCTTACCGAACTTAATGTTACACATACGGTCACTTTCCATCCAGAAAGCCAGTTCAGCATTCTCCTTAGGCAGAGATATGTAGTAATTGGTTATGTCGTTGTTCGTATATGCGTTGTTCTCGCCGCCTGCACGCTCCAGAGGCTCATCAAACGATGGCACAGCCTCAGTACCCTCGAACATAAGATGTTCAAGCAAATGAGCTATACCGGTACAGTCATACTCCTCGTTGCGTGCACCTGCACCGTAGAGCAGGTTCACATATACCATCTGCGAATCCTCAACCGGAATGTGGACTATGCGCAAACCATTCGAAAGCACACCTCTATTCGGCATACTCATCAAGAATTGTCATTTTGTTTATTACCACGTGGCTGTAAGGCAAACCGTTGGGGTTGGCATTCACCCTTGAGATAGCATCCACAACCTCCATCCCTTCGACAACCTCGCCGAAGACTGTATAATAGGGGTCGAACTGCGGTGCTCCACCCTCCTTCTTGTAAAGAGCGCGCTGCGCCTTGGTGTATTTGAATTCCTTATCCTTGAGCTCCTTCTTAGCCTGAGCTTTGAGCTTGCCCGCAAACTTGCCGAGTTCATCCTTCTTGCCGGCATCGTTCAAACGACGTATCTCATCATTGTTCTCAAGCTGCAATTCAATGTATCTGCGCTCAATCATCTCCTTATAGATAAAACGCTCGCTCTCGTCCAGTTTGCTGTCATTGACTCCGCCGCCGGCGATAATATAGAAATGCGAACCCGAAGAGTACTGCCCCTGGTTCACGCTTGCAGCCGCCAATGCACCGCGCTTGTGGTAACGTTCTCCCGGCTCAATCTCCTCCGGTACGCTCTGCAGTTCGTCATGTGTACCCACAGAAGGATCGCTTGGATTACTTCTGGAGAAGCCGTCACCGGTCTGTATAAGCGAACCGGGCTTCACACGATAGAAAATCTGTCCGTCATAGTAGCCGTTCATCACAAGATTGACAAAGTTCTTTCTATGCAACGGTGTCTCACGATAAAGTTTGACTACAATATCGCCCATATTCGTTGATATCGATACGTACTGGTCGCTATCGGGGCTGTCCGTATTCAACTCCTTGATGGTTTCCGCAGCCTCCTCGACCGGTTGCTCACTCTTTTTATCGGAACCGCCACCGTCGCAGGCTACCGACAGGAGCAATACAGCCACTGCGGCTGAACAGCCGCTACAACATAAATTCCCAAGAATTCCAAAAAATTTCCTCATACTGTCATCATGGCATATTTATTGCCATCCGATACAAATTTAGACATAATTGGAACGTCATTCAAGCGAGAAGAAGCTTTTTTTGAAAAAAACTTTTCATGCTACGGGAATAGACGCTGCATATTGTGTTTTATATATGAAAATGTACATTAAAGAGGCCAAAATTGCGGTGTTGTGAAAGTAATTGCAGAAAATGACTGCAGGACTGTTTTTTTTGGTTATTTTTGCACCTAATTTATTAATAAATTAATAAACGGATGAGAATGGGCAAAAAAGCGGCAAAAGCGATAGTATATATGGCAGTCACTCCGGTGATGCTCATATGGGCTTTTTCCATATTCATGAACATCCCCCCTGTACAAGACTTCATAATCACCAAGATAAACGAATCCCTCGGTGATGAAAGCGGGCTGGAGTTCCATGCACGCAACATAAGATACTCGTTCCCATGCAAGATTGAACTCACCGGCTTTACCCTCACAAAGGATGAAAAGGTCATTGCAAGCGGAAAGAAGGCGAGTGCCGACTTGCCGTTGTTCTCTCTTCTCACCGGCAAAGCCGACTTGAACAGCATATTGCTGGAAAATGCATACATCAATACTTCGGGGATGTTCAGGAGTGCCGATGTTGACGGCACCATAGGATATGCCAGGCTTAATAGTGACGAGATTGACTTTGAAAAGGAGCTTATAGCAATGAAAAGTATGGAGATAGCATGTTGCGACCTGCACATTGAACAGAAACTCCCTGTTGACACCATCTTCCACACCATTGAGACACTGGGACTGACAGACATCGCCTTCACACCCGGAACATGCACCCTTAACGATTGCCATTTTGCCATTGAAGGCGAAATGCCCTTGAAGTACAGCACCAACGGCAACACCGTATTGGAGCATAGCGAAGCAATAAGGTTCAGCTATATAAAGAAGCCCATCAAGAAACTCATTGAACTTTATGGCAAAGAGAAGTAGGACCCGCAAAATACTGAAAAGGATACTCACCATAATAAGCATACCGTTCATCCTGATATGGTTGCTTGTCATACTCCTTTATATACCACCAATCCAGCGGTTAGTGGTGGATGAGGTGTGCGAGACATTGGAGGAGGAGAGCGGATTCGACATAAGCATCGGCTCTTTCCGTCTGGCCTTTCCGTTAAAGCTGAAGATTACCGACCTTGTGGCATCGCGTAACGATACGGTATTCATAGATGCCGGGCGCGCCGATGTGAACATATCATTGCTGCCCCTGCTTTCGGGAGAGGTAGAGGTAAATTATGTACAGCTTGAGGATATAGACATCGACACAAGGGAACTGCTGCCCGACATGACCGTTGACGGCAAGATAGGCTTCTTCAGGGTTGTCGCACGCAACATCGACCTTGAAAAAGAGATTGCCAACGTAAGGCAGTTGCATCTCCACAGCACCGACCTCAACATTCTGCTCAAAGATACCATAATAGAGGAGGAAGAGGAGCCTAGCGAACCTATTAACTGGATTGTGAACCTAAAGAAAGCAAACATCGAGAACTGCAACATAAGCCTTGCCATGCCTGGCGACACACTTGAAGCAAATGGCAACATAGGAAAGATAAACATAGAGAAAGGAAACTTTGACCTTGGCAAGAAGAGCTATAATGTGGAGGCACTCTCCGTAAACAATACCGGCATCGGCATCAACCAAGGAACGGCAAGCATTGCCGATGACCCGTTGAGCCATATCGATATAAAACATATCGACATCGATGCCAAGGATTTTGCCATGAACGACTCTGTTACAAGCATAAGGCTACAGCAGTTCGCTTTCACACAGCCCGGCGGAATAACGGTCACCAACACATCGGCAGCCATAACCAGCACACCCGACGGTATTGATCTGAAGGATTTCTCACTCAGGAGCAGAAACGGTTCATACATCAAGTGTACTACCTATTTGCCATGGAGCGCGATTTCGGAAGACGGCATCGGCACTCTATCCGCCACTTTGTCCATGGGGCTTATGAAGCCCGACCTGCGCCGCATCCTCGCAGAAAAGGATTACGCATCCCTTACAATGTTCGGTGAAAACATGTTCAATGCCAAAGCGGATGTCAGCGGCAACCTCGACCGGCTGGAGATTAAGAACCTGTATGCCGATGTTCCGGGCATAACCACTTTCCAGGGCAAAGGATATGCAAAGAACCTCGACAAGGGCGAGAGGCTCACAGCCAATCTGGATATCGAATGCCACACAGGCGATGTCAGGGAGCTAATGGGATATGCCGGTGACGGGAACAGTTGGGTAACTATTGACGGCAATGTAAAATATGTATCCGGCGAAGCCAATGCAAACATAGAGATAAAGGGCGGCAAAAGCGACATAAAAGCCGATGTGATTTACGACCTGAGTAATGACACCTATAGTGCCGATATGGCAATAACCGGACTCGACCTCACCCGATTCATCCCCGACATACCGCTCTATAACCTCACCATGCAGTTGAAGGCGAATGGTGAAGGCACTGACCTGTTCGACAAATATACCGCATACAATGCTGAATTGTCCATCGACTCCATTCACTATGCCGACTACAGGCTAAAGGCCATCGGAATAACAGCTCTGCAGTCGAACGGGCATTCCGACATCACCGTCGAAGCCGACGACCCCAACCTCAAATTACTACTCAAGGCCGGTACCGAACTTGGCGGAGAAGAGTTGCTAAACAACACAGCAATAGACATCAGGGATATAAACTTCAAGGAATTGGGTCTTATGGAGGGTGAAGTTGCCACATCAATGAAACTCGACATAAAGGCCACGACAGACTTTGCCGAAAGCCATTCTTTGGTATTCAACGGAGAGGAGATCAAGATTATCACTGCGGAAAGGACCTACACACCGGCAACTCTCTCGCTCGATCTTGCCACCACGCCCGACACGTCATACATAAATGCCAAGAACGGCGACCTCAGAATAAACGGTACCCTTGCAAGCGGATATGAGACATTCTTCGAATCCCTTGAGAAGGTTGGCAACATGTATGCACAAGCCTTCGAAAGCAGCAGGATGAAGTATTACCTGCACGACTACGAAAAGGAGATGCCAAAGTTATCGCTGAAGTTCGAGTGCGGACAGAAGAACATGCTGCACAACTTGTTGGCCATTAACGGGCTCAACACAGACCGTATTGCATTCGACATTACCCTTGACACAATCAAGGGATTCAACATGAACAGCGGTATATACGGTTTCAAGAGCGGAGAGACAAACCTCGACACCATACGTTTCTTCACAAGACAGGAGAATAACAAGCTGCGGTATCTGGCTGCTGTAAGAAGCACATCGCTCAACCCGGAGCAGGTAAAAGAGACATTCAGCGCCGCTCTTTACGGCAACATCTTCAACGATTCCCTCTCCACAGATTTTGTCTTCAGGGACAACAAGGACAGCATAGGCATAAAGATGGGAATGCTTACCCATCTAATGCCAAAAGGACTTAACATAAGATTCAAGCCCAAGGCCATACTCATGGGAGAGACCTTCGAATTCGACGAGGAGAACCACGTCAACATAGGCCAGGGAATGTCCATAGATGCCAATGTCATGCTCAGCAACCTCAAAGGTGCCGGAATGCACCTATACACCAATCCCGACCCGACATCGAAGTACAATGCCAACCTGGAGCTGTTCAATGTTGACCTCAAGGATGTGACCACCCTTGTTCCCTACGCACCGGACATTGCAGGAAATCTCAACCTCGACCTCCATTACAGGCAGAACGACGACGGTATGCTCATCAGTTGCGATGCCATGACCGATAGCCTCTCGTATGAAGGAACATACATAGGAAATGAGATTTTCGAGGCCATATACATCCCAAGAAACGACAACACCCACTACATTGACCTGTTGGCAAGGCACGAGGGTGATGACATCATACACCTGAACGGAGACTACAACGACAACAGTGAAAACCAGGGACTCGACGGTACAATCACCATGACACGATTCCCATTGTCCATAGCCAATGCATTCCTCAATGGGTCAGGGCTGGAGATTGACGGATTCATCAATTGCGACCTTGCGGCAAAGGGTCCGTTCACCAAGCTCAACACCAACGGAGAGCTGCAGTTCAATGCCGTGAATGTGGATGTAGAGACCATCAACACATCATTCGCGCTTGAGGAGGAGGCAATACAGATAACCGACAACAAAGCCAGGTTCAACAAGTTCAACATATACGACAAGGCAAAGAATCCGTTCAAGATAAATGGAACAATAGACCTGAGCAACCTTACAGACCCGACAATAAACCTGCGTCTGAATGCCGAAGATTATGAACTGATAAATTCACCACGCAAGCGTGATGCCTTGATGTACGGCAAACTGTTCATCGACATAAGATCCTTCATACGAGGCACACTCAATAGCCCCAACATCTTCGGAACTGTAGGAATATTGGGTAAAAGCAACATCACATATGTTATGCTCGATGCCCCGATAGAATCGGACAAAGAGCTCGACGGTCTTGTTGAATTCGTCAATTTCCAGGACACCATACAGGCCGATACACTCAACATCGAGGAGTTGAGCCTTGGAAACACAAAACTGAGCCTCATTCTCAATATTGACGAGAGCGCGCGCATAAATGCCGACTTCGACGAAAACCGCAGCAGCTACATAATGCTTCAAGGCGGTGGCACGCTACACCTGACATCGAGCCAAGAGGCAGGAATGAACGTAACAGGAACATACACCATGAAGGACGGACAGCTCAAGTATGCCCTGCCGGTGATACCGCTCAAGACATTCAACATAAGTGACGGAAGCAAAATAACATGGACCGGCGACATTGCAGATCCCGAGGTTGACATCACTGCACTGGAAAGAGTCACCTCGTCTGTAACATTCGAGGACAACAGCATGATTCCTGTAGCATTCGATGTAGGTGTCAAGCTCGACCGCACGCTAAGCAACATGGGATTGGGCTTTACCATGTCGGCACCCGAAAATGCCATTGTTCAAGACCAGCTCAACCAGCTCGATCCCGAAACTATGAACAAATATGCAGTCACTATGCTTATAACGGGAGCTTACATGGGCAGCAGCAAGGGAATGACGGTATCCAATGCCATCAGTTCATTCCTCGACGCCAAAATAAACAACCTTGCAGGCAGTGCCATGAAGAGCGTCAGTGTCAATGTAGGCATAAACGATGCCCAGAATGCCGAGACAGGAGACACATACAAGAATTACTCATTCAGTTTCAGCAAACGTTTCTGGAACGACAGGCTCACAATTGTAATCGGCGGCGAAGTGAACAGCGGCGAGCACGCAGGCAATAACGACAGCTTCATAAACAACGTCTCGCTCGAGTGGAAGATAAGCAACAACAGCAACCGCTATGTCAGAGTCTTCTACGACAAGAACTACAAGTCTATACTCGAAGGAGAGATAACCGAGACAGGTGTCGGTTACATATATAAACGCAAACTCAACAGCCTTAAGGAGCTGTTCATCTTCAAGAAGAAGAACAACAGCCCTGCCGGAGCGACCCGCGGCAACGGTATCCCCGGTAGCGACCGGCAAGGCATCGGAAGAGATAACAGAGAAGCCGTCCCCGGCGACTCAACTCAACTGAAGAGAGAAGTGAAAGAGGGCGCA
>JAFXHQ010000019.1 GCA_017536325.1 Bacteroidaceae bacterium
GTGATGAGGACCACTTGGGCGATATGGACTTCAAGGTGACCGGTACTGTTGACGGTATTACTGTTACACAGATGGATATCAAGGTCGATGGCCTCTCATACGAAATCCTTGAGAAGGCTTTGAACCAGGCACGCGACGGCCGTATGCACATCCTCAGCAAGATAACCGAGTGCATTGCTGAGCCACGTGCAGAACTCAAGCCGCACGCTCCACGCATCGAAACAATGCGTATTCCTAAGGAGTTCATCGGTGCTGTAATAGGCCCCGGCGGAAAGATTATCCAGGGTATGCAGGAAGAGACCGGTGCTACAATCTCTATCGAGGAGGTTGAAGGCGAGGGTATAATCGAAATTGCTGCTAACAACGGCAAGGCTATCAATGATGCCATTGCCAAGATTAAGGCTATTGTGGCAATACCCGAGGCCGGTGAGGTTTATGAGGGTACCGTACGCAGTGTAATGCCATACGGTGCATTCGTTGAGTTCATGCCTGGCAAGGATGGTTTGCTCCACATCTCTGAGATTGACTGGAAACGTTTCGAGACAATGGAAGAGACCGGTATAAACGAGGGCGACAAGCTGCAGATAAAGCTTGTTGAGATAGACCCGAAGACCGGCAAGTTCAAGCTCTCACGCAGGGCTCTCCTTGAGAAACCCGAGGGCTATGAGGAGCGTGAGCGTCGTCCACGTCGCGAGCGTCGTCCACATAGTGATAAGGAATAATCCAGTGCAGCGGGCATCGCCCGCTGCATTTTTTATATAAGGTATTTAAGATGTGTCTAAATAATTTTTAAAAATATTACCTTGCTGTAACGGTGTATGATATTTTGTTTTATCTTCGCAAATACAAAAAATATAAAGTTATGAAAAAGATTAGAGCAGCCATAGTCGGTTATGGCAACATAGGAAAATATACTTTGCAGGCACTCAATGCTGCCCCCGACTTTGAAGTGGCAGGTATTGTACGCCGCTCAGGTGCAGAAAACCTTCCCGCAGAACTCGAAGGGTACAATGTGGTGAAGGATATACGTGAACTGGGCGATGTGGATGTGGCAATTCTTTCAACTCCCACACGCAGTGTTGAACGTTATGCCAAGGATATTCTGGCACTCGGAATAAACACTGTTGACAGTTTTGACATCCATTCGAAGATACTCGACCTTCGCCGTTCACTCGCCGAGAGTGCCGAGGCCGGGAATGCCGTTTCTATAATATCGGCAGGTTGGGACCCGGGCAGCGACTCAGTCGTTCGCACATTGCTCGAGGCTATCGCTCCAAAGGGAATTACATATACCAACTTCGGCCCGGGAATGAGTATGGGACATACTGTAGCAGTCAAGGCTGTCGAGGGTGTGAAAGCCGCCCTTTCCATGACAATACCTGTAGGAACAGGAATACATCGCCGTATGGTGTATATCGAGCTTGAAGAGGGCTACGATTTCAATCAGGTATCTGCAGCCATAAAGGCCGACCCGTACTTTGTGAATGACGAGACGCATGTACAGCAGGTACCATGTGTCGATAATCTTCTTGATATGGGACATGGGGTGAACCTCACGCGCAAGGGTGTTTCGGGTACAACACAAAACCAGTTGTTCGAGTTCAACATGAAGATAAATAATCCTGCGCTTACCGCACAGGTACTGGTGTGCTGCGCGCGTGCTACAATGCGTCAGCAGCCCGGCTGTTACACTATGATAGAAATTCCTCTGATTGATCTGCTTTACGGTGATAGGGAACAGCATATTGCACACTTGGTATAACCGTTCATGAGTTAAAAAAGCGAAACGGATGGCAAATATGCTGTCCGTTTTCTTTTTTTTATTATTTTCGCAACTTAATTCCTGATTACAATGAGTGAACAGCCGAGGGCCTCGTTCGGGGGCAAATTAAGTGTGATATTGGTAGCTGCAGGCAGTGCCATCGGGTTGGGTGCCTTGTGGCGTTTTCCCTACATTGCCGGTGAGAATGGAGGAGCAGCCTTCCTGCTTGTGTTTCTGTTGAGTGTCCTGGTTGTAGGCATTCCGGCGATGCTTGCAGAGTTTGCCGTAGGCCGGCATACCAAGAAGAATGCTGTAGGTGCATTCCGTGCTTTGTCGAAACGTTGGAGCTGGTTAGGCTATAGCGGAGTGTTGGGCGCGTTGCTCATATCGGGATATTACTACCTTATAGCAGGCTGGTCGTTGGAATATTTTGTAAACTCGGTTACGGGTAGCCTGTATAGCGATGCAGCATCCTTTACATCCCAGTTCAGTGAATTTGAGGGTTCCTGGCGTCCGATAATCTATTGTGTGATATTTATACTTATGACACATCTCATTGTCTCATTCGGGGTGGAGAAGGGTATAGAACGTGCTTCGAAAATCATGATGCCTCTGCTCTTTATAATACTTATAGTAATGGCTGTACGTGTGGCATTTATGCCCGGTGCTGCTAAAGGTTATGAGTTCTTCCTGTCGTGCGACTTTGAGAAGGCATTCTCGCCTGATACGATAATGATGGCCATGGGACAGGCATTCTTCTCCCTGTCGGTAGGTATGGGCTGTATGGTTACCTATTCTTCGTACTTCAAGAAGAACAACAATATGATATCGACATCGTTCAATGTATCCTTGTTGACGATTCTTGTGTCGGTACTTGCCGGCCTTATAATATTCCCGGCTGTTTTCAGTGCGGGTCTGGAGCCGACAGAAGGTTCTTCCCTGGTGTTTATAACCCTACCGGAGATATTCAAAGGAATGCCGTTGGCGGCTTTGTGGTCTTCGATATTCTTCTTGCTTGTGATTCTTGCAGCCTTGACATCCACAATATCCTTTCATGAGGTTCTTACAGCATATTTCTCAGAGGAGTTCAAACTGTCACGCAAGAGTGCTGCATTTGTTACAACAGTGGTCTCGATTCTGCTAAGCGTACTCACGTTCAGCAAACTCTTCGGTGTCGATTATTCCAATGTGTTTGATTTTGTGACAGCGAATATCCTTATGCCGCTCGGCGGCATGTTCACATGTATTTTTGTCGTGTGGTACATGAAAAAGAGTTTCATGAAGGATGAACTGACCAATGAAGGAACAGCCAACAGATATCTTTACAAGGTTTTCATATTCATGTTGCGCTATGTGACACCTTTGATAATATTCTATATATTCATCAAGAATCTCATTTGACACAACGTCTTTGATATCCTAATCGCTGTAATAAACTCTCTTGATTCTTGTTGAGACAGATGTGAGCACTTCGTACGGTATTGTCTCCAGCCACTCGGCAACTTTTGTTGCCGGCAGTTTGGGCCCGAATATCTCCACTACGTCGCCCTCTTTGCAGTCGATACCGGTCACGTCAATCATGCACACATCCATGCAGATGTTGCCTACGTACGGTGCCTTTTTGCCATTAACGATACAATAGCCCTTGCCGTTTCCCAGCCTGCGGTTTAGTCCGTCGGCATATCCTATGGGCAGTGCTGCAATGCGTGAGTCTCTTGTGAGTGTTCCCTTGCGGCTATATCCTACAGTCTCATCACTCGGGACATCGTGTATCTGCAGTATTATTGTCTTCAATGTGGAGATGGGGTGAAGTGTGGCATCATCGCATATCGGCGAAATGCCGTAAAGCCCTATTCCCAAACGCACCATGTCGTACTGTACATCGGTGAAACGCTCGGCGCCCGCACTGTTGCATATGTGTCGCAGTATCTTGTGGCTGAACCCTTCCTGCAGTGCTGTTGCAGCTTGGTTAAAACGTTCTATCTGTATTTTTGAGAAGCTATCGAAAATTGCTGAATCGCTGCCTGCAAAATGGGAGAATACCGAGCGGGGAGTAAGAGCTGCCTGTTGTTTGAGGATTTCTACAAGTGCAGGTATCTCGTCGGGAAGAAATCCGAGCCTGTGCATTCCGGTATCTATCTTTATATGTATCGGGTAGTCAGTTATGCCCTCGTGTCCGGCGGCCTGGATGAGCGACTTGAGCATGCCGAAGCTATAGACCTCCGGCTCCAGCTTGTTCTCGAACAGCATATGGTAGGAACTCGGTTCCGGATTCATTACTATTATGCCGGTGTTTATACCCTCTTTCCTTAGTTCTGCTCCTTCGTCGGCAACCGCAACGGCGAGATAGTCGATGTTGCAGTCCTGTAGGGTGCGTCCTACCTCTACGGCTCCGGCCCCGTATGCCGATGCCTTTACCATGCATACGCATTTGGTCTCGGCCGAGAGATTCCTGCGGTACCGGTTAAGATTCTCCCGTAATGCCGTAAGGTTGACCTCGAGTATTGTCTGGTGTACCTTCTTTTCGAGGGCTTCTGTCAGGTCCTCGAAATGGAATGAGCGGGAGCCTTTGATAAGTATATATTCGTCCTGTATGCTCTTAATTGTGTCCGATGTGAGGAATGATTCCGTGTTGTCAAAAAAGTGGCACTCAATATCTGTATCCTTGAACTTTGCTGCTTGCGAACTGATATCCTTGCCTATGCCTATGAACTTCTCGATCTTTCTCTCTTCAAGATGCTTAAGTACGGTACGGTAGAGTGAATGGGCACTCTCGCCGGTCTGCTTTATGTCGGCAAGAATGAGAGTGCGTTTGAGATGCGGCATGGTACTGCATCTTCTCTCCATGAAGTCGAGCGCGATGCCGAGCGATGCCGTGTCGGAGTTGTAACTGTCGTTTATTATCATGCAGCGGTTCTTGCCCTCCTTTACTTCGAGGCGCATAGCTACAGGCTCCAGTTGTGCCATACGCTCGGCAATGGTCTCGGGCGGTATCATAAGATAAAGTGCCGCGGCAAGGCAACTTATGGAATCCTCTATCGACGCATCATCGGAGAACGGGATACGATAGCTGTTCTCCATCGTGAGGTAATTGTATCTTATTGTGGCACCGCTCTCATCCTTTTCAATGGATTTGATGTATAATGGGCGTTCCGGGTCGATCTTGGACCATGCAATCTCGCGTGATGGAAGCAGTGAACGTGTTATGCATCTGCTCAGGAGCTGGTCATCGGCATTGTATATGATTATGTCGCACTTAGAGAAAAGTGATAGTTTTTCCATACATTTTTCCTGCATGGTACTGAAGTTTTCCTGATGTGCACTGCTTATGTTGGTTAGAATCCCGATTGTAGGTCTTATGATCTGTTGTAGCCTGTCCATCTCCTGAGTCTGCGATATTCCGGCTTCGAATATGCCCAACGTGCTCTCTTCGCGCAACATCCATACCGACAGGGGGACACCTATCTGTGAGTTGTAGCTTCGGGGCGACCTTGTTACCATGTAGCTTCCTGCAGTAAGCTGATAGAGCCATTCCTTTACTATAGTCTTGCCGTCGCTGCCTGTTATTCCGATAATGGGGATGTCGAATCTTGAACGATGATATGCTGCAAGTGTCTGCAGAGCATCCTGGCTGTTATCAACAACAATAAAGTTCGCATCGCTCAGGTTCTCGTACCCTGCAGTGGTGTTTACTACGAAATCCTTTACCCCCCTGCGGTAGAGATCGCCAATATACTTGTGCCCATCGCCATATTTGGTCTTTATGGCAAAGAATATCGTCTCTTCGGGAAAACTGAGTGAACGGCTGTCGGTGAGCAGTCGTGTAATCTTTCTTTCCGGTACGGCAATGGGGCTCTTGCTGCGAAGTATGTCTGCTATCTGTTCAATAGTGTAGTGCATTGTGTCGTTTCTTTTTCTAAATTTAGATATGGATGCTCCTTCTTTAATTCTTCAATCTTTTGCATCAACCCATGCAGGAACTGCCTGTATGTCTCCGACTCTGCGTTGAACGGCCGGTGCCCGAGTCCACGGGAAATCTCTTCCATACGGCTGTTTATGCCGTATGTCTCCTTACTGAAGTAGCAGCCCGAGAATGCTTCCCATATATACTCTATGGCTTTGGCCGAGGGGTGTGTCATGTCATCGGCATAGAAGCGGTAGTCGCGCAGCTCGTCGAGCATTATCTCGTAGGCCGGGAAATATGAGGTGTTGCCAGGGTGGCTTTCCATGAGCTTGTCAACGGCAAGCAGAAGTGTAGCCTTGCTTTTCTGGTTGTCATGTGCACCGTCGCGCAAATGGCGTATGGGGCTTACGGTGAAGATGAATATGGTCTTGGGATTTGCTGTCAGGTAACGTTCAAGGGTTTTCTCTAACGTGCCGGCAATCTCCTCTATGCTCAGCAATCGTCTGTCGAACTCGTTGCCGGGGAGCTTGTGACAGTTGCCGGCAATGCTGTTGCTCTGTTTGAGTATGTAAGCGTATGCAGTGCCTAAAGTTATGAACACGATATCGTAGCTGCAACTCTTTTCGTATGCTTTCCTGAGGCTGTCGTTCATCTTTTCTATGGCCACTTCCTTGCGTGGGTGTGAAAAGTCGCTGTGATGCATGATGCTGTGCCACATCCCGTTGTACTCGAATATCTCGGGTGAGTTGCCTGTGAATGGCATGCCGTCAGCAATCCTGTCGAGTGCCGTGGCTATCGACATAGGATTGTACAGTACACCAAAAGGATTCATCTCTACGTCAAAAGCTCTCTCCAGTAGCCTGTTGCCGATATTTACGGCAAAGCATGAGCCTATAAGCAATATACGGCTCTTGTGGGATATCGATATTCCGTTGTTGTCAATCTTTACCGGAGTTGTAAGCTGCATGTCGTGTCGATGAAATTATCTACAAAAATAGTCAACTTCATCAAGAAATGAGTATCTTTGTCGCTAATTTTTGGGAAAAACTCTTTTGTGCACATATGTATGGACTATATGTGGCATAAAAAGTGTGCTTTTTGCCGTTTTTTTTTCTTTTAATCGGCAAAAATGTGTATTTTCGCATAGTATAGCTTTTATGATTTTTTCGTTATAGCTTAAAATGGAAGAAAAGAGTAAATATCCTTTGCTTGAAAAAATAGATTCTCCTGCCGATCTCAGGCAACTCAAGGAGAAGGAATTGCCCCAGTTGTGCAAGGAACTGAGAGGCTTTATCATTGATTCTTTGGCTAACAATCCCGGACACTTTGCATCGAGTCTCGGTTCTGTTGAGCTTACCGTTGCACTGCATTATGTCTATTCTACACCCGACGATGATATAGTATGGGATGTAGGTCACCAGGCTTATGGCCATAAGATACTTACCGGCCGACGCGACCGTTTCCACACCAATCGTAAACTGGGCGGAATAAAGCCTTTTCCTGCTCCCGAGGAGAGCGAGTATGACTCATTTATTGCCGGTCATGCCTCGAATTCCATTTCTGCGGCTCTAGGCCTTTCTGTGGCGGCAAAGCTCGCGGGGAAGGAGAAACATGTAGTTGCTGTGATAGGTGACGGTTCTATGAGCGGCGGTCTCGCATATGAGGGACTCAATAACTTATCCAATACCAAGAACAATCTGCTCATAATACTCAACGACAACAATATGTCCATCGACAAGAGTGTGGGCGGTATGAACCAGGTCCTGGTCTCAATGCACTCGTCGAAAGTATATAACAAGATACGTTACGGAATTGCAAAGGGGTTGAAGAAGGTGGGTATCCTGAACGAACGCAGGGCCAATGCCGTTATACGTTTTAACAACGGACTGAAGGCCATGATTTTCCGCCATCACAACTTCTTTGAGGGTATGAGTGCCCGTTACTTTGGCCCGATTAACGGCCACGATGTTCTTGAACTTGTGCGTATGTTGCGCAGTATCAAGGATATGAAAGGACCTCGTATGCTTCATGTGCACACCAAGAAGGGCAAAGGCTGGGAACCTGCCGAAAAGAATGCAACCGTTTGGCATCAGCCGGGACTCTTCGATGTTGAGACAGGTGAACGTATAGTGGCAGAGGGCGGTTCACCACGATTCCAGGATGTGTTCGGTGAGACACTTGTCGAACTGGCCAAGGAAAATGAAAGGATTGTGGGAATTACGCCTGCAATGCCTACCGGCTGTTCCATGAACAAGCTTGGAGAGGCATATCCCGACCGTTTCTTCGATGTCGGCATAGCAGAGGGGCATGCGGTGACATTCTCGGCAGGCCTTGCAAAGGGCGGTTCTTTGCCGTTCTGCAATATATACTCATCGTTTATGCAGCGCGGTTATGACAATCTGATACACGATGTTGCACTGCAACGTCTCGATTTCGTGCTCTGTCTTGACAGGGCCGGTATCGTGGGCGAGGACGGTCCTACACATCACGGTGCATTTGACCTTGCATATCTGCGGCCTATCCCCAACATTACAATATCGTCGCCTTATGACGAACATGAATTGCGCAGGCTCATGTTTACAGCCGTGCAACCGGGCAACGGTGTGTTCGTGATACGATATCCACGTGGCAAGGGTTCTATCATAGATTGGCGTTGTCCGTTGGAAACGGTGGAAGTGGGCACGGGTCGCCGTATGAAGCAAGGCAAGGATGTCGCATTCCTTACAATAGGTCCCATCGGGAAGAAAATGGAACAGGTGATTGCCGAAGCCGATAAGCAGGGTGTCAGTGTCGCGCACTACGATATGCGTTTCCTCAAGCCAATAGACGAGAAAATACTCCGCGAGGTGGGGGAGAACTTCAAGTATGTCGTTACTCTTGAGGATGGTACCGTAAAGGGCGGCCTTGGAAGTGCTGTGCTAGAGTTCATGGCTGAAAACGGATATGCACCGCATGTGGAGGTTATGGGTATTCCCGATGAATTCGTTGAACATGGAACCCCTGAAGAACTGTACCGTATATGCAGAATGGATGCTGAGAGCGTGCTGCAGACAATCTTGAAATACAAAGATACATCGTTATGAGAGTAGTTATTGTAGGTGCCGGAGCAGTCGGGACCCATTTAGCCAAGATGCTTGCTGTCGAGAACGAGAATGTGGTTCTGCTTGATGAGAGCGAGGAGAAACTTGCCAAGATGGAATCCTCGTTCGACTTGCAGACAATAGTCGGCAATCCTACAAAATTGTCGGATCTGAAGAGTGCCGGAACCGGTGATGCGGACCTTTTTGTTGCTGTAACTCCCGATGAGAGCCGTAATATAAATGCCTGCATACTCGCTCATTATCTTGGCGCGAGAAAGACTATTGCCCGTATCGATAACTATGAATATCTGATACCCAAGCATAAAGAATTCTATGCTTCTTTGGGCGTAGATTCCATGATTTATCCCGAGCAACTTGCAGCAGAAGAGATTGCGACCGGAATGAAGTATATATGGATGCGCCAGATGCTTGAGTTCGGTGAAGGTGCTCTTGTGATGATTGGAGTCAAGATAAGGGAAAATGCCCTTATAATAAACATACCGTTGAAGGATTTGGCCGGTGATATCCCTTATCATGTCGTGGCAATACAGCGTGGTGACGAGACCATAATACCGCGTGGTAACGATGTTGTCAGGCCCAGTGATATCGTATGTTTCATGACCACAAAGGAGAATATACCTTACATGCGCAATATCTGTGGCAAGGACAGGTTCTCCGAAGTCAAGAGCATCATCATCATGGGCGGTAGCCGTATAGCTGTGCGTACCACAAAACTAATCCCCAGTGACATAAACGTGAAGATTATCGAGGAGGATCTGAACCGTTGCAACAAATTGCTTGAGCTTGTTGATGACCATGTGCTTGTCATCAATGGCGATGCCCGCGACCCGGAACTGCTGCGTAGCGAAGGCATTGACCATACCGATGCGTTCATAGCTCTTGGCGACAATTCCGAGACAAACATACTTGCAAGCCTGGCTGCCAAGCGTGAAGGGGTCTTCCGTGCCGTTTCCGAAATTGAAAATATCGACTATATCTCTATGGCTGAGAGTATGGATATCGGTTCCGTCATAAACAAGAAAAAACTGGCTGCAAGTGCGATATTCCAGATGATGCTCAATACCGATGTACTCAGTGTCAAGTGTCTTACTTTCATACAGGCTGTGGTTGCCGAATTCCCGGTGAAGGAGGGTAGTCTGATAACCAAGAAGCCGGTAAAGAATCTTGGCTTGCCCGACGGCGCGAATATCGGTGGTCTCATACGCAATAGTGAAGGTATGCACGTGACCGGTAATACAGTGATACAGCCGGGAGACCATGTCGTTATCTTCTGTCGTGAGCATGTGCTCAGGAAACTTGAGAAATATTTCAGATAATGTTCCACCCGAAACTCATATTCCGCATAGTGGGTCTATTGCTTTTTGTTGAGGCAATATTCCTTTTGGGCAGTGTAGCTGTGGCCTTGTATTACGATGAGGCCATACTCTCGTCGCTTGTAATATCAATTGCATCGATGCTGGGTGCCGGTACATTGCTTGCATATATTTGCCGCGGTGCAGAGCGTAACATATCCCGTAAGGACGGATATATTATAGTGACAATGTGTTGGGTGGTATTCTCTATCTTCGGTTCCCTACCTTATATAATAAGCGGCTATATCCCCGATTTTACCGATGCTTTTTTTGAGACGGTGTCGGGTTTTACTACTACAGGTGCATCAATTCTGAACGATATTGAATCTCTGCCCAACTCGCTCCTTTTCTGGCGTGCGATGACACATTGGATAGGAGGTTTGGGAATTGTCTTCTTTACGGTTGCTATCTTCCCGATATTCGGAATGGGCGACGTGAATCTCTTTGCCGCAGAGTCGATAGGCCCCATGCGCTCAAAGCTGCATCCGCGCATTTCTGTGACGGCTCGTTGGATACTTACCATCTATGTGGGCCTTACCATTGCGGCGGTCGTTGCATTCTTCTTTGCAGGAATGGGGTGGTTCGACTCTGTCTGCCACTCGATGTCTGTTGTTTCTACCGGAGGATTCTCTACCAAACAAGCAAGCATTGCGGCCTTCAACTCGCCGCTTATCGAGTATGTAACCATACTGTTCATGTTCCTTGCCGGTATCAATCTATCGCTTCAGTATCTCTTTATATTCAAGGGACGCGCAAAACAGCTGTTCCGTGATACGGAATTCCGTACCTATTCATCAATAGTTATAATATTCTCGCTGTTTATAGCATTCGGTCTCTTCTTTACAACGGAAATGGATGTCGAGACATCATTCAGGACATCATTGTTCCAGGTGATATCGATACAGACAACAACCGGTTTTGCAACCTCCAATTATGTTCTGTGGATGCCGCTGCTGTGGTTGCTCCTTTGTGCACTCATGTTCATTGGCGCAAGCTCCGGTTCTACATCTGGAGCCATGAAGTGTGTGCGCATATCAATCCTTTTCAAGGTGGTAATCAACGAATTCAAGCGTATAGTACATCCCAATGCGGTAATACCTGTGCGTATGGCCGGGAAGGTCGTCCCCTCCCCTGTGCAGTCGGCAATCCTTGCATACACAGTAATATATATACTTGTACTTATTGTCGGACTCTTTGTGAATATGGGATTCGGGCTCGATTTTCTCGATTCCTTCGGTCTCTCCGTAACATCGCTCGGAAACGTTGGCCCAGGCTTCGGCGATTACGGCCCTATGGATTCATTCGCGACACTGCCGGTAGGCGTAAAGTGGTTCAGCATGTTCCAGATGCTTGTAGGCCGTCTCGAATTCTTTGCAGTTCTGTTGCTCTTCACCCCAGTGTTCTGGAAAAAGAGGTAGGGTAGGCGTCACAGAGCATCGGTTTTTCTTTCACTGTCAAGTTCTGCCAACAGCAGCGCAATGTCCTTTCTGATACGTTGGTAGGGCGGTGCATCCTTGAAGTGTATGTTTTTGCTGAGCATCAGTGCTACATCGCATTGGCTGTGGCGGTATGAGGCGAGCTCGTTGTTGTATTGTTGCCGGTGGTAGGCCAGTTGTTGTATCTCCTCTTCGCGTTTGTTGCGCAAGTGGCGGCATATGGGTGCAAGCATCCGCAACACAACATTGTTCATTATGTGGTGCCCTTGTATGTAGAAGTATGTCTCCTCGGGTTTTATACCCAGCTTGCTGAATTCATCCTTCAGCCTTGCCTGTTCTTCTATAAGGTGGGGAAACTTCTTTTCAAGCAAGTTTATGTTGTGTGTAACACGGTTGCTGAGCTGTTGCAGCGAGTAGGCCGGTGTGCGTATGTTGAATGACGAGAGACGTACTATCTCACAGAATTTGAGCATGCTCATGCTCTTTGTGTCATGCTTGCGGTAGAGCAGTATGTTCCAGACAAAGAGAGGGTAGCATATCTGTGAGTATAGCTTGAGGAATTCATTGAAGTCGAGCAGTTCCTTGTCATTGAGCGTGCTTTGCACGCACACCTGTTTGAGGCTGTCGGAATAGCATCTGTAGTTCTCTATTGCATAGGTATATGTCTGCAGTATGTATCTGTTCTCTATTATCTCCTGAGATGTGTTGGTGGCTCCTTGCAACAGGTAGTCGTAGTCGCTGTCGATACAGGCTATCATGTTGTTGCCGCAGTTCTTGCCCAGAATGTTCATCATTGCCTGTTTCTTCCCTTTCGTAAGGCTTGAATGTGCCGGGAGCATAACATCGAAATGGTACTTGTCACTTTCGAACTCGTCGAGCACTGAACGCCAAAAAGAGATGTCATCGTAGCTCTCGACGTATGCTACGATGCGGTGACTGGCTCTTTTCGGGCGTAAGGAATTGGCTGCCTTAATAAATGCCGAATTGAGATATTCGGTCAGTTTCTTCATACTTGGCAGGTGCTTTACTTGGTTATGTCGCTAATCTCGGTTACGGCATCCATCCAGCCGTCCATGATTATTGCCGGTGAATGGGTGCAGAGTATTATCTGTGTGTTGGGGTTGAGTGTACGTATGAGGGTTATAAGCCTTTGCTGCCACTCTATGTGCAACGAGATCTCGGGCTCGTCCATAAGCATCACTCCCGGACGGTTCTCCTGTACAAGTGCCGTGAGGAGTATTACCAGCAGTTGCTTCTCGCCCGACGACAGCATATACGGCGGAATTGTCTCGCCATATTGGTTGAAAAGGATCTCGTTGCTGTCGCGTACAATCGTCTTTGCTGTAGGAGCGAACAGCTCGTCAACAAGGTCCTGGAACTGCTTCTTGGATTTGGTAATTTCAGTTGCGAGGCGTTGGTCGTCGGGGTTGCTTGTGGAGAGGAGTGCAATGATGCGGTTGCCGATGTTCACCTGATAGTTCAGATAGCGGCGTTGCAGGTTGTAGAGCTGCCAGTCGAGCTCCGTACGAATGTCGGCACCTGAAATCTTTCCTATCATCTCGCTGCTCATGAGAGGACGGTCGATACTGCTTATCACATCGAAATGTATGCTTGTTGCATCCTCCGGGTAGAAGTTTACTTTTACACCATCCTCGGGGTTTGCTGTGATGCGTCCCTCGCGTATGATGTCAAGGTGTCTTGCGGAGCGGTTTATTATTGTACTCTTTCCCTCTCCATTGCTGCCGCTAAGGATATTTACATCGGGACGTAATTCCCATTTTACGTGCTTACGGTTGCTCCACAAGGAATCAATCTCTATGCTCTTGATGTATTGTGCCTTCTTTTCCATGTTGCGGACTGAAATGTCAGATTAAATTGTGAGGAATCCGATAATATGTGTTGTAGTGGCCTGCAGGCAGCACTTTTACAATCATGCTTTCCGCAAATGTAATATAATGTCCTGCTAATTTAAAGCGAATTGATTTAAAAATAGTGAAAAATGTTTGAGAAAGCTATTTTGTTCTTATCTTCGCATTTGCAGAGACCTTCTCTTTTCTCCGTCAACGAGGTGGGGCAGGCCGACAAAATATATAGCCATGATAAGAATATATTGCAAGAACAACGGTGTTACAAAGGAGTTTGAGAGCGGTCTTTCGCTCAAGGAGATATACGATGGCCTTTCGCTCGATATGCCGCATGGCGTAATTGCAGCCAAGGTGAACAATGTTACTGAGGGCTTGGCCTTGCGCCTTTACCGCAACAAGGATGTAGAGTTTATTGACATAACCTCTGACGACGGTATGCGTATGTATGTACGTTCGCTGACGTTCATCTTCATGAAGGCAATGAATGAGATGTTCCCTGGCGAGACCGTCCGTTTCGAGAATGCCATATCAAAAGGCTATTATTGCCGTATGGAACAGCCTATAAGCGAGGAGCAGATTGCCGCCGTACGTGAAAGAATGAAGAGCATTGTTGCCGGTGATATACCTTTCAAGCGTGTGGAGTGCCACACCGAGGATGCCATTGAGGTGTTCCGCAGCATAGGGCGTGCCGACAAGGTCCGTCTGCTTGAGACATATGACCGTCTTTATACAAGCTACTACGAACTCGACGGCTATGTTGACAGTTATTATAACGGTCTTGTGCCCAGTACCGGGTATATAAAGCTTTTCGAGATAGAGAAATTCGCTGACGGTGTGCTGCTCCGTGTTCCAAACAAGGAGCGTCCTTGTGAACTGGAGGACAAGGTTCCGCAAGAGAAACTGCAGGATCTCTTCGAGGAGCGTCTGCAATGGCACCAGAAGATGGGAGTGGAGACTATCGGCGATTTCAACAAGGCCGTGCGTGCCGGTTATGGCATCGACCTTGTCAATGTCTCCGAGGTGATGCAGGAACGCAGGCTCTCCCAGATTGCCGACATGGTCCACGCAAGCGGAGCGCGCGTAGTGCTTATCGCCGGTCCCTCTTCTTCGGGAAAGACCACATTCAGCAAACGACTTAGCGTGCAGTTGCTCGCGTGCGGTCTGAAACCATATGCAATATCGCTCGATGACTATTTCGTGAACCGTACCCACACGCCGCGTAAAGCCGACGGTGACTACGATTTCGAGTCGATATATTCGATAGATTTGCCATACTTCAACGAGTCGCTGACAAGGATTCTTGCCGGCGAGGAGGTGGAGCTCCCATACTACAATTTTGTCAAGGGAGAACGCGAGTACAAGGGGAATACCCTCAAGCTCACGCCGAACATGGTGCTTGTGATAGAGGGAACACACGCGCTGAACCCGATGCTTACTTCGCAGGTGTCCGACAAGGAGAAGTTCCGCATTTACGTTTCGGCACTTACCTCTATAAAACTCGATTATCACAACTATATCTCCACGTCGGACAACCGTCTGCTGCGCCGAATGATACGTGACTCAAAATATCGCGGTTATTCAGCGGTGGAGACCATAAGGCGATGGCCTGATGTCCGCAAGGGCGAAGAGGAGTGGATATTCCCTTATCAGGAGAATGCCGATGTGATGTTCAATTCATCCCTTTTCTATGAGCTTGCCGTCTTCAAGGCGCAGGCCGGTCCGCTGTTGCGTTCGGTCCCCGAAAACAGAAAGGAGTATTCCGAGGCGCAAAGGCTTTTGCGGTTCCTTGATTATATTGTACCTTTGCAGGACGATGAGCTGCCTCCGACTTCGGTTGTAAGGGAATTCCTTGGAGGAAGCAGTTTCAAATATTGATTCGGAGAATGGCTAAGAGTACACAGACACAGATACAGGAACAGACTCTGTCGCAGACCCTGTCGCCGCAACAGCTGCTTGCGGTTCAGCTGCTTGAGCTGACGACGGTAGAAATGGAGGAGCGTGTGAAGGGCGAGGTAATGGATAACCCGGCCCTTGAGCCTGTGGAGCAGGATGGTGACGCCGAAAGCATTGAGAGTGAGAATTCTCTTTACGATACACAGTCGGCCGACAGTGAAGATGACTATAGCGGCAATGAAGAGCTGCAGGTCGCATCTTCGGCCAGGTACGGTGCCGATATTCCGGTCGGTGATGTAGTCTCTTTCGGGGAGACTCTCATGGAACAGCTGGGCGAATATAGCCTTACTCCTCTTGAACAGACAGTCGGTGAATATATAATTGGCTCGCTCGACGAGGATGGGCTGCTGCGTAAGCCTGTTCATGAGATAGAGGATGAACTGCTTATATACAATGGCGTTGAAGCCGACGAGGATGTGATATTGTCGGTATTGCATAAGATACAGTCCTTTGAGCCGGCCGGCATAGCTGCACGTGACCTGCGTGAGTGTCTGCTGTTGCAGCTGGAGCGTAATGGCAATGGCAAGGATATCTCTTTGCCGAGGTTGATACTCGACAATTGTTACGACGATTTTGCCGGCAAACGTTGGGATGCTGTTGCCGACAAGCTGGGTATTGCAAGAGAGGAATGCCGCGAGGCTATTGCCGAAATTGTAAAGCTTAATCCCCGTCCCGGGGCATCGCTTGCCGAGAGTGTAGGTTTCAGCCGTCAACAGATAACTCCCGACTTCATTCTCGATGTCGATGACGAGCAGGTCGATGTGTCGTTGAACAATGCTCATGTGCCCTCTTTGCGTGTCAGCAGCGAGTATGTGCAGATGCTGGACTCTCAAATGACCGGGGGAAATGATGAACAGCGTGCGGCAGCGCAATTTCTTCGCCAGAAGATTGATGCGGCAAAGGGATTCATCAGTGCTGTGCAACAACGCGAAAGGACCATGCTCTCTACCATGCGTGTGATTGTTGAGAAGCAGAAGGACTTCTTCCTGAGCGGTGGTGATGAGGCTCTTCTCAAGCCTATGATTCTTGAGGATGTTGCCAATGCAGTGGGATACGATATCTCTACAATATCACGTGTCAGCAACAGCAAATATGTACAGACTCCATGGTGTATATATCCGCTCAAGTATTTCTTCAGTGACGGTGTGGTAAAGGAAGACGGGACAGAACAGTCGGTCTATGAACTCTTTCGCATTATACGTGAGATTATAGATGGAGAGGACAAGAACAACCCGCTTACCGACCAGGCTCTCCAAGAGAGGCTTGCGGAGCAGGGATACAATGTGGCACGCCGTACTGTGGCCAAATACCGTGAGCAGCTGGATATTCCTGTGGCCCGTCTGAGAAAAGAGTGATTGATGTGAATATATTTTGTTAAATCTGAAGAACCACCGGCTATGAAGCGTTTTTTTACAGTAATCTTGTTGGCGGTAGTTACTGTGCTGCAACTGCAGGCACAGGAGAAATATCCGCTTGTCCGCGAGTCTGAGATGCAGAGCGAACTGCTCGGATGCAAAAAGAAGTACTGTATATATCTGCCTGCCGGGTATGACGAGGAGGGTAGGGAGTTTCCTGTCCTCTATCTTCTGCATGGGCTTACCGATACCCATACAGCTTGGCGCGACAGGGGAAATGTCGCGGATATCGCAACGGCCGTGTTCGCACGGGGCAAGGCGCAGGAGATGATTATTGTAATGCCCGATGCCGGCACTACATATGATGGTTATTTCAATGCCGATGGCTGGTGCTATGAGGACTTCTTCTTTCAGGAATTCATTCCCCATATTGAGAGTACGTACAGGATAATTGCCGACAAGGAGCACCGTGCCATTGCAGGCCTTTCAATGGGTGGCGGCGGAACTGTAGGCTATGCAATACGTCATAGCGAGATGTTTTCCAGTGCCTATGCGATGAGTGCACTCATGGGTATGGTGGATGGCAGTTGGATAAGCCGTGATCCCGATGCACGCCGTAGCGCATTCATTAAGAGTGTTGTCGAATACAATAATATAAAGGCTATTGAGGATGCTACCGATGAACAATGTGCCCGGTTGAAAAAAGTGCGCTGGTTCATTGATGTGGGTGACGATGATTTTCTCTTCGACAACAATATGGATTTTATAAGGGCTATGCGTGTAAAACGTATTCCATATCAGTTGCGTGTACGGGATGGCGGACACAAATGGCTGTATTGGCAGGAGGCTCTGGAAATGGCACTTCCGTTTATTTCCAAGGGCTTTGGGAAGGAATTATGATTGCAGCAGATACGGTATTCATGAATCTGTATCCTGTTTCCTGAAGAACCTTTTCGGTGTCATACCATACTCGTTGTAGAATGCCCGTCTGAATGTGTATGCATTCCTGAAGCCGCATGTAAGAGCCAATTTGTACAGCGGGGTATCATTGTGGTCGTGTTGTATCCTTTTAAGATAGGCAATCCTGAATTTGTTCAGGAATGTCGGGAATGATATGCCAAATGATTCGTTGACAAACCTTGATGCATAGCTTCTGTTTGTGCCTAGCTCTGCAGCAAAGTCCTCGATGGTGTAATCGGGGTCAAGGAAGAACGGAGGTTCCTTGCTTAATAGTTCCGCATATTTTCTTGCTGTTTCGGCTCTCCAGTTCTGCATATATCTTAACTTTTCTGTCATTGCAAAGATGACAAAAAATATCTGCTGTCTTTTTCACTCAGATATATGCGTTTTTTCACTCAGAAGACAAAATGCACTGTTTTGTGGCTTTTTGGGTCTATTCTGCCTGTTTTCGGAACTCGCTTGGCGTTATGCCGAACTCTCCTTTGAACGCCCGGCTGAAATAGCTCGGCGATTCAAAACCGCATGCTGTCTGTATCTCACCCATTGGCATGTCGGTATTCTTGAGCAGAAATTTTGCCCTTACAAGTCTGCGCAATCTTATATAATTGGTTGTGCTGTGTCCTGTAATGTTGCTTATCTTTCTGTTAAGTGTGGTGGTGCTTGTAGCCATCAGGCCGGCAAGCAAGCCGGCATTCAGACTGCAGTCAGTAATGTTTTCCTGAATGAAGGAGTCTATCTTCTTAAGGTATTCTTTGTCGCGTCCTTTTATGTTCATGAAGAGCTCGTTCTGCGCAAGCCTGTCAGCTTCCTCAATCTTTTCACAATAAGCCCTCTTCAGAATCTCGCGTTGTTCTAGCATTTTCTTTACCATAAGCAGCAATTCGTCAGGGATAAAAGGTTTGCCAAGGTATATCTCGGCTCCCGCATCTATTCCTGCCAAGCGGTCGTGCTCGCTTGTGCGTGCAGAAACGATTATTATAGGGAGATGCGCGGTCTCTGAATTATCTCTTATCTGCCTTGTGAGCTCAAGACCGTCCATCTCTGGCATCATCACATCTGTGATAAGCAACTGTGGCTGCTCCTCCATTATTAGATCAAGTGCAACCTTTCCGTTTCCGGCCCATTTGTAGCTGTAGCCATTGTTCTTGAGTTTCTGGGTAATCATGAATGCCACATCTTTGTCATCCTCGGCAACCAGTATATACTCCTTTGCCATGTTGTTGCTGTCAAGTTCTGCATAGTCGTTGTCGGCACTCTCCTGGGCAAGTTCGGTATGGTTTATCTCACCTGTTTCTCCGGCATTGTATTCTGTCATTTTTGTAACCAGTTCAACCAACTCCCTGCTTTTGCGCGAAATGGCATCAAACTCCTTCTGAGCAGTGCTGTTCTCTCTTGGAATATGCCTGCTCAGTTCCTCTGTCATGCCCATGATGACAGTAAGCGGCGTCTTCAACTGGTGTGTAGTGCTGCGATAGAACTGACGGCGTTCCTCATCGGCCTTCTTCAGAGCTGTGTGTGCACGTTTGCGGCTACGGGCCGCTATAACCAGTGCAATTACAGTTATCATGGCCAATAGTATTATAGCTATGCCGTACCACATTATTGAACGGCGTAGTTCCTTTTCCAATCGGGCATCCTCATGCGCTTTCTCAATCTCGTCATTCCTCTTCTTGATTTCGTAGTTCAGGAGTTGGTTATGAAGATGCGACTGGTTCTCTTCATACTTTATGCTGTCTTCGTACAGGTGTGCCAATCTTGTGTATTCAAGGGCCTTCTTGTCATTGCCTTTAGCTTCGTAAATATTGCTGTATAGCGCGTAGATGTTGGGCAAACGTCCTTTGGCATTGATTTTTTCGGCAGCTTCCGCCGCTTCTGCTACATAGTGTGTGGCCGAATCGATCATGCCGGTCTGCAGGTATAGGTTCGAAAGTGATGTGCAGCTGTTGAGCCAATGCCAGATATCTCCGCTCTTTATTCCAATCCCGTAGCTCTTCAGGTACTGCCCCTTTGCGGAATCCAACTCCCCTTTGAGTTCGTGGATGTTACCGAGGTTCTGGTAGCATAAACTTATGCCGATATTGTTGTTGTCTTCGACATTCTTTTCGAGTGATAGCATATAATATATGCGTGCCGAGTCCAATTCGCCGATTTCCTCCTTGATTGCACCTATGTTTGCAAGGTTGATGGCCATGCCGGTGAGACTGCCCAATTCTTTCTCTCCGGCAAGTGCACGTCGGAACATCGCTTCTGCTGCCTCGTTGTCATCGAGTGACAGCAGTACGTTGCCTAATCCGTTAAGTGTGCGTACGATATTCTTCCTTGCTGTGTATGAGGTGTCGCTCTCAATCATATCGCACAATTCAAGCGCGGCAAAATGATAATTGCTGGCCTCCTGCATGTCGCCCAGACGTCTGAAGTTTGTGCCTTGATTGTTGTATGCTATGATAAGCTGCATTGTGTCGCATAGTTCCCGTGCTTCATTTATGCAGATGCTATGGGCTTCTATGGCCTCTTCGAAATCCGATGCATTGCGTTTTGTGCTGCCATACTTCTGTCTTAGGATAAGTGCAGAATGTCTGTCTCCGGCGGAGTCGTAATGTTCAATCCATCTCTGCAACTCTTCGCTATCGTAGATGCTGTCTGCAATGGCTATGGCAAGTTCGTCAGGCTTGTCATGCCCGATATGCCCGCTCTCTTTGTTGCTGCAACTCGATAGCAGTGCTGTAATAATGGCTATTGTGGCGAATATGATTTTTTTCATGTGTTAAAATATGTTGTTGATGCAAAAATAGTTAAAAACTGTGTCTTTGCTAATTTAATGTTTTGGATACAGGCAAATTTTTACGAATTGTTCCTTTTAGGCAAAACTATTGCCTTTTGCAGGGCTTCAATTCCGGACTTTCAGACTAGTGCATACTTCGTGTTGATGTTTTAAACGGGATAAATTTGACCAGCTTCTTATAATAATGTTTGTTGTTTGCAAAAAATAGATGTAAATTTGCGGTAGCATGCCCATGGAAGGCTTTCCCTTCTTTTGAGCAAATTATTAAACAGCTTCTAAAATAGAGAAGAATATGCCAAAATCGAATGTGACACTCGAAGAGGTCAAGGACGATCTCAGATATCTGCGTTTGCTTGCACGTGATTTCCCGACAGTGTCGAGCGTGACAACGGAGATAATAAACCTTGAGGCGATACTCCATCTCCCCAAACCAACCGAGCACTTCCTTGCCGACCTTCATGGTGAGGACGAGGCATTCCAACATATATTGAGAAATGCATCGGGTAATATCAAGCGCAAGGTGAATGAACTGTTCGGGGAATCAATTACACCCGAGGATAAGAAAGACCTCTGTACACTCATATATTACCCCGAGGAAAAACTAAAACTGGTGCGGCAGTCGGGTATTGACATTGAACAGTACTATGTCTCATCGCTGAACAGGCTCATTGTGGTGTGCCGCGATGTGTCGTCGAAATATACACGTTCAAAAGTGCGCAAAAGCCTTCCCGAAGAGTATGCATATATAATAGAGGAACTTCTGCACGAGTCCAACGACTTCCAGAACAAACAGGCCTATTTCAATGTCATCATAGAGACTATAATAGGTACAGGTAGGGCAGGACACTTCATAACAGCACTCTGTTATCTTATACAACGCCTGGTCATCGACCGTCTGCATATCCTCGGTGACATATTTGATCGTGGCCCGGGCGCGCATCGCATTATGGATACATTGTGCAACTATCACCATCTTGACATAACATGGGGCAATCATGATGTATTGTGGATGGGGGCTGCAGCAGGCAACACTTGCTGTATTGCAAGCGTGTTGCGCCTGTCATTGCGCGATGCCAATACTACGACACTCGAGGACGGTTATGCAATAAACATGGTGCCGCTTGCGACGTTTGCCATGGAACAGTATGCCGATGACCCTTGCGAGATATATATACCGCGTGTCGATGAGGAGCGTACAAACTTCAACGAGAAGGATGTACGTCTTATAGCGCAGATGCATAAGGCAATCTCGGTAATAGAGTTCAAGCTATCGGGGCAGATTGCGATGAAGCATCCCGAATGGGGAATGATGGACCGTTGTCTTATGGAATTCATTGACAAAGAACGCGGAATAATAACCATTGCGGGTAAGGAGTATGAGATGAAGGACAAGCTATGGCCTACTCTTGACCCTGCAAATCCTTATGAACTCACTCCCGAGGAACAGGATGTGATCGACCGTCTGCGTCACTCGTTCATGAGAAGCGAACGTCTGCAGAACCATGTCAACTGCCTGCTCATGCGTGGCGGAATGTATATGATATACAACTCCAACCTCATGTTCCATGCCGCAATGCCCATTAATGAGGATGGCTCCATGCGTGAAGTTGTCTTTGACGGTGTGCCGGTGAAGGGCAAGGAACTGCTCAAGAAGGTTGAGCGTATGGCGCGTACTGCCTTTGACAATGATGTGGCTCCTGAAGTACGCAACAGGTATGCCGATTTCTTCTGGTACCTGTGGTGCGGTCCTGAATCGCCTCTCTTCGGAAAGGCCCGTATGGCTACGTTTGAGCGTTATCTGCTCGATGACAAGGAGGTGCAAAAAGAGCCTAAAGGCTGGTATTATATATTGCGTGACAATCCTGATGTGTGCGACCGCATACTCGACGAGTTCGGTGTCAAGGGCAACCACCGCCACATTATCAACGGCCACGTTCCGGTCCGTGTGTTCAAGGGCGAGACACCGATAAAGGCCGACGGCAGGCTTATGGTCATAGACGGCGGATTCTCCAAGATATACCATAACCGTACCGGTATTGCCGGATACACACTTGTATATCATAGCCGTGGGTTTGAACTTGTACAGCTTACACCGTTTACCTCAACCGAGGAGGCAATCCTCAATGGTACAGATATTCACGGTACTATAAATATCGTCGAAATGGTAGGGGAGCGTGAGAAGGTGCGTGATACCGATATAGGCCGTGGCATAATGGTAAAGATTGCCGACTTGGAACGTCTCCTGTATGCCTATCGCAAGGGTGTGATAAAGGAGAGACCGTAAAAACGGTAAACTGAAAGGTATATATATAAACAGAAATACAATATATGAAAGCAATAGTAAGCGTTATAATGGGAAGCACATCGGACCTTCCCGTAATGAAAAAAGCAACGGATTTCCTCAATGAGATGAAAGTGCCGTTCGAGGTGAATGCCCTTTCGGCACACCGTACCCCTGAGGCTGTTGAGGCATTCTCGAAAGGTGCGAAAGAACGCGGTGTGAAAATAATAATAGCTGCGGCAGGTATGGCTGCACACCTCCCTGGTGTAATAGCAGCAAGCACAACCTTGCCTGTTATCGGTGTGCCTATAAACAGCACTCTTGACGGAATGGATGCCTTGCTTGCCATTGTGCAGATGCCTCCAGGTATCCCTGTTGCAACAGTAGGTGTAAACGCATCGCTTAATGCTGCAATCCTTGCAGTTGAGATGCTGTCGCTAGCCGACGATGAATTGGCAGTGCGCCTTGCTGCATACAAGGATAATCTGAAGAAGAAGATTGAAAAGGCTAATGAAGAGTTAAAGGAACTGCAATATGAGTACAAGACAAACTGATGTTGATATATTCAACTATGCGCGCCGCAAGACCGTGGAGGTGAATGTGGGCGGTGTTTCAATAGGTTGTGCCAACCCTGTCCGTGTGCAGTCCATGACCAATACCAGCACCATGGATACCGACGGGAGTGTGCAGCAGGTTCTGCGCATTGTCGAGAAGGGTGGCGAACTGGTGCGCCTTACTACGCAGGGTAACCGCGAGGCTGTGAACATGGGTAGCATAAAGGAGCAGCTTAAGGCGCGTGGATGTAATGTTCCGCTTGTTGCCGACGTGCATTTCAATGCTGCTGTTGCCGATACTGCCGCACGTTATGCCGACAAGGTGCGTGTGAATCCGGGCAATTATGTCGATCCGGCCCGTACATTCAAGCAGCTTGAATATTCCGATGCCGAATATGCCGATGAGTTGAAACGCCTGCGTGAACGTTTTGTCGCTTTCCTCGGTATATGTAAGGCCGAGGGCAGGGCTGTACGTGTAGGTGTGAACCATGGTTCGCTCAGTGATCGTATAATGAACCGTTACGGTGATACTCCATCGGGCGTAGTGGAATCATGTATGGAATTCCTGCGTATCTGCCGCGACGAGAAGTTCAATAATGTGGTTGTATCTATCAAGACCAGCAATACCTCAATGATGGTGACAACGGTGCGCCGTCTTGTACGTGTGATGGCCGAGGAGGGGATATCCTATCCGTTGCATCTTGGCGTAACAGAAGCCGGCGATGCCGAGGACGGCCGTATAAAGAGTGCAGTCGGTATCGGTGCCCTGCTTGCCGACGGAATAGGCGATACGGTCCGTGTGTCGCTTGCCGAGTCTCCCGAGAATGAGATACCGGTGGCAAAAGAACTTGTCGATTATGTGGCAAAGCGTGCCGGAAGTGCAGCGATAGATGCCGTTGTGGCTCCCGACTTCAATTACGAGGAACCTGTACGACGCAGGACAACTGCTGTAGGCATTGTAGGTGGCGACAATGTTCCTGTCGTTGTAGGCGGCAAGGTTGCGGATAGTGCTCTTGCATCGGATTTTACAGCATCTGCTGTTGATGTCGTTACGATAGATGATGCAGTGCCGGGTGCATTTGTGGCAGTAGAGTACAAGGATATTGTACCTGAAAACATAGCAAAGCTGAAGTCTTTGAAGGATATGGTACTTGTGGCTTCCTCGAATCATCCCAATGCAGTTGGCGAGCTACGTGCATTGGTGCATCGCCTGATTATCGAGGGTGTTGATGCTCCTGTAATCATTCGTAGAGCATATGATGAGGCTTCTGTTGAGACTCTCCGCATAAAGGCTGCCGCGGACCTTGGAGTATTGCTTATCGACGGTCTTGTCGATGGTCTGTGGCTCGAAAACCCTTCAAGTACGGATGAGGAACTCAATTCAATAATGTTCGGTATTCTGCAGGCAACCCGTGCAAGGATAAGCAAGACCGAATATATCGCTTGTCCCGGTTGTGGCCGTACAATGTATGACCTGCAAGGAACCTTGGCTCGTATAAAGGCTGCTACAGGTCACCTTAAAGGTCTGAAGATTGGTGTCATGGGCTGTATTGTGAACGGCCCGGGCGAAATGGCCGATGCCGATTACGGCTATGTAGGTGCAGCGCGTGGCAAGGTTTCGCTCTATCGCAAAAAGGAGTGCGTAGAGAAGAACATTCCCGAGGATGAGGCTATCGAGCGTCTTCTGGAATTGATAGAGAACGACAGGGGAACTGAAAACTGAAAGCTGAAAACTGAAAACGGAAAACTGAAAACGGAAAGCTGAAAACGGAAAACTGAAAGGTTAGGACGTAAAGCTGAACAGGTCCGGCAATGTCAAAACGGGAAGGTATATGTACTTTCCCGTTTTTTTAACAGCAATGCGGCAACAACAGAACCGGAATTAACAGCAAGCAGTGCGTCCCAATGACTTATCTGTAATCTTTAAGCATCCTCTGCAGTTGCTGTCGGGTGAAGAATATGCGGCTTTTTACCGTACCTAAAGGCAAATCCAACTTTTCGGCAATTTCCCTGTACTTGAATCCCGAAATATGCATGAGAAAGGGTATGCGGTATTCGCGCGGAAGGCTGTGTACGACACGGTATATCTCCTTGCTGTCGTAGTTGTTCTCGGTGGTGTAGTTCTCGAATTCACGCGGTTGGTTTATGTGGAACAGATTATCGGTGTGGTCAACGAATGTCTGGTCACGTACCTCTTTGCGGTAATTATTGATGAAGATGTTGCGCATAATGGTGTAGATCCATCCCTTGAAATTGGTGTCGGGTGTGTATTTGTCCATGTTGCCCAACGCCTTCAATGATGTTTCCTGCAATAAATCATTCGCCTCTTCCTTGTCTGCTGTCAGTTTGTATGCAAAACGTTGCAGTTCCGACTGTATTTCAAGCAGATCTCTCCTAAACTTTGCAGTATCCACTTCTGTATATGATTTGTTTGCCTTGCAACTTTACAGGGCATGAATACAAAACAAAAATGGATGCTGTTTTGTTTGTTGGCGGAATTATAAATTGCTTTCGTATTGCCAATATCTGAATGTTCGGCACGTTTAGATATTGGCAATGCGCATGATGTCGGCGAAGACACCGGCAGCTGTTACGCTTGCACCGGCACCGTAGCCTTGTATAAGCATCGGATATTCCTTGTATCGCTCGGTAGTGAGCAGTATGATGTTGTTGCTGCCTTCGAGGTGGTAGAAGGGGTGGCGTTCGTTTACCTTGCAAAGCGAAACGCTTCCCTTGCCATTCTCGTACTTGGCAATGAAACGCCAATGTTTCTTTTCGTTGGCAAGTTGCTTACGGTCGTTCTCGAACTGTGCATCCAGCTGCGGCAGCTTAGCCCAGAAGTTTTCCAATGTTCCGTCGAACAGCTCCTGAGGGATGAAGAGGTTCGCCTCCACTTCGCTCTGTTCGATTGCATATCCGGCTTCACGTGCAAGAATGACGAGCTTGCGTATAACATCCTTTCCGCTGAGGTCGATGCGTGGGTCGGGCTCGCTGTATCCCTTCTCCTGTGCCAGGCGCACAGCCTCGCTCAGAGGTATGTCGCTGCTCAGTACATTGAATATGAAGTTCAGTGTTCCGCTTAGCACTGCTTCAATCTTTAGAATCTTGTCGCCACTGTTTATGAGGTCGTTGATGGTGTTTATGATGGGGAGTCCTGCACCCACATTGGTCTCGAACAGATATTTGATGTTACGTTGGCGTGCAATATGCTTCAGTTCGCAATAAGTGGCATAGTCGCCCGATGCTGCAATCTTGTTTGCTGCAACCACGCTTACGTTACGCGACAAAAGGTCACCATATATCGATGCAACCTTTTCGTTGGCAGTGCAATCTACAAACACAGAGTTGAAGATGTTCATCTTCACAATCTCGTCGCGCAGGTTGCTTATGTCGCTCTCCTTGCTCTCCATGAGCGAGGTGCGGTAGTTGGCAAGGTCGAGTCCTTCGCGGTCGAATATCGCATGTCGGCTGTTGGCAATGCCCACGACGTTAAGCTTGAGCCCGTGCTCCTTTTTCAGTTTTTCCTGTTGTGAGGCAATCTGCTCTATGAGGCTGCTCCCCACAGTTCCGATACCGCAGATGAAGAGATTAAGTACCTTGTATTCCGACAGGAAGAAGGAGTCGTGTATCACATTCAGTGTCTTGCGCAGGAATTCCGCTTCAATCACAAACGAGATGTTTGTCTCCTGTCCTCCTTGTGCGCATGAGATGACATTTATACCGTTGCGTCCCAATGTCTGGAACAGTTTGCCTATGATACCGGCATTGTGGCGCATGTTCTCGCCTACAATGGCTACTGTAGAAAGTCCTCCTGTTGCGCGTACACTCTCCATGAGTCCCATGGATATCTCTTTCTCGAACTCCTTGTTGAGCACTTCGCATGCTTTTGCAGAGTCATCGTGGCGCAATCCAAGGGAGGTGCTGTTCTCCGATGATGCCTGTGCTACAAGGAATACGCTGATATCGGCATTTGCAAGTGCGCGGAAAATACGGTGGTTCACACCAACCACACCTACCATGCCGAGTCCCTGGACTGTAAGCAGGTCGGTGTCGTTTATACTTGATATACCTTTGATGAGCCTTCCTTCGTCTTCGCTGTGTGCATCAATCACTGTACCTTCCCCGTCGGGGTTGAAAGTGTTCTTTACCCTTATGGGTATGTTCGCTTTGAATACAGGGTATATTGTAGGTGGATATACAACCTTTGCGCCGAAGTTGCACAACTCTGTTGCCTCAACGTAGCTCAGATGCCCGATAGTGTATGCATTGTTGATTACACGCGGGTCGGCGGTCATGAAGCCATCCACATCGGTCCATATCTCCAGGCATTCTGCATTGAGCGTAGCGGCCAGTATTGCAGCTGTGTAGTCGCTTCCGCCCCGTCCCAGATTGGTTATATCTCCACTCTCGTTGTCTTGTGCAATGAAACCTGGAACAACAATGATGCGGTCATTGCTCCCGTCGAAATGCTTGTGTATTAGCCGGTCTGTCTCTTCGCTTGCAAGAATGTATTTGCCGTGCTTGAATTCGGTCCTTATGAAGTTACGCGAGTTGTATCGTACAGAACCTTCAATGAGGGCTGCTGTAATACGGCTCGAGATTCTTTCTCCATAGCTCACTATTGTAGCCTCCGACTTTGGAGCGAGGTTGTTTATGAGTGCGAGTCCCTGATATATGTTGTTCAGTTCGTTGAGCAGCATATCCACCTCCTGCAATAGTGCGGTGCGTTTGCTCTCGTCGTTGATTATGGCATTGACGAGTTCGTGGTGTCGGGTGACAATCTCCTGAAATTCCTTGTTGAATGCAGTATCGCCGCCTACAGCCATGTTGGCTGTCCTTATCAGCTTGTCGGTTATCCCTCCCAGGGCCGATACTACTACTATTACATTTTCCTCAAGGGCAGCCTTCTCAACAATGGCCTTGAGGTTGAGTATGCTGTTTACGGAACCGACCGATGTCCCGCCGAATTTCATTACTTTCATCGCTCTTTTTAAAGGTGCAGTTTCTGGTTATACTGCAATGGAGTGCAAATTTAATTTTTTTATGTAAAAAGAGCAACAAAATCGTTGCTCTTTGGCTCTTTGGCGTAGTTAAAATATGTCTAAAAAGATTACTGTGGCCTAATATCTCTTTCACTGTTGTTCCCTTTTTGCATTTTGGTATGCATTTTAAAGAAATATGTAGAACATGGATAATCTGTGAATAAAAATTTGAGTAAAAAAGCGGAGAATAATTATCTTTGTAATCCTGTTACTAATGTAAGAAACTGACAGATTATTTATGGATAAAAGAAAACATACGTTCAAGGAGTGGCTTCTTGCTACCCGTCCTTGGTCTTTCCCTGCATCTTCCATGCCGGTATTGGTTACTTTGGCTTTCCTGGAGTGGCGCGGTTGCAGTGTCGATTGGCCTATAGGCATATGGACATTGCTCAATGTTATAGTGTTCCATGCTGCGGGAAATACGTGGAGCGATTATCTTGACTTCAAGCGCGGTGTTGACCGCGAAGACACTATAGGCGGAATGTCAATTACAAGCGGAACCTTTATACCGGACGAAATAAAACGGTTGGCATCGTGGCTCCTTGCGGTGGCTGTGGCATCCGGTGTGGCACTGGCTCTCTGCACAGGACTCCCTGTACTGTATTTCGGTATTGCTGCGTGTTTGCTCACAATACTTTATCCGTGGCTCAAGTATCATGCGTTGGGCGATGTTGATATATTTCTTACCTATTCGCTGTTGCCGGTATTGGGAACTTCGTATGTGGCAACGGGCTTCTTTTTCAAGGATGTGTTGTGGCTTGTGTTGCCGATAGGGCTCATTACGGTAGGTATCCTGCACATCAACAACACGCGCGACATCGAGCACGACAGACGTGCCGGAATTCATACCTTTGCAATGCTTGTAGGCAAGCGTGCAGCTGCATACATATATTGCCTTGAGCTGCTTATCCCATTCTTTTGGATTGTGTTTGCAACGCTCCTTGGCGCATATCCCTTGTGGTCGCTATTGGCTCTTGTTGCTCTGAAACCGGCCGTTGATAATGTACGCAAGGCTCTCCGTTACCCTACAGAGGGTATGAATGCTGTTGTAGGTGTTGACGAGATGACTGCAAAGCTGCAACTTATGTTCAGCATATTGCTGACTCTATCGTTCTTTGTTGATAAACTTGTAGGGTGATGAAAAGGGTAATATTTACAATAATACTTGCTTTCCTGTTATGGACGATAATGTTCAGCCCATGGACTGCACCCCATGTGAACTTCTGGTGGATGATGACCGGCTCGGCCTGTGTGTTGTCGCTGTTTGCAAGCCTGTTCGCTCCGGGGTGGTGGAAGAGGGTGCGCATAACACCTAAGGAACTGCTGCTCGGTATCGGCATTGCCGTTGCGCTTTGGGGAGTCTTCTGGATAGGTGACAAACTCTCGCAGATGATGTTCGATTTTGCCCGTCCGCAGGTCGATACGATATACGGGATGAAGGATGGTGAGTCCCCCTGGTTACTTACCGGGCTCATGCTGTTTCTTATCGGACCTGCCGAGGAGATATTCTGGCGGGGCTATGTGCAACAGAAACTGACAGAAAGGTGGAATGCCAACAAGGGATTTGTGGTGACAACACTCATATATGCTCTTGTACATGCCGGCTCGTTCAATTTCATGCTTACTATGGCTGCACTTGTAGCCGGTGCGGCATGGGGCCTGCTTTATCGCTTTTATCCTCAAAGGTTTACGGCGATAATCGTTTCGCATGCGCTGTGGGATGTTGCTGTGTTTATTTGGTTCCCGATAATGTAAAGTTGTTTAAAAGGCACGATTTCGTCGTTACGCTTGCCAACAAAATCCTCATTTACGTTTAGTAAACTGCGGTTTTGTTTGGCTTCGCAAGCCTTGAACTCGTACCTTTTTAATCAACTTTGATAAATATATGTTGGTTAGATGTGATTTGTCATATTGAGTGTAGCGAAATATCTCTGTTATCGCATTATGCAGAGATCCTTCATTTCATTTAGGATGACACTCGCGTAACACAAATGGTGTTTGGGGCTTTTGTTAAATTGCTTGATATTAAAATATGGCAAAGGAAAAAACAATATTTCTGTGTAACGATTGTGGTTACGAATCTCCTAAGTGGGCCGGTAAATGCCCAGCCTGCGGTGCATGGAACAGCTTTGTAGAGAAGGTTGTACGCAATACCCCTGCTTCGCGCGCCACATCTGTAGGCGGCAATGCCTTTCAGTCGCAACCGGTGCTTATCGATGACGTTGCGGCCGATGCGCTTCCTCGCATAGACATGGGCGACGGTGAACTGAACCGTGTGCTTGGCGGAGGGCTTGTACCTGGTTCGCTTGTGCTGTTGGGTGGTGAACCCGGAATAGGCAAATCGACACTTGTGCTTCAGACGATACTCGGATTGCCGGCGCGTAAGGTGCTTTATGTGTCGGGCGAGGAGAGCGTGCAGCAGATAAAGCTTCGTGCCGACA
>JAFXHQ010000020.1 GCA_017536325.1 Bacteroidaceae bacterium
ACGGTCTATCGTATAGAGAACTTTGCAAATGGCAAGTTTCTCTCTAATGGCGATAATGTTAACAACGATGCAAGGATTATCTTTGCATCGGGCAATGCTTCAAGTGCAGGTCAAGAATGGGCAATGTATCCGACAGGTACAGATGGCGTTTTCTCATTTGTGAATCCAACATCAGGCAAGGCTCTTGATATGGCTCCCGGTGTCGGTCATCCTGTTCAGTGGAACTATGAGCCTTCGAACCCGAACCAGCATTTCAAGATTGTGGCTCCGGGTGACGGTTATAACCGTATGGCAAACGCATCGAATCCCTACCAGTATCTTGCGTTGTCAAGTGACGGATTTCCGATGATGTTGACCGAGTATGCTCCTGAGGATATACTCTACGTTTTCCACAATACAGGCAAGCAGTTTACTTTGGCTAAGGTATATGCCGGAAAGAGCTATGTAATAAGCAATGTCGCAACGAAGAATGTGATTGCAGCTCCGGCAAGTGGTGAACTTGCGGCTCTTATAGAGATGAAATCCTATGTTGCAGATGATGCAACACAGGCTTGGAGAGTCTCTAATGGAAAGTCCGGCTTGGTGTTGACCTCGAACAGTTGCAATCAGTCAATAGACCTCTTCCTCAATGGTGACAAGACACCGCTTATTTATACCACGGATGTCAATAACGAAAATCAGAATCTTATTCTGGAGGATGCCGGTGATGGCTGCTTCTACCTTACAGCAAAATATAAAAATACGAAATATTACGTAAAAGTCAGCGGTAGCGGGCTCATTGCCACTACTAGCAAGGACGGTGACAACAGCAAGTTTTTCTTTACCATGGTTGCCGGTCCGAAAGGCAATCATTGGGAGGACCAGCAGATGTTCGGGGAGAACAAGGAGGCTGCCCATGCAACCTTTATACCATATACATCTACAGCATCCATGAAGGAGGATGCGAACTACGATCTTCCGTGGCTCACTCCTGAGAAGGCCGACTATCTCTCGCTCAACGGTACATGGAAATTCAATCTTGTTCCCGAACCTTCTGTACGTCCTGGTGAGGAGACATTCTGGGGCAATGATGCCGATGTCTCATCTTGGGATGATATTGATGTTCCCTCATGCTGGGAGATGAAGGGTTATGACCTTCCGCTCTATGTTAACGTGGAGTATGCGTTCCTCAACAATCCTCCTTACATAGCCAATAAGGTAGAGGGTGTCGGCAACAATCCTGTAGGTTCTTATCGCCGCACATTCACTTTGCCCGAGGGTTGGGATGCGAAGAATGTCTTCCTGCATTTCGATGGTCTTTACAGTGCTGCATTCGTCTGGGTGAACGGCAACTATGTGGGCTATACTCAGGGCGGCAACAACGACCATGAGTTCGAAATCAGTTCTCACGTGCGCACAGGCGAGAACAATATATGCGTGCAGGTGTTCCGTTGGAGCGATGCTTCATATCTGGAGGGACAGGATATGTTCCACATGAGCGGTTTGCATCGCGATGTATATCTCTATGCCACACCTAAGACATTCGTTCGTGACCATTATATCACAAGCACTCTCAACAGCGCATACAACGGCGGCAGCATGAATGTTGCCCTTGAGGTTGACAACCGCACGGGTGTTGCAGCGAGCAAGTCGGTTGAGGCCGAACTTATAGCACCCGACGGAACTGTCGTTGCTGCAAAGAGTGTAAGCGTGGAGTTTGCCGATGGCATAACAGTCGCAAAAAGCAATATTCTGTTCGAAGGTCTCAGCGATTTGCAGGCATGGACAGCCGAGACCCCGAATCTTTATACAGTAGTTGTGCGCCAAAAGGATGCTGCAGGCAACGAGGAGATGGTGTTCTCAACAAAGTTCGGTTTCCGTCACATTGAAATCAAGAACGGTGTCGTGCTCATCAACGGCCAGCGCGTATATTTCAAAGGTGTCAACAATCAGGATACCCATCCCGTACACGGCCGTGCAATAGACATGGCTACAATGCTTAAGGATGTCGAGCTAATGAAACAGGCCAATATCAACACTGTACGTACAAGCCATTATCCGCGTCAGGCCAAGATGTATGCGAT
>JAFXHQ010000021.1 GCA_017536325.1 Bacteroidaceae bacterium
AAGTTCATCCCCATCAGTTTCCTGCACGAGTATGTTGACTTCATGGCATACTACAAGATGAACACATTCCACATCCACTTGAACGACAACGCTTTCAAACAGTACTTCAACCACGACTGGGCAAAGACTCCGTCAGGTTTCCGTTTGGAGAGCGACCTTTTCCCAGGCCTCACATCACGCGACGGCTACTACACAAAGGAGGAGTTCATAGAGCTTCAGAAGCATGCAGAGCGCGTAGGCGTTGAGATTATCCCTGAGATTGACGTTCCCGCTCACTCATTGGCATTCGTTCACTACCGCCCCGAGCTGGGCAGCAAGGAATATGGTCTTGACCACCTCGACCTCTTCAACCCTAACACATACACATTCATCGACTCACTCTTCATGGAGTACCTCAGCGGCGATGAGCCAGTGTTCCGCGGCCCACGTTTCCATGTAGGTACCGACGAGTACTCTAACCGCGACACAGCAGTCGTTGAGAAGTTCCGTTACTTCACCGACTTCTGCATCCGCACAGCCGAGAAGTACGGCAAGCAAGCTTGCGTTTGGGGTGCATTGACACACGCTAAGGGCAACACCCCCGTAAAGGTAGACAACGTGCTCATGTATGAGTGGTACAACGGCTATGCCGATCCAAAAGAGATGATAGCTCTCGGTTACGATGTAATCAGCATACCCGACGGATTCACATATATCGTACCCGCTGCAGGTTACTATTATGACTACCTCAACTGCAACTACCTCTACAACAGCTGGACACCGGCCGTAATAGGCAACCAGACCTTTGAGGAGAAGCACCCGCAGATCAAGGGCGGTTCATTCGCAGTATGGAACGACCATGCTGGCAACGGTATCAGCTGCAAGGATATCCACTACCGCGTATTCCCCGCAATGCAGACTATGGCAGTTAAGATGTGGACAGGCGCAAAGCCAGCCGTTCCGTTCGAAGAGTTCGACAAGGCACGCCTTGCACTGAGCGACGCTCCCGGCCTCAACATCGCCGGACGTTTCAGCGGCGAGAAGAGAACACTCGTTGAGGTTCCTGCACTCAAGCCATCAGCAAACCTTGTAAAGGAGACAGGTATCAGAGAGGTAGGTTATGAGTACAGCGTATCATTCGACATCGTAGCGGCTAAGGAGTGCCCGGGTACAGTATTGACAAGCTCACGCGACGCTGTCTTCTACCTTGCTGATCCCGTCAGCGGCATGCTCGGTTTCTCACGCGACGGCTACCTCATGACATTCAACTACAGCTTCTTCCCAGGCGAGAAGGCACACGTTACAATCAGCGGTAACCAGCAGGTTACAAAGCTCTTCGTTAACGGCAAGCTCGTTGAGACACTCGACAAGCAGACACTCTACCACAACGAGGGCGGCAAGGACAAGATGTACTACGTGCGCACACTCGTGTTCCCACTGGAGAAGGCAGGTAACTTCAAGAGCAAGGTTACCAACTTCAAGGTTGAGAACCGCTGCAAGTAACAATAAATACCGCATATATATTAAAAAGGTCATTGCGTTTGTAATGACCTTTTTAATTTGTTTTTACCCTACTCCACCGAATTACTAATAATAAAGGTTAAATCTTTTGCCAAAGCAGATTTTTAATTACTAAAAGTTTAGATTTCTAAAAACTTCGTTTTATATTTGTCATGTGAGAAGTGCAGAACTGATTAACAAACATATAAAGTGACATAATATGAAAAGGAGTGTTTTAGTTTACATGCTTGCTCTGCTGCTGCCATGCAGTACATTTGCACATGACTTTATTGTTGATGGCATCTGCTACAACATTACATCGGAAACCGATTTCACCTGCGAGGTTACATTCAACAGCGATGAAAAGCCCGAGAATGTGTACGTGAAGTTCTACAAAGGCATTGTCAATGTACCCGAGAAGGTCAGCTACAATGGCAAAGAGTATACCGTAACCGCAATCGGCGAAAAGGCCTTCAGACATAACGACGAGTTGCAGTCCGTTGTTATGCCGTCAACAATCGTATCCATTGGGCATGACGCTTTTGCCTGTTGCCCCAACTTCAAGAGTCTTACAATTCCTGAGAATGTCAAGGAATTCAGCAATTTCTCATTCCACGCCATGCCATCGCTGGAATATCTGGCAGTAGATGAGAAGAATGAGTATTTTGACAGCCGAGGAGGATGTAACGCAATTATAAAGACAAAGACCAACACTCTGTATGTAGGTTGCAGAAGTACCGTAATCCCCGAAGATATCAAGGCTATTGCCAATGGTGCGTTTGTCAGCGGTTCTGGAATACCCGGGCATGTCACACCATTTGAAATAACAATCCCCAAGAGTGTAGAGACTCTTGAGTCTCAGGCATTTGCAGGATGCACAAGCCTGAAAGCAATCACACTCTCCGAAGGTGTGAAAAGCATCGGAGGTTCAGCATTCAATGGTACCTCAATAGAACGTATTGTCATTCCGGCCTCGGTTACCGAAATCAGCGAGGGTGCCTTCAGAGGATGTAATCTGCTGAAAGAAATCAAGGTAAAAAAAGGTAACAAGGTATATGACAGCCGCAAAGGATGCAATGCCATAATTGAGAGCGAGACAGACAAACTGATTGTCGGCTGTGCCAAGACTTACATCCCCAAAGGCGTAAAGAGTATAAGCTATTATGCTTACGCCGGATGTCTGATAGAGAATGTTGACATTCCATCTTCAGTTGAGCTCATTGAAGAGTACGCGTTTGCCAATTGCCGCAACCTGAAGTATATCGTAATCCCTGGGAATGTCAAGGAAATTGAGAGTAGCGCATTCTGGGCAAGCGGAATAGAGAGCGTAACAGTTGAGGAAGGCGTGGAAAAGATTGGCATAGAAGCCTTCAGTCATTGCAGAGAGCTGAAACAAGCCACTCTTCCGGCATCGCTCAAAGAGATTGGAGAAAGCGGATATGGCGGCATTTTCAGTGGATGCCGCAAATTAGAGAAGGTACGTCTTGACAATGACAACTACACCTATTACTGCAATGGTTCTGTCCTTATTGAGAAGAAAAGCAGAACAGTTATTGACGGTTGGGGTATTGACCACTGTTATACAGGAAACGGATATGTATCCCTTAAAGCAAAGAGAATCGACAGAAATGCATTCCGCGGACACGAGCTCCTTGCATCTGTGGCTCTGCCTGAGACTCTGGAGGAGATTGAGGCATATGCATTCGAGGACTGCAAGGCACTGCGTGTCATAGAGTGCAATGCCGTGGTGCCGCCAACAGTCGGCAAGGATGCATTCAAACTGAATTTGCCTCGTAATGGTTACGTACTGCCATTGCAGGAGAGAACTGTGCTGGTTGTTCCTAAAGGATCATTAGAGGCATACAGGAATGCCCCAGGATGGAAGGAGTTCAAGCATATCAAAGAGAAAGTTACATTGGAGAATTAACAGAAGCAGAACTGTATATGAAAAAGAGTGATACACTTACAAAAGCCGAAATGCAGGTAATGAACGCCTTGTGGGAGATGCCAGAGGGAGGATGTATACACGACATAATTGCGCACTACCCCGACCCGAAGCCTGCCTACACCACAGTGTCGACATTCCTGAAGATTCTCCTGAACAAAGGGTTTGTCGAGTTCCGCAAGCTGAGCGGCAAGACACATACCTACTACCCGCTCATAAGCAAGGAGAACTACACCAATCAGGTAATGAAGGATGTAAAGGAGTCGTTCTTCGGCGGCTCTGGTTCATCGCTTGTGAAATTCTTTGTAGAGAAAGAGAAGCTGAGCGAGAGCGAGATAAGGGAACTCATTGAGATTATAAAGGAGAGCAACAAGTAACTATGAGAACAGCAAGATGCATAACGGCATTGGTTGTCTGCGCCATGGCAGTCGGCGCTATGCAGGCACAGGAGAGCGCTTCAAATGAGAAGACACGTATTATTGAAGCGTTCCTCGACAGCACGCCCGCAATCTATGGCAGCAATCTCAATTTCAATGATTTCTTCTCCGACTCATATGTCACAGCCAAAGTTTATGCCGATGATGACAGCATTGTCACGAAGATTAAAATAAAGAAATGCTGGACATTGCCGTCGAGCAACAGTGACCCGACTCCCTGGAAACAGCCGAGAAACTCCTGAAAGAGAGTAGCAAAGGCGTAATAAGGAGCCTTAAATGGAAACCGGGCAAGAGTGAATGCGGAATAATATGGAAGCCCAGACACAACCATATTATAGAAAAAAGAGAAGCGGATGCCGGGTTGATATCATTCATCACAGGACTTATTACAGATGAGACCAAGGTAATGCTGTACAAGTACGATTGCAGTACATTCATAAGCCTGAGGGTTGACTCCACCGGCACAATTCTCGACACCGACCATGTAGGCAATATATTCTGGGGAACAAAAGGAAACGGCTCCACGCAGCACAGCATGATGTTCAAACCGCGATTCCATGCGCCAAGATACATGAGCGAATGGAAACAGGGATTGTACAAGGCCAACAAACAGTTGGGTAATAACGTACAGCAGATAGCCGGCGAGCTCAACGGCAGGCAGTTCTGCGGACTCGCAGGAGAGGAGAAAGATATATGCATAGAAATAAACATTGACACATCGGATATTGAGATAGAAGAGAGCGACCCGGTCTACCCTGGCGGAACAACAGCGCTAAAAGAATACTATACCGAAAATTTCAGATACAACAAGGTGCTGCGCAGGAATAAAATCAAAGGGATTGTCAATGTAAACCTTCTCATCGGGAAGGACGGCAAGGCAAAGCTCATGCACATTGAGATGCACGAACCGACATTCGCTTTCGAGGGAATGGAGCCATGGTACAGGATTGAGAAATATGTTTGGGATGAGATCAAAAGAATTACAAAGGAAATGCCCAGATGGACCCCCGGCAGATACAACGGCAAGGAGATAGATACGGAATGCTCATTCCGTATAAGGATAAACAACAAGAACAATTAAGAAATTATGGCAACAATTCTTATTTACATACTCAAGTGGGCGCTATGCCTTGCGCTGCTTTACATTCCCTTTGAGCTGTTGTTGCGCAGAGAGACCTTCGCTACATTCAATCGTTGGCTCCTCATAGGGATTATCGCAGTGTCGGCAATACTGCCGACAATAACGGTCACATACCCTGTCGAGGTTGAGATTGTGAAGTTCATTGATGCGGCAGGCAACACCGTTGCAGACGGAGAGATGCAGGCACCTCAAGGAAAAACCGCAGCCGCTACCGCCGAAGAGGGATTCAACCGGCGAGACCTCTTTACAATTGAGACACTCTTCGTAGTATATATAATAGGTGTTGCCGTAACCATTGTACTGCGCATTGTTGAGATAGCAAGGATTGTAACAGGCATAAGACGCGGAACGGCACACGGCAGAAAGTTTAACGGCATGACGCTTCACTGCCACACAGGGGAGACGGCGCCGTTCAGTTGGTTCGGACATGTGGTAATGTCGCAAAGCGACTATGAAGAGTGCGGTTGGGAGATTCTGCTGCACGAGGAGGGCCATTTCCGCAACAGACACTCATGGGACATGCTTCTGCTGAGCATAGTGAAGTCGCTCCAGTGGTTCAATCCGTTTGCCTACATGCTTGCCAACGACATGAAAGAGATACATGAATACGAAGCCGACAGGCATGTGCTCAGAGAGCATGGCGACACACGCGCCTATCAGTTGTTGCTGTTGAGGAAGGCAGTGGGTGACACGGCATTCAACCTTGCCAACAACTTCAACCAGAGCAGCGTGAGGAGAAGAATAATTATGATGGCACGCAAGCCCTCGGGCCGGATGAAAAAAGGCAAGGCACTCTCGTTCGCTCCAATTATACTTCTTTTCCTCTTCATATTCGCCGAGCCTGAATATGTATACAGCATCATCGAGAAGAGAGCATTGCCGGCCGCAGATGAGAGCGCAACGGAGGAGGCACACATGCATGCACCGGTAACATTGGAGAGCACTCCCCTGCCCTTGCATATGCAACCTGCCCGAAAGCCCTCCGCGCCAAAGGAAATAGAGCCGATAGAGGAGGTCCCGCTGAGTGCACAGGCTATAAGACTTGCCGAGAAATTTGAGGAGCATGCCACCGAGAGTTATTGCGAATACATTGATATTGAGGGCAGCGGGCTTGGCAACACGCTCCGCGGGATGAACGTAAGGAGATGCAGTGTGAGGGTACAGTTCATTGTCGACAAGAACGGCGATGCACACAGCATAACCCCAATGGGATGCAACCTCTCGATGTCAGGCGGTGCCGACGGCTACATCGAGGAGTGCAAGGGTATCGCAACCAGAGCAGTCACAGAATATATTCTTGCAAAGAAGTGGCAAGCAACGATAAAGGAAGGAAAAGAAATATGCACCATATACGATGCACACATGATACTGAATTTCGGAGAGACACGCATTGATGACAACAGCAGCCATACCATGATGGCCGGTTCAACACCTATCAACTGATAAATAACATGAAAAGAATTATACGATTTGCATTTACTATAGTGCTGATGGCACTATGGCAACAGGGCATGGCACAGGCATACGATGCCGATGACAAGATAAATCGCGACCCTCTTGACAACCTTATCGTACGCACAGCTGTAAAGCAGAGTCTCTTCCCCGAGGAGCGCGTATATCTGCACTTCGACAACAGTGCCTATTACCTTGGCGAAAGCATGTGGTTCAAGGCATATGTCATGAGTGGCGTGGACGGCATCGCGACCGAGATGAGCCGCGTGCTGTATGTGGAACTGGTTGCTCCCGAGGGATATGTGGTACGCACCAACAAGTACAGGATCGGCGAGGACGGCACATGCTACGGCATGTTCGAATTGAACCGGTTGCTGCTTTCGGGCTATTACGAGGTACGTGCATACACACGCTACATGCTCAACCGCGGAAAGGAGGCCGCGTTCAGCAGAGTATTCCCGGTATTCGACAAGGTACATGCCGACAACTGGGACTTCAAGAACATGCTCGACCGCCGCAGAGGTTTCCTCATTGACGTCGAGCAGGACAGTTCACGCCAAGGTCTTGAGAGAGAGGTCGAATGGATAAGCGCCCGACTGCCGAAAGCCGACCTCAAGTTCTTCCCCGAGAGCGGACACCTTGTCGACGGCATCGAGAGTCGGGTAGCCTTCGAGGTTTTCGGCGAAGACGGCATAAACAGCAGCCGCAGCATAACACTGCTTGCCGACGGCAAGGAACTGCTGAGCGCCACACCATCACACATGGGAAAGGGAACATTTACCTTCACACCTGAAGCCGATGTAAGATACACCGCCATAATGGTAAACGGCAAGAAGAAGATGAAATTCAACTTGCCCGATATTGAGGAGGAGGGCGCTGTAATACATGTCAGCGAAACTGCCGGCGACATTATAGTAAACGTAAAGAACAACCTTCTCCTCGACTCAAAGGTTGGTTGCGCCATCCTCTACAGAGGAAAGACCCTCTTCTATGAGAGCTACCCGTCAACCGACAGGGAGATGACCTTCGCAGTCGACAAGAACAGCCTGAATGAAGGAGTGAACCGCGTGGTGCTTTTTGTAAGCGACAGCATACCGCTTGCCGAGAGGATGTTCTTCGTTACACACGAAAAGGCTCTTGCCGAGGACCATGAGAGCGCACGTCTCACTGTCACAAGCAGCAGAGGCAGCATCGACTCCATTACCGTAGAACCCTATGAGAAGATATCATTAAGCATTGAGCGCGAGGACGGCAAGCCCATTGAAAATGGAAGTTTCTCGGTATCGGTCAGTGATGCCGACCACCGCCAGGAGACATCCTATTCGTACAACATATACACCTATATGCTGCTTGGAAGCGAGGTCAAGGGATATATCCCCGACGCGGCACGATATTTCGACCCCGCCAATGCCGACCGTGCCGCAGAACTCGACCTTGTCATGCTCACACACGGCTGGACATCGTACGATTGGAACAAGCTGAGCCGCAAGGATGCAAAGCTCACACAGCCAATAGAAAAAGGCATTACGGTAAAGGGACGTTTTGTAAAGAAGGTACCGAACCGTAAGATTGGATTTCTGGACAAGATGATTGTCACCAACAAGCCGAACATCAAAGTGAATTTTGACATAACATACAGCGACAGCATGCTCACGAAGTATTACTTCACGACCGATGCCAACGGCGAGTTCCGCATACAGACAGACGAGTTCTTTGGCAAGCGCGTTGCCAAGCTGACACCGGCAGCAAGCACATACAGCAACCCGCGTGACAGTCTGTTTGCCTTCGTGCTCGACCGCTACTTCTCGCCAGAGATGCGTCTCTACCACTACTGGGAGAGGAACGTCGGTCGTCCAATGACAGCCGAGGAGCAGAAGGAGCATAACGAGGAGATGATAAAGATAAACCCGTTCGAGTACCTCCTGTCAAATGTAGAGGTCATCTCAAAGAAGAAAAAGGATTCCTTCTACCGTCCGCCACGCAGCGAGATGAGGCTCGACTTCCTCGATGAGTGGGAGTATGCTCAGGATGTGACATACCTTAACAGGAAAGCCACATGGCGCCCCACCAGCTATGGCGGAAACAGAAGCGCCGACCAGGCCTGGGGAGCACCTTCTCTCAGTGACAGCCCGGGACTATCCAGCTTTGACATATGGGCTATGGGCAACAGCTATATTGTCGGTATCGGGACAAACGACCATACAGGCATAACCGACGGTTCATACAACCCGTACAGAATAGGCAGCTCAATACAATCGCCGATGAGAATCACAGACCCGGCATTCAACCACACGTTGAGCGCATACGACATTCTGCGCAGTGCCTTCTGGCGCCATAACTTCAACTGGTGCTACTGGATACAGAGCATTGTCGTTGACGGCGAATACTCATCCGATTCTGTCCCGGCAATTGACTATGATTACATCAGGGGGATAGACCCTGTGGGAATGACAAACTTCAAGGAGATTGTCATACGTTCCGATGAGAACACGCGTAAGCGTCACGAGATGTGGGAGTACAAGAACAGGAACCTCAGCGCAATCACGATAAGGGATAAGAATGAGAAGAACGATGTTGAGAACTACTCGCACAAGACAGACTACAATTCGGACAACGCTGCAAGATACAACGGCTACTACGACAGCAAGAGGAAGCAGAGAGGCAACTACTCATACTCCTCATTCTATGACTCGTTCACTGTAAAGAAGAGCATTGGCCCAAGAAACGGAGATGTGAACAGTGCTCCCGACGCCATACAGTACCAGGACTACGTATCGGGAGGTCTGTACGAAATGAACAACAACAGTATCCCCAACTATGTTGCATGTTTCATACCGAACAGCGATGAGGATACGGCAAAAGGTATAGTGCCGGAACTTGCCCGCTACACCACGGCACGATATACAATGGTATACGGCTATACCGAGAGTAAGGAGTACTATGCCCCCGACTACAGCGCTATGCGTCCCGACAGTACCACGCGCGACTACCGCCGCACGTTGCTCTGGGCTCCGGATGTTACCGTTACAGACGACGGCAGGATTGAGGTTGAACTGTACAACAGTACCCAGACCAAGAGGATAGCCGTTGATGTAGAAGGTTATGCCGACGGTACATTCTATGCCAACAACGGGAACATTGCCACACACGAAGCCGAGGAAGAGAGATTCGCGGAGATAAGGCGAGAGGAGGTGACGCCTATCATCGGCATACACACTCCCGAACTGCTTGCACACTGTTTCAGGCTGACCGAGGAC
>JAFXHQ010000022.1 GCA_017536325.1 Bacteroidaceae bacterium
GTAACAAAAGAGTTCACAGTGCAGAACACCACCGTTGAAGCAGGGCTTGACAAGGCACGAAAACGTGTAAAAGAAATGGCCGTTGAACTTGGCGAGAAGTTACAGCCTGTTATGTCGCATATTATGTCATCGACCACACTTATGCTGAAAGCATTAAGTGTAATGGTTGATTTCTTCATAAAGTACAAGGGTGAAATATTGACTCTTGCAGCAGCTTATGCTTCATATACCATTGCCGTGAAAGCAAGTGCAATGGCGCAGGCGATGTGGAACACCACTACAAAGGTAGCCAACGCCATTGCTTCGGCTGGGCGCACGGCAATTACTCTGCTGAAGGTGGCATATTTCGCATTGACAGGGCAGATACAGAAAGCCACTGCTATGACAAAAGCGTTTGATGCAGCAATGAAGAAGAATGCTATCGGTCTTGTAATATCTGCTATTACCACTGCTATTGGCCTTTTTATCACTTGGAACAGCAAGATGAAAGATGCAAAGCAGAGGGAGAAAGAACTGCGAGAGGAGAACGAAAGGTTCAAGAAAAGCATTGTTGATATTGACGCTGCAAGCGCGGAGTTTTCAAGAGAGGAGATAAAAAGGCTCAATGCGCTTTATGAGGCTGCTACTGATGAAAACCAAAGCCGTGAGGATAGAGTGAAATATGCTACCAAGTTGCAGGAACTTTACCCGGCATATTTCAGCAATCTTGACACAGAGGCCATAATGGTAGGCAACGCGAGAACGCAGTATGACCTGTTATGTAATTCTATTCTCGATGTGGCAAGGGCACGTGCAGCTCAACAGAAGATTGAGGAAAACGAAATGCAGATACTCGACCTTGAACCACAAATAGAACAGGCTGAAGCAACACTTGCAGCAGCAAGAGAGAGGGAACGTAATGCTGATAGAGCATATCGAGATGCAAAAGACATCTACAACCTTACAGCAGCAGAAGCAGGCAATTCCACTGATGCAGCAGCGAAGTTATGGGTAGAGACGGACGACCAATCGGACGAATTGATTGAGGCTACTGAAGCACGAGAACAGGCAGAAGCAGACCTCGCAAAGCTCAAGGAGAAAAGAGCTCTACTTGAGAATGCAAATGCCACATTGGAAAAGAAGTACAATGTTTCAGCTCGTATAGTCAGCGATGCGATGAACCAAAATCCTAACCCTATTATTATTGAGCCGGATGGTGGCGACACGGGAGATAAGTTTGCAGCTGAAAACGAGTGGCGAGAAAGGCAGGAAGCACTCAACCGCATTGCTTACGCAAAGGGTGAGAAGAACTATGAGCAATACACCTTGCGTATGCAGGATATTGCTGTCGAGTACCACCGCAAGCAGTTGGAGCATACCGACCTTACTGCAACGGAGCGTTTGGGTATTGAGGCCAATTATTACGAAGCTCTCAAAAAGAAGCAGGAGCAGGAGAACGGCTTTGCAGAAGAACGTAGCAAAGAGGCTATCGAGACTGCCAAAGAGCAGGAAGAGGAGAGATACAATTCTCTGTTGGCTATTGAGAAGCAACGGTACATTGACGGCACAATTTCATTGGAGCAGTACCAGGCAGCAATAGAGTTAGCAGAACTTGAACATCTGCGTAATATGACACAGATATTCGAGGTTGGCAGTGCTGAATATTTGCAAGCAAATGCAAGGTATCAGGACAAGCTCATTGCCGACCAGCAGAAGCGACAGCGTGAGGCTGAAACAGCAGAAAAGGCACACCAACAGGAGCTTGCAAGGCTGAAGAAAGAGTATTTCGGCAATTCTCCGGCAGAAAACAGGGCGTTGTACGATGCTGATATAGCCAATTTGAAGATTGTCTATGATGCTGAAATTCTTGCAGCAGGTAACAATGCGGCAGAGAAGTTACGCATTGATGAAGCATACGAACAGGCAAAGCTGGCATTGCAGAAGAAATACGGCTTGCTCTCCGAAGAGGAGAACAAGAACTTTATCCTTCGCAGTGCAGAGTGGCTGAACAGCGACGGTGGCGAGGCTATCACAGGTTCTGTTGATACTCTCTTGTCGGGAATGTCAGCTATCTTCAGTGGCTTGTCGTCGCTCATACAGGCAGAGCTTGAAATCCAAACAGCAGCCATTGAAAGCCGTTACGACAAGGAAATATCAATGGCAGAGGGCAACACCTATAAGGTGAAGAAATTAGAGGAGCAGAAACAGAAGGAGATAGCCAAACTCAAAAACGAGGCAAACAAGAAGATGTTTGCTATGCAGGTGATGCAAGCAGTGGCGCAGACTGCACAGAACGCACTGTCAGCGTTCGGTTCGGCAGCAGCTATTCCTATTGTCGGTTATATCCTTGCTCCTATTGCAGCTGCAATGGCGATAGCAGCAGGTGCTATCCAAATAGCCACTATCAAGCAACAGCAAAAGGCTTCGGAGACACAAGGATATATGCAGGGTGGTTTTACCAAGCCTGGCAAGCCCGACGAGGTGGCAGGTGTGGTACACGCTGGTGAGTGGGTAGCATCGCAGAAGCTGTTGGCATCGCCAGTCGCACGGCCTATGATAGAGGCACTCGACAAGGCACAACGGACAAATACCATTTCATCGCTCCGTGCCGGTGATGTCTCTCGTTCAATTACCGCACCTATGGTTGCTGCAAGACAGCAGAGCGAGGTTCGCGTTATTGTGGAAAGATCCGAGCAGGAGCAGAAGCCCGACACGGAACTTTCCTCTACAATACGCAAATTGAACGAGCGTTTGGATGAGCCTTTCGTTACGATAAACACCGTTACGGGCGATTATGGTATCAAACAGGCGCAGGACGAGTACGATAAACTGATAAGAAACAAAACACCTAAATCAAGACGATAATGCAGATATTTATAAATGGCAAGCCGGCTTATATTAAGAAAGGCTCTTCGTTTCAGTTCGTGGCCGAGAACAGGCACTTCACAGGTTCGGACTCCTACACATTGTCAATTACCTTTCCACTGAAAGGGTGCAGTGAGAACATTGCAATATTCGGCAATATTCATCGCACGGACATTGACAAGAAGCAGGTGAGTTTTGACTGTACCATTATAGACAAGAAATTCCGTCGTGAGGGTATTATTACTGTTACGAGCATATCGGATAGTGAGGTAAAGACACAGTTCCTTGAAGGGCGTAGCGTGCAGAACTATGATGTTACCTTTGATGAAATCTACATCAATGAGCTGCGGTTAGGCTCCTATTCTCCTGCACGGCCGACTTCTCCTTATGACTATTGGCGAGGTATTGACCGCGACCAGAATTTTGTTGCTCTTCCGTGGGTAAATAACTCCAGCGGTAATGTGCAGAACAATCTCTACAAGGCTTCTACAGGTGCTGATTGGCAGTGGGCAAGTGATGTTAAGGGTGTTTCGTGTCAGCCGTATCTCTTATATATAATAAGGCTAATATGCAGTGATGTGCAGTATTCAGTGGACCTAAAGGAGATTGAGAATACTCCTTATAAGTACCTTATTATATGCAATGCTCTGCCTTATGCTTGGGATAATTGCTATTGGGAGTCTATACTGCCTCATTGGTCGTTCACGGAGTTCTTCGAGCAGATAGGTTACTTGTTGGGCGGTGATTTCATCATCGACCACAAGGCACAGCATATAAAGTTTGAGTTTGCGAAGAATGATATTGCTTCACTCGCTCCGGCCACTATTGACAAGGTGGTAGATAGCTACACGGCCGATGTCGCAAAGGATAATGACTGCACCTACTTTGAGCAGGTGAATATGCAGTTTGCGGATTGCGACCATCAAGCGTGGCAAGCATACTCGTGCGAGTGGTTCATTAAGGAGAATAGCCGTGATATTATGGAGTTCCCCGATATGGGGGAGCTCGATTATTACTTTCACACTTACATTGAGGATGTGGACGGTAGAGGTTTCTTGTGGTATGAACACGAAAGTTGCATAAACAGGGTAAACAAGATATTTTATGTAAAGGATGTGAATACTTATTTCGTTCTTCGTTGTGTTTACTGCCGTAAAATGACAGGCGATTTTGTTTGGTGGAAGCAGTTGTATCACCTTATGCCGGTAAACTCTTTTGGTCCGCGTATCATCAACAAAGATGAAAATGCGGAAATGATAGAGCTTAAATGTGTGCCTGTGTGGATAGACAACCTGGAGGGCAATAATTGGTGCATATACCTTGATGTGCCGGAATTTGAGGAAAAGGAGGCTACGGAAGAGGATTATCAGCATACCAATGACAATAACGGTTGGAACGCATCAGGACAGCAGCTGGGTGTGGTGAATAATCTCCTGCAAGGTGAGAAAGAGGGAAGAACGGAGTTTTACGATAAGCTCTATCTTGGTTTTTGGGATGGGCATTTACTCAATCAATATTTCTATCCTTTTCCGATAATAGACACGGTTACTACTATCGGGGAGCAAAAATATTATGAGAAAAATATGTCGCTCCGCTTGAAGGATAGAGGTAAGTTTGAGGAAGAAACAATAAAGTATGAGATTGACACATCGGTCAAATACTCCTTTTCGTTCCTGGCCGATGAAATACCAAATCCTCGCACGCTGTTCTACATCAAAGGACAGAGGTATTTGTGTGAAAAAATAACTGCAACATTCACTGAAAATGGAATGTCGCAGTTATTGAAAGGGGTATTCTACAAGGTCAAATGATTGCTCTGCTCAATTCTGTAGCATAGTTTTCAATTGTAGATTTTAGGATTTTCGCGTATATCTGTGTAGTCTTGATATCGGTGTGTCCTAACATTCGTGCGACCTTTTCTATAGGCACATCGTGCGAAAGGCTCAAGGTTGCGAATGAGTGTCGGGCAACGTGGAAAGTCAGTGGCTTGCGTATGCCGGCTATTGACTTTACTATCCTCAAATAATCATTGCCCTTTTGGTTGCTTATCTTCGGCAGTTCAAAGTTGTAGCGTTTGAGAACTTCCATTGCAGGTGGCAAAATCGGTGTATAGAATTTTGTACCTGTTTTCATTCTTGAGCCGTCAATGTAGAACATATCGCCTCGCTGTTCTGTCATCGTGAAGAAGTCAAAGGCCTGTGCATCACAAAATGCAAGTCCTGTGTATGCCGAGAAGATGAACAAGTCGCGTACACGAGCTTCCCTTTGTGGCAGTTCCACTGTACGTAGTTTCATCAGTTCTGCTTCCGTGAGTGGGTTGCGTTCCTTACATTTGCCACGAGGGAAATGCACCATTGAATAATAGTCCTTGTCTATTATTCCTTTTTCGTATGCTTGCCTAACATACATCTTGGTACGTTTGTGATAGTTGTTTACGGCCACATCGGTGCGTGTTCCATCTTCGCGTAGCCACGCATCGTACTCCCTCAATTTCTTTGTGGAGATGTCTGCGAATGTCACTATTCCACCCCATCTGCGAAGAGCATCAAGAGCAACGAATTTCTGCCGTTTGGTTGTCGCTGCTGATTTCTCTTTTACAATAGCATCGTGCATAAAATCGAGGAAGCTCTCATTTATACGCTCGTCTTTGGTCTCTGCAACACTCTCCTTTGATTTCTTCTTCGAGGTATTTCTTACCGGTGTATCTACCCCGATATGTTTGTTGAAATTCTCAACAGTCATTTCCTCACCGAGCAGTTGCATCGCATTGACAATTTTTTGGTAGTTCTCCATTTCCTTTTTAAGAAAAGGAGCATTCTTGTAGCTCTCCCACTCTTCGGGTGTCATTGAATCCACGATGATTTTCTTGACTGCAAGGCGTGAAAGTTGGATGATAAACTCAACATTTCCCTTACCTGTTGCTTCTACTCTCTTTCTGCGGTCAAATACCAATTTTACAGCTTGTTTAGCCATTGTAGTAAAGTGTTTTTTAACGCGGTTGAAAAGTTAAAAAAACTTAAATATTCACTCAAGGAGTGATTTTTGGCAAAAAATGCGATTTAGCGTGCATTTTGTGCAACTTGGTTTGCATTTGGTTTGCACTTGGTTTGCAACTTGGTTTGCATTTTTTGTCTTTTTCAGTCTTTTTGTGTCTTTCAACGGTCGCGTTGTTTGTTAAACAATTTGCTCTACTATCTAACTAATAAACATTTGATAACCACCGATTTGCCCACTCTGATATATACAAAAAGGGGAAAGCTTTTAACTTTCCCCTTAATTCTTCGTGATTCGCCTGGACTCACAATGTGACTCGCTTGGGGCTCGAACCCAAGACCCCATCCTTAAAAGGGATGTGCTCTACCTGCTGAGCTAGCGAGTCTACCTAATTGCCGTTAAGCGAGTGCAAAGATAGGCATAAATTCTGTAATAGCAAACATTTTGTCGCTTTTTTATTCTCATGAAGCGCATAAACGACTCTATTCGGGAGTATTTACGGGGGGCTTCTCTATTTCATCTTCTTCGTGCTGCTTCTTGATGGATGCTGTGTCAATAGCCTCCTTGAGTATATTCTCCTCGTAGTTGTTCGACATCTCGGCTATCTCGTGATAACGTTTGATGTAGGCAAGCAGAAGAGTTGTGAGAGGAAGAGCCACAATCATACCCAGCATTCCCAACAGATGACCCCAGATGGAAAGGGAGAGAAGAATGACCGCAGGGTGCAGATTCAGTCTCTTGCCCATTATGCGAGGCACAAGGAAGGCATCCTGTATAACCTGTACCACACAGAGCACTATGAGTGCCGAGAGCATGATGAGCCAGAAGTCACCGCCCGTATTGGAGGCCTTGAGCATTGAAAGGAGAGCCATTGGGGCGAGTGAGATAATCTGCAGGTAGGGTACAAGGTTAAGCACACCGATGAACATGCCGAATGCTATGGGTGCCGGGAAGTCTATGATGAGGAAGCCTATAGAGAAGAGCACACCAACGAAGAAGGCAACAACGGCCTGTCCGCGGAAGTATTGGTTCATGCCATATACAAGGTCGTTCCACAACTTGGTCACTACACCACGCCACTTCTTGGGTACATAGGGCTTCCAGGCACGGGATATACGCTCGAAGTCGAGAAGTATGAAGAAGAGGTACAGCAGCACTATGAAGAGCGAGAAGAGCTGCTTCACTACATTGAGGGTACCGAGCAGCAGCATCTGTACCTTATCGACCATAATCGACGTCAACGCAGTATCGTGCGGATGGTTAAGGATGTCGGTAATGCCGTTGCTGTCGGAGAAGTCCTTGAGAAAATCGAGTATTGGCGCAGGGATTGAGCTGTTCCTGAGGTTCTCGCTGAGAAAGCCCGATGTTATATCCTTCAGAACACTCAGCTCACCGAAAATCGCCGGCAACACAAGCACCACTATACCATAGAGCAGGCCTGCCAGCAACAGGAATGTTGCAGCAATGGCAAGCCAACGGTACTTGAGACGCAGACGGTATTGCATGACATTCACCAGCGGATGCAACATGTAGGCAAGCAACCAGGCTACCGCAAACGGCAACAGCACACTGCTTAGGCTGTTGAGTACAAAATATGAGACTGCAACCGTAACCACTATGAGCAGTATGCGCAGGAAGCGGCCCAAGGTCATTTCATTACGTTTCATTCAATCGGTCGGTTAAAGGTTTCAATTATTAGCAGCGGGTGCTGTATCTCCGGCTCCGCCAACAAGCAACACAAACTCGCCACGGGGTTCATTCTTGGTAAAATGCTCTACCAGTTGGGCAAGCGTACCGCGTACACACTCCTCGTGAATCTTCGATATCTCGCGCACCGCGGCTCCCTGACGTTCCGGCCCGAACACCTCTACGAACTGTGTAAGGGTCTTGAGCACCCTATACGGCGACTCATAGAAGACTATGGTACGTTCCTCGTCCTTGAGGAACTTGAGACGTGTCTGGCGGCCCTTCTTCTGCGGCAGGAAGCCCTCGAAGACGAACTTGTCGCACGGCAGTGCCGAACTTACGAGTGCCGGAACAAAAGCCGTGGCACCTGGCAGACACTGCACATCGAGTCCGTTGCGCACCGCCTCACGGGCAAGGAGAAAACCCGGGTCGGAGATGCCGGGCGTACCTGCATCGGAGATGAGAGCGACATGATGCTCACAGTTCTGTATGCGCTCCACCAACGATGCAACAGCCTTGTGCTCGTTGAACTTGTGATAGGAATACATAGGCACCTGTATGTCGAGATGCTTCATCAACTTTGCCGATGTACGCGTATCCTCGGCAAGCACAAAATCCGCTTCGCGCAGTATGCGTATGGCACGGAGGGTTATATCCTCGAGGTTACCCACCGGAGTGGGTACAATATATAACATTCCCATATATAGTGTATGTTCGGTTGAAAAACAGTTCTTTGTTTATTCTGCAAATTAAATACAAATAAACAATATAACAGAAAAATGAGAGCACTTTTTGGAAACGTTGAAATATGTTGATAACTTGTAGGTCACAAGAATTCCTTTTCTTGCACAATTGATTATCTTTGCATTATACACCGGGAAAACAACAGATATAAAAAAACACATATACCAATGAACCGATTTTCAGAATTCAACGAGACATCACGCAGGGGACGCATAGAGGTTGTTTGCGGCTCCATGTTCTCGGGCAAGACAGAAGAGTTGATACGACGCCTGAAGAGAGCAAAGTTCGCACGCCAGAAGGTTGAGATATTCAAACCGGCACTCGACACACGCTACTCCGAGGTGGAAGTGGTGTCGCACGACAGCAACCATATAATCTCCACACCCATAGAGACATCGGCAAGCATACTGCTGCTCGCCAACGACTGCGACGTGGTAGGCATCGACGAGGCACAGTTCTTCGACAACGAACTGGTCGATGTATGCAACGAACTCGCACGCCGAGGCATACGTGTGATAGTTGCCGGACTCGACATGGACTTCCGCTGCCAGCCCTTCGGCCCAATGCCGGCACTCATGGCTGTTGCCGACGAGGTGACAAAGGTACACGCGATATGCGTGAAATGCGGCAACTTGGCATATGTGTCGCACAGGCTAGTGAGCGGCGACAAGCAGGTACTGCTGGGCGAAAAGATGGAGTATGAGCCACTATGCCGCGAATGCTACTACGAGGCCATGAGCAAACAGCAAGAGGGGAAAAGCGAAGAATGACCACAAAGGAGATGAAGAGATACCGTAACCTGTTCATAGACCTCGACGATACCATCTATGACTTCTCCGCAGCAGCCCGGGAGTCGTTCCGCGAGACATACGAACTGCTGCAGTACGGCCGCTTCTTCGACTCGTTCGAACATTACCTGTCGATATACGAACCATACAACCTCGAGCTGTGGCGCATATACGGAGAGGGGAAGATTACCAAGGAGGAACTGAACAGAAGACGATACAGCCACCCGCTCAATGCGGTAGGAGTCGATGACCAGGCACTGGCCGACACTTTCTGCCGCGAAGCACTGAGCCGAATACCTACAAAAGGACCTCTGATGCCCGGAGCCATAGAACTGCTCGAATACCTGCGCCCAAAGTACAGGATGTTCATACTCTCAAACGGTTTCAAGGAGTTGCAGTCGCACAAGATGCGCACAGCCGGCATTGACATATACTTCGACAGGCTAGTCCTCTCCGACGACATTGGAGTGAACAAGCCCAACCCCAGGCTCTACGAGCATGCACTGCAAGTCACCGATTCAAAGCTGGAGGAGAGCATAATGATTGGAGATATGTTCGACACCGACATCGCAGGTGCCGCAAACGCAGGGATGGACCAGATATACTACAACCCCAAGAGGAAGAGCGGACATGCCTTTACACCAACATATGAGGTACACCACTTGTTAGAGATAAAAGAGATACTATAAAACCATAACAACATGAGCAGGAAAGAACGCGCACACATACTCATAATATACACCGGCGGCACCATAGGCATGATAAAGAATGCCGAGACCGGAGCACTCGAGAGTTTCAACTTCGACCATCTGCTCATGCAAGTGCCCGAAATAAAGCAGCTGAACATCGACATCGACTCCATAGCCTTTGACCCACCAATAGACTCGTCGGACATGGAACCGGAGATGTGGAGCCGCATAGTAAGCACCATCGACGACACCTACGACAAGTACGACGGCTATGTCATACTGCACGGGACAGACACCATGTCGTTCACAGCATCGGCCCTCAGTTTCATGCTCGAGGACCTTATGAAGCCCGTCATACTTACAGGCAGCCAGCTGCCAATAGGAGCACTGCGCACCGACGGCAAGGAGAACCTCATAACAGCCATAGAGATAGCTGCAGCCAAGAATGCCGAAGGCAACCCTATGGTACCCGAAGTATGCGTTTTCTTCCATGAAAAGCTCATGCGCGGCAACCGTACCACAAAGGTCAATTCCGAAAGCTTCGGAGCATTCGGCTCCAACAACTACCCGTTGCTTGCCATGGCAGGAACAGAGATACAGTTCTACACACGCAACATAAGGAAATACGTTCCGGGGCTAAAGCTCAAGGCACACCACGAATACAACAGCAAC
>JAFXHQ010000023.1 GCA_017536325.1 Bacteroidaceae bacterium
GGTTGTGAGCGCAGGCAGGAGATATGCCGTAACTGATATACTCGATGAGGCTTTCAAGGATTGTACGGCATTGCGCTCAGTGTCGCTTGGTGAAAATATCGACAGTATAGGCATCTCTTCTTTCGAGGGGTGTGCGATGTTGTCAAGAGTTGTCTTCAATGAATCGCTTCATGTCATAGGCATGCAGGCTTTCAAAGGATGTACGTCGCTTGATGAGGTTGTGTTGCCGGCAAAATTGCTTGTCATAGGCAAGGCTGCATTCATGGGGTGCAGTTCGCTTGAGTATGCATATTTGCCCGATAATCTTATAAACATTGAACCTTCGCTGTTCGACGGGTGCGGCTCTCTGGTGCGTGTCTCTGTAGGAAGCATGGTAGAGAGCGTCGGAGAATATGCTTTCTGCGGCTGCTCGTCACTGAGCAGGATTGAACTTCCTCAAGGAGTGCTCTCTATTGAAGGATGGGCTTTCCGTGACTGCTCTTCACTTGAAAGGATAGGCTTTCCATCGTCATTGGCTGCAATAAAGAAAGGTGCTTTCTGGGGCTGTTCATCTTTGGAAACTTTTTCTCTTCCGGCAGGCGTGAATATGCTTGACCAAGGTGTCCTGGCCAATTGTACTTCGTTAAGGAGTGTGGCTCTTCACGACGGTGTACTCAGCATAGGATATGGCTCGTTCTATAACTGCTGTTCAATAGAGAAAATTGAGTTGCCGTCTGCTGTCGTAAGTGTCGGTGACCAGGCTTTCCGCAGTTGCATTTCGCTAAAAGAACTTCGTGTCATGTGTGAGGCTGCACCGATGTGTTCGGGTGATATTGCTGATGCCGATGTCTATTCACGCACTATTCTGCTTGTTCCACAAGGTAAGGTCGGTGAATATGGCTTTGCGCGTATATGGGAGAGGTTCGGTAATGTCGAGGAGATGCAATAATACGGAATATCGGTAAACTTTTTTGCTTCTCAGCTGTTTTTCGATTAAGAAATTGCTTCGTTTCAAAGGAGCCGTGCTTATATGATATAGACTAAATGAAGGTAGGCCGGTTTCTTGATACTTGATAAAGTTTGTCTGAAATGGCTAGAGTCTGTATTGCGGTTTTCCTTGTTTCTCTCTTTGCGTCGTGCAGTTATGGTTATGCAGGCTATGATGCTGCTTATGGTGGCGATGTTCCGACTATTTCACATGTGCCTGCGTGGACACAGAGTTTCCCTCATAAGGAGTTTTATGTCGAGGTTGCCGAAACATCGGAGAAGGGCGATGAACTTGAACTTTTGTTTATGTTCCAGAAAGATAGCGGCTGCTCCGATTTTTGGGTAGTAGGAACGGTTCGTGTGCCTTCGCACAAAATAGATTCCGGGATAATCTCTTTACCTATGCATACAGTCTTGTGGAAATGATTCCTTCCTCTCTACGGTTCTCTTTTCTGTTCTATTCATGAATGTGAAAAATAAGCTAAGTATCTTCGTATAATATCTCTTTTTTCATTATCTTCGCATATAAACTGGATATGTATGAAGATTGGTGATAAAGTGCGTTTTATTTATGAGAGCGGTGGCGGTGTCGTAACCGGCTTTCGTGGCAAGGATATTGTGCTTGTAGAGGACAAGGATGGCTTTGAAATACCTATGCAGGTGCGTGAGTGTGTAGTAGTTGATACAAATGAATATAATTTCGTGAAGAAGAGTGTCTCCGTTAAGGATGAGGCTCCTGCTCCCAAGCCAAAGGCTGTGCAACCGGCAAAGGCCGCAGCTGATGAAGAGGAGGATTTTGACCCTGTTGTGACATACCGTCCGGCAGAGCGTCCCGAGGGAGAAAGGCTGAATGTGGTGCTTGCATTCCTGCCGATGGATGAGAAATCGCTGAGCAATTCGCGTTTCGAGGCATATATCATCAACGACAGTAACTATTGTCTATACTTCACTTACCTATCAGCTCAAGGGCGTAGCTGGTCGGTGCGCGGCAATGGTCTTCTGGAGCCTAATTCTAAAATGTTCATTGAGGAATTCGGACGAGAGGAACTTAACGATATTGAGCATGTGTGTGTCCAGCTGTTGCCTTTCAAGGATAAGAAACCTTTTGCCTTGAAACCCGCAATGAATATCGAACGTCGTATCGATACAGTGAAATTCTATAAGCTTCACCTTTTCCGCGTGAACCCATTCTTCGATGAGGGGGCATTGATATATGACCTTATAGTCGACGACAAGCCCGTGAAGGAGATTTTTACCGATGCCGAGGAGGTAAAGGTGGCTATTCTTGGTAAGAAGGATGCCGAAACACCGGCAAAGCCTGCCGGGAAACAGAGGCTTACAAAAGGCACAGACATCCTCGAGGTTGACCTGCATATCGAGGAGCTGCTTGAGACAACAGCCGGGATGAACAGTTTCGATATCCTCAACCATCAGCTCGATGTGGTTCGCAAGACAATAGATGAGAATATAAGATACAAGGGAAAGAAGATTGTCTTCATCCACGGCAAAGGTGAGGGCGTGCTGCGCAATGCAATAATGCAGGAGCTGCGGCGCAAGTATCCGCGTTGCCTTTCGCAGGATGCCTCGTTCCAGAAGTATGGCTTTGGTGCAACAATGGTGATAATTAAATAACAAGGATAAATATAATATTATGAGTGAGATTAAGGATAGATTGCTTGAGCGTTTTCTCAAGTATGTGACATTCGACACTGAATCATGTGACGATGCAACTGCAGTGCCGACAACTGAAGGACAATTCGTCTTTGCACGTTTCCTTGAGCAGGAGCTTAAGGCAATGGGCCTCTCTGACGTAGTGCTCGACGATAAGGGTTATCTTTATGCAACCCTTCCAGCCAACTGCGATAAGAAGATGCCGGTGGTGGGCTTTATTGCACACCTTGATACAAGTCCCGATATGAGCGGCAAGGATGTGAAGCCCCGTGTGGTGGAGAATTACCAAGGTGGTGATATTCTTCTTGATGCAACAGATAATATTGTTCTTAGTGTAGAGGATTTTCCCGAGGTGGAGAACTACAAGGGCGATGATATTGTGGTCACCGATGGCCATACGCTTCTCGGTGCCGATGATAAGGCCGGTATTGCAGAGATAATATCTGCAGTGGCATATTTACAGGCTCATCCCGAAATCGAACATGGCAAGATACGTATTGCATTCAACCCTGATGAGGAGATAGGCCGTGGTGCACACAACTTTAATGTGCCGCTCTTCGGCTGCGATTGGGCATACACAATGGATGGTGGCAGTGAGGGCGAATTGGAGTTCGAGAACTTCAATGCCGGCAGTGCATCGTTCTCAATTCAGGGACGCAACGTACATCCTGGATATGCAAAAGGCAAGATGCTCAATGCTCTGCGTGTGGCAGCTGACATTGTGGATACAGTCCCTGCTGCCGAGTCGCCCGAGTGTACGGCCGGATATGAGGGATTCTATCACCTTATGGGAATAAATGGCGGTGTTGACCATGCAGATGTATCATATATCATACGCGATCATAGCAGCGATATATTTGCAAAGCGTATGGAATTCATGCGTAGGGTAGAGGCGCATATGAATGAGAAATATGGCAAAGGTGTTGTGACTCTTGAACTGAAGGAACAGTATCGTAATATGCGCGAACAGGTAGAGCCTAAAATGCATATAATCGAGCTTGCCAAGAGTGCCATGGAACAGGCTGGCGTAGTACCGCAGATTAAACCTATCCGTGGCGGAACTGATGGTGCACAGTTGTCTTTCATGGGGCTTCCTTGTCCTAATATCTTTGCCGGCGGAATCAATTTCCACAGCCGTTACGAATTCGTCTCGGTGCAGGTTATGGAGAAGGCGGTGATGACGATTGTGAATATCGCCGCAGGTGTAAAAGGCCTGGCTTAATACAGAACGAGTACATATATATGCCAAAGCAGAGGAACTTTGTGTGAAGTTCCTCTGCTTTGGCATCTTGTATATCAGTCAAGAGTGTGCAGTATCTCTTCGATTACGTGCGGAAAATGTTCATATTCCAATGCATGTACCTTTGCAGCCACATCGTCGGGAGTGTCGGTAGGCAGTACCGGGCATTTTGCCTGGAAGAATGTTGTTCCCTTGTCGTAGTTCTCATCAATGAGGTGTATGGTTATGCCGCTCTCGCTGTCACCGCTCTCAACTACAGCTTTGTGTACCCTGTCTCCGTACATTCCCTTGCCTCCGTGCTTTGGTAGCAGGGCGGGGTGGATATTGACAATTCTGCCGGGGTAGGCAGTGATGAGTTTCTGCGGGACAAGCAACAGGAACCCTGCAAGTACTACGAAGTCGATGTTGCGTTCCTTTAGCATTGCAATAATGCTGTCGGCCTCCATGAACTGTTTTTTTGTTACAGTAGCAGCCTCTATACCCAATCTCCTGGCACGTTCAAGTACATATGCCTCGGGATTGTTGGCTATTATGAATGAAACCTGAGCATAGTCGCTGTCTTTGAAGTAGTTGGCAATGTTCTCGGCATTGGAGCCGCTTCCCGATGCAAGGATGGCAATTTTCTTCATCTCATTATCTATTATATGTTTATGAAATTGGTACCAGGCGGCGCAGCACCTTCTCTCCGTATGTCTTAGAGATTGGTATCTCTTTTATGTTAGGCACACCAAGTTCAAGGAAAAGGTTCTCCTTCTCTCGTCTCATTACCTTTACGAGATCAAGGTTTACCATGTATGAACGGTGGCAACGCACGATGTTTGTGTCGGCAAGCTGTTCGCTTATCTCCTTCATAGTTATGCGCATGAGCTGTTTCTTCAGCATATCGTTTTTCTGGTACCATATGCAAATGTAGTTGTCGGCCGATTCGATATATAACAAGTTCTCTTTTGCTACGGAGAGCTGGAGTACACCTCTGGAGTCACGTATTGATATGAGGTTGCTCGACTTGAATCCGATATTCTCGTTCATGAGCTCCTTGAGTTTTGCGGAACGTTCCTGAAAAGAGAAGTAAAGGATACATATGAAGTAGGGAATACCGATGATGAATATGGTATTCTGCATAGCGTTCACGTAGATGTTCAAAGGGTCTTCAGTGCTTATCTCCAGGTTGCTGCCTACAATTAATGCAAGTAGGGTAAACGCACCGGAAAGCAACAATAGCTCTACGAAGACCCATAGCCCATACTTTATGTATGTGATGTTGTGTGTGGGTTTTATTGAATGCCGGTACATGATTATGCGGCTTATGGCAACAACAATCATACCAATGCTGACAAGAAGAATGGACCATGCAAGGTACATCGTGTCGGTAATGCCCTGGTGTCCTATCCATTTGTCGGAACCGAAAGGTTTATATACATTGATGAATGCAATGGCGAATACTGATACAAAAAGTACCATGATGAACTGGTTCCTTTTGCTCAGCAGGTAATCGGGTGCCTTCTTGAATAGTACTGAACTATGTTCTGTCATAACGTTATATGTTGGGTCGTCCTTGACGGTGAATGCAAAGTTAGTCATTTTTTTTATAAAGTTAAAGGAATGTTTCTCTTGCAGCCGTTTATTTTGAAATAATTATGGACTGTTTAAAATGCTTTAATTTTATAAAATAACATTTATTATTATTGTGACTCTCATTTCACCTTCACTTAGTAACTTTGGAAGTCAATTAATTCCAAAATTATCACTATTTTTGCATCGGTAATCAAAACTGCACTTATGTCGGTAATAAACTACGAAAACGTAAATATACATATAGACTCCAAGATAGTTCTCGAGAATGTGACTTTTACTTTAGCCGATGGTGAGTTCGCTTACATTGTAGGAACAGTGGGATCGGGCAAATCAACACTCTTAAAGACTGTCTATGGCGAGGTTGATATCTTTTCCGGTAAGGCCTGTGCATTCGGCGAGTTTGACTTGTGCAAGCTGAGCAATAAGAATTTGCAGGCTTTGAGGAGAAAAATCGGTATCGTTTTTCAGGATTTCCAGTTGCTGACCGACAGGAATGTGCATGACAATCTCGACTTTGTACTCAAATGCACCGGTTGGAAGGAAAAACAGGAGCGTGAGGCGCGTATAGCAGAGGTGCTTGAACTTGTAGGTCTTCCGCAGAAGGGATATAAATTCCCTCATGAACTTTCGGGCGGTGAGCAGCAGCGTATTGTAATTGCAAGAGCAATCCTTAATCGTCCGGCTCTGCTTCTTGCCGATGAACCTACCGGTAATCTTGACCATGAGACAGGTAATTATATTATGACTATCCTTCATCGTATAAGCCGCGAGGAGGGTATGGCTGTGCTTATGATTACCCACAATGAACAATGGCTTGCCGATTATCCGGCCACTGTATATCGTTGTGCCGATAGGCATATGCAAAAACAGGTTCTGCGGTAAATGATTTGTGTAAGTGCCTCTTTGTGTTTTGTTGAAACAATAAACAGATTAGATATATGAAAGTTCTTAAATTTGGCGGTACCTCGGTCGGCTCGGCCGAGCGTATGCAAAACGTGGTAAAACTGATATCGGATGGTGAAACAAAGATAGTAGTGCTCTCGGCAATGTCGGGTACAACAAATTCTCTCATTGAGTTCACCAATTACTTGAGGAACGGTAACCCCAATGGTGCTTGCGAGCACTCGACTGTTCTGCAGACAAAGTATATGCAGACGATAAAGGAACTCTATAAGAGTGAAGATGCAGCTGCTTCTGCAACAGAGAAAATCAATGAGGTGTTTGCACACTTGCGTGACTTGGCATTCAAACCGTTGAGTAATGATCTTGAAAAGGAAATCGTTGCTCAGGGCGAGATCATGTCAACGAACATGGTTACATTCTATATGAAGGAGCAGGGAATAGATGTGGAATTGCTGAATGCACTCGATTTCATGCGTTTAGCTGTGAACGGTGAACCTGACCTCGGCTACATACGTGAACACTTGCTTCCCTTGCTCGACCTCGAGAACAAGAAGAGGATATATATTACTCAAGGTTTCATATGCATGAATCACGAGGGCAGCTACGATAACTTGCAACGTGGCGGCAGCGACTATACCGCAACATTGATTGGTTCTGCAGTAAATGCCGACGAGGTGCAGATATGGACCGACATTGACGGTGTCCACAACAACGACCCGCGTATTGTAGAGAATACATCACCTGTCCGTAATCTTCATTTTGAGGAGAGTGCCGAGCTTGCATACTTCGGTGCTAAGATTCTTCACCCTACATGTATCCTGCCGGCGAAGCTTACAGGAACACCGGTGCGCTTGCTCAATACCATGGACCCTACAGCCGAGGGTACAATAATTGACAACAACTTGACTCGTCCGGGCGAGATAAAGGCCATCGCAGCCAAAGACAATATCACTGCCATAAAGATAAAGAGCGGACGAATGTTGCTTGCATACGGTTTCCTCCGCAAGGTGTTCGAGATATTCGAGAGTTACAAGACATCTATCGACATGATATGTACATCTGAGGTCGGAGTGTCTGTATCAATAGACGATGACCGTAGGCTCGACGAGATTGTTGCAGAGTTGCAGAAGGTGGGAACAATCACTGTTGACCGCAACATGTGCATCATCTGTGTCGTAGGTGACCTTAACTGGGAGAATGTCGGTTTTGAGGCACGCGCAATGGAGGCCATGAAGGATATTCCGGTACGCATGGTGTCGTATGGCGGTAGCAACTACAACATATCGTTCCTGGTTCGTGAAGAGGACAAGGTAAGGGCTTTGCGTGCTCTGAGTGCTTCAATCTTTGATGCTAAAAACTAAAAGGCATGGCAATGAAATTTCCTGTAGAAGCGTTCTCTTCCATTGAGACACCTTTCTACTATTACGATATAGATTTGTTGAAAGAAACTCTTGCGGTAGCGCAGCGCGAAGCTGCAAGGTACGAAGGCTTTCACGTACATTATGCCGTAAAGGCAAACTTCAACCCTCGTTTGCTGCAGATTGTCGCAGAGTCGGGTATGGGTGCCGATTGTGTAAGCGGAGGCGAGGTGCGTGCGGCACTTGATGCCGGTATTCCTGCTGAAAAGGTAGTGTTTGCCGGTGTAGGAAAGACCGATAAGGAAATTGCATTGGCCCTTGATGCCGGTATATTCTGTTTCAATGTAGAGTCTGTTCCCGAGGTCGAGGCCATTGAGCATCTTGCGGCTCAGCGTGGGGTAGTGGCCCAGGTTGCAGTGCGCATAAATCCTAATATCGGGGCGCATACGCATGCCAACATCACAA
>JAFXHQ010000024.1 GCA_017536325.1 Bacteroidaceae bacterium
AACTGAAAACGGAAAGTTGAAAACCGGGAACAGGTAGCAGAAACTGCAAGTTGAATGTTTCTGCTATTCAAAGCTTTGCCACAGTCTTTCTTCGGGTACCGGTGCGGTGACCTGTATGAGTTCCTTTGAAACAGGGTGTGTAAACTCAACGTAACGTGCATGCAGGGATATGCTGCCGTCGGGGTTGGAACGTTTTGCACCATATTTGAGGTCGCCTTTTATCGGGCAACCTATGGATGCCAACTGGCAACGTATCTGATGGTGGCGGCCTGTTTTCAGTTCCACCTCGATAAGATTGTAGTTCTGCGAGTATGCGATGTGTCTGTAGTAGAGCAGGGCTTGTTTACTCCCTTTAACCTCTTTGGGATAGCAGAAGCTCTTGTTCATCTTTTCGTTGCGGAGAATCCAACTTTTGAGCTCTCCTTCACTCTCTACAGGGCATTCTTTGGTTATTGCCCAGTAAATCTTCTTAACGTTACCGTCACGGAACATGGTGTTGAGCCTCTCGAGTGCCTTGCTTGTCTTGGCAAGAACTACTATGCCGCTTACAGGGCGGTCGAGACGGTGTGGCAATCCGACAAAAACGTTGCCGGGCTTTGCGTATTTCTCTTTGAGATAGGCTTTCATCGTGTCGCACAGCGACTTGTCGCCGGTCTTGTCGCCTTGTACAATCTCTCCGGCAGCCTTGTTCACTATGATTATGTGGTTATCTTCGTAAAGTACCCTCATTCTTTCAGCTGTTTATTGTTCCTGTATAGCCAAGAGCGTTGAGGACAACCTTTTCGGTGAAGTCGTGCACGAACTTGTCGTCGTTGTTCTTGTTCATTATACCATTGATGAACGGCATTTCAATGCCCTTGAGACAGAAGTGGAGGAAACGTGATGCCAAATCGGGGCTCTCGGTGTTAAATAAGCCCATCTGCTTGCCCTCTGTAATGATATGTCTGAACAGGGCAATCTCCTTTGCATCGAAATTCTTGCGTATGTGTTCTACAATGAATATGTAGTCGGAGTGCAGGCAACCGTTCCTGCGTACGATGCTGCGTGTGGCCTGCAGGCGTACGAAAATGAGCTTGATTATCTTCTTGTCAGGCGGGAGCTTGGACATCGCAACCTTTGTTATTGCGGCAGATATCTTCTTTACTTCCATCTCAATGCTTGCTTCGAGCAGTTCTTCCTTGCTTTGGAAATATGTATATACAGTGCGGCGGCTCTTGCCTGCAGCTACAGCAATGTCGTTCATTGTAATACTTCCTATTCCTTCGCTCGCAAACAATTTCCTTGCAACCTTAATCAAGTGTTCTTTTGTATCAACTGTGGCCATGGAGAGTTTTCTTTATAGTATTGCAAAATTACACATTTCTGCACAAATGTGCAATGGGCGATTTGTGAAAATAGCATAAATGTTATGCGAAGATGATTTTTTTCTCAATTTATTTGGAGGGTACAAATTTTTGCCTTACCTTTGCAATAGTTTTAAGAACAGCATCGCGGGGTGGAGCAGTGGTAGCTCGTTGGGCTCATAACCCAAAGGCCGGAGGTTCGATCCCTTCCCCCGCTACTTCAAAGGAGAGCAAAATGGCTCTCCTTTTTTTTGTTATATGCAACTTTTTCTAAAAATGACCGGTATTATTTCTTTGTTCCGATATTTAATTTATATCTTCGCATTTGAGTTCAGGTGTGGCTGCGAAAATCCATGGCTTCGGGTTGTATGAAGCTGCCGGAACAATTATGCCACTTCCTGCATTAATTATGAAAATGGTTTTTTAAAACAGTAATATATCATGAAAACACGTCTTGAACATGATTCTTTGGGCGAGATTCAGGTCCCTGCCGATGCGTATTATGGTGTGCAGACTCTGCGTGCCATTGTGAATTTTAAGGATATCAGCGGTATCACAATCAGCGATCATCCTTATTATGTAAAAGCTCTTGCTATGGTAAAGTGGGCGGCAGCGCATGCAAACGTGTCGCTCGGAACGCTGGATGAGGAGATCGGTTCTGCAATAAAGAAGGCCTGTGAGGAGATTATGGAGGGTGCTTTGGTAGATCAGTTCCCTGTAGATCTCATTCAAGGTGGTGCAGGAACATCAACCAATATGAATATAAACGAGGTTGTAGCCAACCGCGCTCTTGAGATAATGGGGCACAATAAGGGCGAGTACCAGTATTGTCACCCCAATGACCATGTGAACCTTTCGCAATCGACCAACGATGCATATCCTACATCGTTCAAGCTCTGTTTTATCCTGCATAATGAGGATTTGGTGCGTGAACTGAAACGCCTTATCAAGTCTTTCCGTGCAAAGGGCAAGGAGTTCGATAAAGTTATAAAGATGGGACGTACACAGTTGCAGGATGCAGTGCCTATGACTTTGGGGCAGGAGTTCGAGGCATTTGCCGTTACTCTTGACGAGGAGGTGAGCCGCCTGAACGAAATGGCACGCCTGTTCCTTGAGGTGAATATGGGTGCTACAGCCATCGGTACCGGTATCAATACAGAGCCTGGCTATGCTCAGGCCTGCGTTGATGCTCTCAGGGTTATTTCGGGTAAGGAGTTTGTGCTGGCCGGTAACCTCGTTGAGGCTACTCCCGATGCTGGTTCATCGGTTATGTACTCATCGGCCTTGAAACGTCTTGCTGTGAAGCTCTCCAAGATATGCAACGACCTTCGTTTGCTCTCAAGCGGCCCACGTTGCGGACTCAATGAGATTAATCTGCCCCCGATGCAGCCGGGTTCAAGTATAATGCCGGGTAAGGTGAACCCGGTTATCCCCGAGGTGGTGAACCAGATATGTTTCCGTGTTATCGGCAATGACCTTACCGTTACATTTGCGGCAGAGGCAGGACAGCTGCAGCTCAATGTTATGGAGCCTGTGATTGTTCATGCGATAATATCTTCAATACGCATGCTGTTGCGTGGTATGACACGTCTGCGTGTTCTTTGTGTTGACGGAATTACAGCCAATGAGGGTCATTGCAAGGAACTTGTTCTTGGCAGCATAGGTATTGTTACAGCACTCAATCCGGTACTCGGTTATGAGAACAGTGCCAAGATTGCAAAGCGTGCACTCAAGGAGAACCGTAGTGTGTATGACCTGGTGCTTGAGGAAAAACTGCTTTCAAAGGAGGAACTTGATGAACTGCTCCGTCCCGAGAATATGATTGCACCGCACAAGATGCCGCACAAGAAATTCTGATGCCGGATATTTACCATGGGCGGCAACTGCCATTCAGTTGCCGCTCTTATTATAAACACAAACAGGATAATCGAATCATGTTAATGTAAGCAAAAGCCGACGCATCGGCTTTTGTTATTTTTATTTCTTATTTCATTTTCCTTTTAGTTTTGTGTAGTATATTTGTTGCAAACCTTGGAAGTTTTTTAAATATGTATCGTGTAAAGATTTTTTTGTCTGTTGTGCTGTTCCTTCTATCTCTATTGTCTTGTGGTAAGAAGAACGCACCTGAAAGTGTTGCAGTAGAGTCCTGTGAGACTGTTGCGGCTGTACTACCCTCTGTTGTCTGTCCTGGTTTTGATGAGACGCAATTCGTGCATAAAGTTGAAATTTCATTCAAGGGTGGTGCAGTAGAGTCCAGCGAATTGCCGCAAGGTATCGATGTGGCTGCCGAAGATGGCAATATCTTAGTGAATTCTTCACTGCAAGGGGTAGAATACATACTTTCGGGTGATTCACAATGCGGTACGGTGACTATAATCAGTGAACACTCCCCATTGGTTACTCTCAACGGGCTTTCGCTGGTATCTGTAGGGGAGAATACATTGCAGGTCTCTTCAAAGGATATCATATATATAAGGGCTACAGGAGTGGTATCGCTTGCCGACAAGGCAGTTGCTGACGGCAGGGACAAACAGGCGGCTGTGCTTAAACTTATGGGCAGGGCTCTGTTCGTCGGTGATGGGGTGCTTGCACTCTCGGCGGAACGCAGGAATGCCATATTGGTTACCGATACCATGTATGTGGCAAGTGGAGATATTGTGGTTCATGCTGCAAAGGCGAATGCGGTTTTGGCAAACAAGGGGGTGTGTATGTATGGCGGTAGCTTGAATGCTAAAGCAGATAAGGATGTGCTCAGGAGCAAGGACGATTTATATCTGTATGGGGGAAAACTCGTCCTCTCGTCACTTCCTGCGAAAGCCGATGCTGTGCAGGTGAGGAATCTTTATTGCATTGATGGCGAGGTGGGTATTGATGTTGCCGGTGAGGCTGCCGATGGGATAAAGGCCAAGGGCGACATGGTGGTTGCCGGCGGCAGGATTGAGGTGAAGACATCGGGTGGGGCGCAATTCTCCGAGAAGAAATATGACTATAGCTCGGCTTCGTGCATCAAGTGCGACTCCTTGCTTAGAATTTCCGGCGGCGTGCTTTCGCTTATGAGTTGTGGCGACGGTGCAAAAGGAATAAGTGTCGATGGCGGAATCTCTGTCAGTGGCGGTGATATAAAGGTAAGGACTACAGGCAATGATGTAAATCATCCGATAGACCTTAATGCACATGCTTCGTGCAAGGGGATAAAGTGCGATGGTTCAATAGAGTTCGCAGGCGGCTCGGTAGATGTGGCAGTGCTTGGAAAGGGTAGCCGTGCCGAAGGTGTGGAATCGAAAGGCTCTCTTACGATATGCGGTGATGCAAGGTTGTATGTATATGCTTATGACGATGCTGTCAATGCCGGAACATCCTTGCTGGTAAATGGTGGAAGTACGTTTGTCTATTCGGTTACTAATGATGCTGTTGACAGTAATGGTAAGATTGAAATCAACGGTGGTGTGCTTGTTGCCGAGGGCGCATCTTCACCCGAACAGGGTATTGATACCGATAATCCGGCCGACTTCATCCTGAGTGGCGGTACATTAATTACGGTGGGCGGTTCAATGGGGCCTTCTCCATGTTTGCCAATGAACGGAGCTACAGATGCTTGTGCTGTTGTGTGGAGCGGACTCAAACTCGATAAAGGTTGTTATATAAGCCTTGTCGGCAGCGACGGAAAGGCGTTGCTTTCCTATAGGGTTGCGTATGGCATGGACAATGGGGCTGTGGTTATTGCTGCTCCAGGAGTGAAGAAGGGCGATGAGGTGACTCTTGTGCTCTCTAAAGGGATTAAAGGTGGTGATGATATAGGGCATGGGTTATACAGCGGTGCTGTAGCCGAGAGTGCTGTTTCGTCGTTCAGCCTTGAACTGGAGAGCCTGTTGTCGGTCGTTCACAAAGGTAATGTGGGTTACATTGAACCGGGTAGCACACCTGATGATATGATGATGCCTCCACCTCCTCCTATGCCACCGGGTGATACCAATGGCTTTCCGCCTCCACCACCTCCCGGCGGTGCCAATGGCGATTTCCCACCTCCTCCACCTCATGGCTCCGATGGAAAATTCCCTCCCCCTCCTCCGCCTTTTGTTTTGGATACGCTACGTGTGAACAGTTACAATTGCGAGGTGTTGCCGAATTATCGGCAGTAGATATGTGCTGTATAAACACAACAATGGCGACCGTTCGGTCGCCATTGTTGTGCTATTGAATTTATATCTGTTATTTCTTGTATCTTCCGTTCAGTCCGTCAACAACCTCTTGTGTTATGTTATATGCTTCGTTGGCATAAAGGATTTCATCGCCAACCTTTGTGAGGATGAAGTCGTAGCCCTTTACGGCATTATACTCCTTGATGAAGTTGTTAACAGAATCTCTCAGTGCAGTGTGCTTTTCAATCTGCTCTTTTTCGTACTCGGCAAGAAGGCTCTGCTGCAACTGCATGATCTCCTGCTCTTTCTTTGCCAAACGCTCATATTCGGACTGTGCTCTATCCTGAGTCGCGAATACATTGTTCTGGTACTTGCGTGTGAACTCAGCCTGCTCTGCCTGGAGTGACTTTGCTTTTTCTTCGATTGTGTTGGAGATATTTGTCTCCTTGCGCATCATCTCCTTGTTGATGTCTATTGCAAACTCGTACTTTGTCATGAGTGCCTCGTACTCCACATATGCAATCTTTATTCCGTTGATTGTCTCGGGAGCAACAGGTGCTGCAACCTCTTCTGTTGTCGCTGCATTCTCTCCGTTGTTGGCCTCGTTGCCCGAAGAACACTGTGCAAATGTGAAAATGGCAGCTGACATTGCTGCGTAAAGTGCAATTTTTTTAGTGGTTTTCATAATTATTTATGTGTTTATCTCTTTTACTCTCATGGGGTTCTCTCTCCGGGCATCCTTGTCCTGTGACTGGGCGCATTTGATTCCTCTCTTGCGCATCTCCCTGTTGCCGCCTACATGTGTGTTGGGGAACTTGCCGTTCTTCTTTATGATTATTGTAATGGCAAGTAATGCTACGCTTATAGCAATTATTAACAATGTAAACAGTAAAACTTTAAACATTTCCCTTAACTTTGTAAGCAACGGACAGGGGCTGTCCGAATTGTTGCGCAAAGATAGCTCTTTTGTTTGCTGTTGAATGACTCTCCGGCATAAAAAAAGTAAAAAAGTAAGTTGAAAAAGAAATAATTAACATTAATTTATAATTCAATTTGTATTGTTAACATATTTAAACAGGTAATATATGGAAAAACTGAACATTAAGCCCGAATCTCTTTTCGGCTATTTTATGCAGATATGTGAAATACCACGTGGCTCAAAGAATGAGGCACAGATATCTTCTTTCCTTTATGACTTCGGTAAGGGGCTGGGTTATGAGACCTTGACGGATAGTGTAGGCAATGTACTTATAAAGAAACCGGCTTACCCCGGATATGAGGATCGCAAGACTGTAATTCTGCAGAGCCATATGGATATGGTATGTGACAAGCGTCCCGACGTTGAGCACGATTTCAAGAAGGATCCTATACGTCCTTATCTCGATGGTGAATGGCTAAGGGCGCAAGGAACTACTCTCGGTGGCGACAATGGTGTTGGCGTTGCGGCTGCAATGGCAGTTTTGGCCGACAAGTCGCTGAAACATGGTCCGGTGAACTGCCTTTTTACCGTTGATGAGGAGACTAGTCTTACAGGAGCTGCTGCGCTCTCTTCTGAGTTACTGCAGGGTGATATTCTCTTGAATCTCGACTCTGAGGATGAGGGTGAGATTTTCATCGGTTGTGCAGGCGGCGTATGCAACTATGCAGAGTTTGCGCATACATGGGTGGATGTCCCCGACGGTATGTTTTTTGTAAAGATAGACATAAATAACCTTACCGGAGGCCACTCGGGCGATGATATAAACAAGAACAGAGCCAATGCGAACAAGCTGCTGAACCGTTTCCTTTGCCGTGTACAGGCGAAGTACGGTCTCTATCTATGCGATATAAGCGGCGGTAGTTTCCATAACGCGATTCCGCGCGATGCATCTGCGGTAATAGCAGTGAAGTCCCAGGATAAGGAGCCGGTACGTGTAGAGTTCAACCTGTTTGCAGCCGAGGTACAGAACGAATATGCCGTTACTGAACCCAGTGCGCGATTTACTATGCAGAGTTGCGACCCGGTAGAACGTGCAATGGAGCCTGCGATGGTTGACCGATTCCTTAAGGCAATGAATGCAGTGTTCAATGGTGTGTTTGCCATGAGCCAGGATGTTCCGGGGCTGGTAGAGACATCGAGCAATCTTGCTTCGGTGAAGCGCATAGCCGATGACAGGCTGCTGGTTACAACCAGCCAGAGAAGTTCTATTGAATCGTCGCGCGATGATGTGTCCGATGCAGTGCGTGCTGCATTCGAACTTGGTGGAGCAACGGTGGAGACAAAAGGTAAATATACGGGTTGGAAACCTAATACGAAGTCCGAAATCCTTAAGTTGGCTTGCGAGACATACAAAGAACTCTTCGGTGCCGATGCTAAGGTGAGGGCAATACATGCCGGACTGGAGTGCGGTCTTTTCCTTGAGAAGGCTCCACATCTCGATATGATATCCTTCGGACCTACAATGCGCGGTGTACACTCGCCCGACGAGAAACTCAATGTGCCCTCGACTGAGCGATGGTGGCGTCATATGCTTGTAATGCTCGAGAGAATACCTTCGAAATGACGCGAAGGCAATAAACGGCACTCCTTTCCGTTAAATGGTATGTAACTGTTATTTTTGATGAAAAGAGTACTGTATATATTACTTTTGTCGGTATTCCTCGCTTCGTGTAGCGAGGATACCGATTTTTCTTCCAATCCTTCGTTGCGTCTTGAATTCTCGAGCGATACAATTTCGTTTGACACTCTCTTTACCGAGGTTGCTTCACCTACGGCTACCTTTGTAGTGCGTAACCGCAACAGCAATGCCTTGCGCATAAACAATGTATGCCTGGCGAGCGGTGGAGAGTCGGGGTTCAGTGTGCTTGTTGACGGTCAGTACGGTGCTCTCATGCATGACCTTGAGGTGAGAGCAAAGGACAGCATATTCGTGCTTGCTTCGGTAAATCTTGACAGGAATGGTGAGAATGTCCCGCTTATGGTGAGGGACTCGCTTATTTTTACGCTTGAGAGTGGTGTACAGCAACTTGTTGTTCTGGAGGCTTGTGGTCGTGACGTTACCTTCCTGCGTGGCCTGAATATTGTAGCCGATACGGTATTCGTGCCTGGACACTATGTAGTGTATGACAGTATTGTTGTTTCCGATGGTGCTACGTTGGCTCTAAATGGCGGAACTACACTATATTTCCATGACAAGGCATTTATGAAGGTTGCCGGCAGGCTGAGTGCAGAGGGAACTCTGGGCTCTCCAGTGGTTTTCCGTGGAGACAGGACTGACCGTATGTTCTCTTATCTGCCTTATGACCGCATACCAGGGCAGTGGAATGGTATTGTCTTTACAGCTTCAAGTAATGGAAACGTGTTGAGGCATTGTGATATACATAGTGCCAATTATGGAGTCCGGGTAGAGCAGGGCGACACTGCGGCGCAACGGATAAGAATTGAATCGTCGAAGATGTATAACTTCCATGGCAATGCTTTGGAATTGGTACAGACCAAGGCTGTGGTGTCGAACTCTCTTTTTGCCAACGCGCAGGGTAACTGTGTGAAGGTGGTGGGCGGTGATGTATCGTTTATCCATTGCACTATGGCCAACTTCTATGTATGGAAACAGCGCGATGTCGCTGTTGCAATACATAACAGCATTGAGGGGGAACCGGCACCTCTGCGCGGTGCTCTCTTTGCAAACTGCCTAATAGCAGGCTCGAAGGATGATGAACTTATGGGGCATCTTACCAGCTTCGGCGATTCGCTTCCCAATGCCTCTAATTACCGTTTCGAGAACTGTTATATAAACACTGTTGACGAAGGCAATCCGAACTTTGTGAACGTGGTATATGACAGTATAGATGTGGAGCCGTTCGGCAAGGACCATTTCAGGCTTATAGATCACGAAGTGTTCGATTATGATTTTCACCTGACTGATATCTCTAAAGCCCGTGGCATGGGGGCGGATGAATATGCCGGATTGTTGCCGCTTGACCTTGATGGAATTCAGCGCGAGGCCGGTGCTGTGGATGCCGGTTGTTTTCAGTTCGTAGAATTGCACGAAGAAAAGTGAGAACTATAAGGTTCAAACTTTTGTCTTTCATTTTCCCGTCTTACTCATGATGGTAGGGCAGGTGGTTTATGATTGTATATGCCCTGTAGAGCTGCTCTATGAAAAGCAGGCGAATCATCTGGTGCGAGAAGGTCATTTTTGAGAGTGACAGTTTCTCGTGTGCGGCCTCATAGACTTTGGACGCAAATCCGTAGGGGCCTCCTACGATGAATACCAAGCGTTTGGTTGATATGTTCTGTTTGTGCTCTATCCATGCAGCAAACTCTGTAGAACGGTATTCCTTGCCTCCTTCGTCGAGCAGTACAATGCGGTCGCCCGGTTGCAGGGACTTGAGTATAAGCTCACCTTCTGCTTCTTTCTGCTGAGCCTCGCTCAATTTTTTGGCATTCTTGAGCTCTGGTATTACCTCCATCTCGAACTGAGCAAAATGGCTCACTCTCTCTGTGTAATCCTTTATGCCTGCTATTATGTTGCTGTCAACGGTGCGTCCGACGACAAGTAGTGTGATCTTCATTTCTGTAGCTTTAAATGTTTCCGCTAAGGTACAATAAAAAATGGTTTTGCCTTTGCACTAATTGAGGGAATTGTATATCTTCGCAAAAAATAAACGATATTGTTATGAACGTAAAAGATGAACTTATCGATAGACTTATCGACCTTGCTTTTGCCGAGGATATCGGCGACGGTGACCATACCACGCTTTCTACAATCCCAGCCGAGGCAATGGGCAAGAACATGCTCCTGATTAAGGAGGATGGTGTTCTTGCCGGCATTGAGATGGCAAAGCGTATATTCGCACGATTCGACGAAAATCTGCAGGTTGAGGTGCTTATTGAGGATGGTGCCGAGGTGAAGAAGGGCGACATCGCGATGTATGTGACAGGCAGTGTGCGCTCGCTGTTGCAGACCGAACGCCTCATGCTCAACGTGATGCAGCGTATGAGCGGTATAGCTACAATGACACGTCGCTATGTGAAGGAGCTTGAAGGTACCGGTACACGCGTGCTCGATACACGCAAGACAACTCCCGGTATGCGTATCATGGAGAAGGAGGCTGTGCGCATAGGCGGTGGCGTGAACCATCGTATCGGCCTATTTGATATGATTCTCATAAAAGACAATCACGTGGATTTTGCAGGAGGCATAGAACAGGCTGTTTCACGTGCAAAGGAGTATTGCAAGGCTTGCGGCAAGGATTTGAAGATAGAGGTCGAGGTGCGTACCCTTGAGGACCTGCAGAAGGTTATTGATATGGGTGGTGTGCAGCGTATTATGTTCGACAATTTCGATACCGAAAAGACACGTAAGGCTGTTGAGATGGTTGCTGGGCGTTACGAGACCGAGTCATCGGGTGGTATCACATTCGACACTCTGCGCAGCTATGCTCTTTGTGGCGTTGACTTTATCTCGGTTGGTGCACTCACACACTCGGTCAAAGGACTCGATATGAGCTTCAAGGCTGTGAAATAACGCGTTGGCAGATTTGTTCTTGCGGTTTGCCGATTTTATTGTCACAGTGACAAATAATTGTGTAAATTGCGCTGTATAATCAAAATAGGACAATGCCTTGGGATGTAAAGAAAAAATCGGTAGAGTATATAATATATCTCCTCTTCTGGAGTATATTGCTGTTGTCGCCAATCCTGGGTTCCGTAATTAAGGATTTCTCTTTTTTCCCAACCTTTGAAGAGATGCTCTCCTTCTGGAAGTTCTTGCTTCCGGCATTGCTCTTGTTTGTTCTGAACAATAATATACTTATGCCTTTCCTTCTTTATAAAAAGAGGGGAAGGCTTTTTGTGTTCTATCTGCTATGTGTTATAGTCTTATTCAGCATAGTGTATATGTCTTTTCCTTTGAAGGAACCGCCTGGCATAGATAATGTCAGGATTCCGCTCAAACGCGAGGTGTGGGGCTTTTTTGTAAATCCGCGCAATGTACAGATTCTGATAGCGGTTTTCGTGCTTGTGTTCAACATATGTGTAAGGCTTTTCTTCTTTACAATACGCCGTGACGAGCATGTAAGGGAACTGGAACAGGAGAAACTGCGCTCCAATCTCGAATATCTGCGTTATCAGATTAATCCTCATTTTTTCATGAATACGCTGAACAATATTCATGCATTGATAGATATTGACAAGCAACGGGCGCAGAGGGCTATCCATGAATTCTCAAGAATGATGCGATACGTGCTTTATGATACATCTGCTGCGTCTGTGCCATTGGAAAAGGAGATTTCTTTCATGAACGGTTATATAGATCTCATGCGTCTGCGTTATACCGATAAACTCAATATAAGAACATCCTTTGCCAATGATGTACAAGGAATCTATGTCCCTTCGATGATATACATGCAGTTTGTAGAGAACGCTTTCAAGCACGGGGTTACATACAAGAAGAGGTCGGTGATTGATGTCGCGCTGTATGTCGATGAGGAAAAAGAACAGGTGGTATTCACTTGCAGGAATACAATGCCTGAGACTCCAACTGTTCCGCTTCCTGTGGAGCAGGGCGGTATTGGGGTGAACAATGCAAAGAAGCGTTTGGAGTTGCTCTTTGCCGAAAAAGCAACTTTGCATATATATGGCGATAGCGAGTGGTACAATGTAGAAATAAAAATCCCTATACAATATGATAAAGTGTATAATTGTTGACGATGAACCTCTGGCAGTTGCGCAGTTGGAGAAATATGTTGAACGTATTCCATTTATGGAGAATGTGGGCTCATGCAGTTCGGCTGCAGAAGCAATGGATATACTCTCCAATAGTAATGTAGATGTGATGTTTGTAGATATAAGCATGCCCGACATAAACGGTGTGCAATTGGTACGTTCGTTGTCGCATCCGCCGATGGTTGTCTTCACTACAGCCTATTCGGAGTATGCCATTGACGGCTTCAAACTCGATGCGGTTGACTATCTGCTCAAACCGATAGGGTTTGAAGATTTTCTTAAAGCTGCAAACAAGATTCATCGTAATTATACGATGGCTCTTGCATCGCAACCTATGACTCCGGAGCAAGGCGAAGGCGTGTGCCACGACTGCCTCTATGTGAAATCGGACTACCGTATGCTGCGTGTACCTATCGACTCTATTAAATATATCGAGAGTATGAGCGAGTATGTGCGTATCTTTATAGATGGTAACACCAAACCAGTTGTCTCGCTGTTGAGCATGAAGAAGATTGAAGAGGCACTGCCAAAGGACTCTTTTATGCGCGTTCACCGTTCCTATCTGGTTAATCTCGACAAGATAAAGGAGATTTCCAAGATGCGTATTGTATATGACGGCAATATATATGTGCCGATAGGCGATATGTATAAAGAGAACTTTTTCGATTATATTGAAAAAAGATTTGTTGGCAAACCTCGTTCTTTATAATTATATTTGCCTTCTGAACAGTCGTGCATATTATTTGTTCTGTGGATAATAGGAGATTGTATTATGGAAGATAAGTATTTTATGCGCAAGGCTATTGCCTTGGCGGTAGAGAACGTGAAGTATGGCGGCGGTCCTTTCGGGGCTGTCATAGTCAAGGATGGCAAAATTGTTGCTACCGGCGTAAACCGTGTGACGCCCAACAATGATCCTACGGCACATGCCGAGGTTATGGCTATACGCGAGGCATGTACCAGGTTAGGTACCTTTGATTTGAGCGGGTGTGTGCTTTATACTTCGTGTGAACCGTGTCCGATGTGTTTGGGTGCGATATATTGGGCACATATAGATAAAATCTATTATGGTGCCAACCAGCACGATGCAGCTGCGGTTGATTTCGATGACTCATTCATCTACCGTGAATTGGAATTGGAACCGCATAAACGTCATAAGCCAGTAGAGAATATATTGCATGACGAGGCTCTTGTTCCATTCAATTTGTGGCGCAGTAAGGACGATAAGGTGAAGTATTGACACCGGATAATCCCGATTGCATGAATAAAGTTCTTTTCAACAAACTGATACAAAAAAAAGATAGCAAATGCTATCTTAACTTGTGAGCGGAAAACGAGGCTCGAACTCGCGACCCCAACCTTGGCAAGGTTGTGCTCTACCAACTGAGCTATTTCCGCGTTTGTGCTCTACCAACTGAGCTATTCTCGCGTTTCTGCGAAACTTGCATCAAATGAACTATTAGTTTAATTGTGAAGGAGATGAGACTCGAACTCACACGACCCAACGGTCACTACCCCCTCAAAGTAGCGCGTCTACCAATTCCGCCACTCCTCCATAATTATGCAAAACAAGCAATTGCGTGCCCAGAACAGGACTCGAACCTGCACGTCTCTCAACACTCGCACCTGAAACGAGCGCGTCTACCATTCCGCCACCTGGGCATCAACCTAGAGCGGAAAACGAGGCTCGAACTCGC
>JAFXHQ010000025.1 GCA_017536325.1 Bacteroidaceae bacterium
CAGAACGTGGATAATAGCATCGGTCTCACGTATGTTGCCCAGGAACTGGTTTCCCAATCCCTCGCCTTTGCTCGCGCCTTTCACAAGGCCTGCAATATCTACTATGTCGCACGTAGCCGGAACAATGCGTCCGGGGTGTACAAGTTCGGCAAGTTTGTTCAGTCTTTCATCGGGTACGGTTATCTGTCCCATCTGTGCATCGATTGTACAGAACGGGAAGTTTGCTGCCTGAGCCTTTGCGCTCGACAGACAGTTGAAAAGTGTCGATTTTCCTACGTTGGGCAAGCCAACAATACCTGCTTTCAAAGCCATATTTGTATATTATTTATTGATTATTCGCAATTTGTTGCAAAGATAGTGAAAAATCTGCTTTTGCGGCAACTGTTCAGCTACATAGTAGCAATGTTACTATATTCTGAACAGTTTGCAGCACCATTTCCAAGCAAGAATCCTTATCTGGTCTAGAAGCGTGCACAGTAGATACACGCCTACTATGTACGCTATTATGGCTACAATATACAGTATGCCGTCGAAACTGTTGTAAATGTATCTTGCATACCTCAGGAAGTATGTTACCACAACCGGATGTATATGTATGAGATATACGGGGAAAGCCGATGCGGCAATTCTGTTTATCCATACATTGTTCTTTATTCCGGTTCTGGTGAATGCCACGAAAAGGGATACAGCCCCTATTATTGCAAAAGGCGAGATATACGATACAAGGAACCAGTTGTTCACGTGTGGCAGTATATACTGCGAATCTGCATACCTGTATGTCAGGAATGCTGCCACGGCAGCTATCGTCATTGCCAGCACATACACTGCAACATAGCTCTTGGCACCTCTCCTGAACATCTCTCCGGAGTATTTCCTAATGTAACTTCCGATAAGGTACAGGCCAATAAAGGATATTGCCGAATAGCCGTTAATGAACATATTCCAGTAGGGCTGTACGTAGCCGAATATTGTCTGCACAGCAAGGAAGCATATTATAAACCTTCCCATGTTCTTCTTGCTCGTTTTTTCTATATATGCATTGAGCATGGGGGAGAGCAGCACGAGCATCAGGTATGCCGGTACGAACCAGTATATGCCTCCCGGTATTATCATCTTCTGCAGGAGGTTGAAATCGAGGGTATAACGGCCGTCGATAATCCCTGCCGTATATAGTGATATCTGCCAGAACAGTATGGTGAACAGTAGCCCTATGAGGCTTTTCTTCTTTATCCTTATCCCGAAATATCCCGATATGAGCACATACAGGTTGACACACACAATACACAGCGACTCAAACTCCATTCTCACCAGTGACAGCAACGGCTCGCTTGCCGTGCCGGCAATGGTCACCTTGCCTAACGCGAGGTAGTTCACATGGAGTCCCAGTACAAGCAGCATGGATATTATGCGCAGCAGCTCAATGTTTGAGTTTCTGGTTTTTGTTGTGGTGCTCATCTCTTTTCCTTTTATCAGTGTGCCTCGAGCCAGTTGTTTCCCCATCCGTAATCGGCTATTAGGGGTACGCTCATCCTGAATGCGTTCTGCATCTCTTCTACAACGAGCCTTTGCATCGCATCCTTTTCTTCGGGAACAATGTTGAAGTTAAGTTCATCATGTACCTGAAGAATCATTGTAGAACGCATATTATCGGCTTTCATGCGACGGTATATGTTTACCATAGCAACCTTTATTATGTCGGCTGCGCTGCCCTGTATCGGGGCATTTACAGCATTTCGCTCGGCATATCCGCGCACGACAGCATTGTGCGAATTTATGTCTGGCAGGTAACGCTTGCGGTTGAAAATGGTCTCTACATATCCGTTGGCCTTTGCTTCCTGTTTACATTTTTCAATGTATTGCTGCACTCCGCTGTATGTGGCAAAATAGTTCTCGATAAGCTCTTTTGCCTCACGGCGGTCAACATTCATTCTCTCGGCAAGCCCGAAGACGGATATTCCGTATATGATGCCGAAGTTAGCTACTTTTGCCTTCCTGCGTTCATCCTTCGTTACCTCTTCGATGGGTTTCTTATATATTTTTGCGGCGGTTGCTGCATGAATGTCGTGTCCGCTGCAAAAGTCATCTATCATGTTCCTGTCACCGCTCAGATGTGCCATTATGCGCAGTTCTATCTGCGAGTAGTCAACCGACAGGAACAGGCATCCATCATCGGGCACGAATGCCTTACGCACCTCTTTTCCGTCTTCGTCACGTATCGGAATATTTTGCAGGTTGGGATTGCTTGAGCTGAGCCTTCCGGTAGCCGTTACGGTCTGGTTATACGATGTGTGTATCTTGCCGCTTTTCGGGTTTACGAGTGCAGGCAGCGCATCCACGTAGGTACTCAATAGCTTTTTCAGTCCTCGGTATTGCAGTATGTTCTTTACTATAGGGTGTCTGTTCTGCAGTTGTGCGAGCACCTCTTCCGATGTTACGTATTGTCCTGTCTTTGTCTTCTTTGGCTTATCGACGATTTTCAGTTTGCCGAACAGTATATCGCCCACCTGTTTGGGTGACGCAATGTTGAATGGTTCGCCTGCAAGCGAGTATATCTCCTCCTCAATGCCTGCAAGACGTTTGCCGAACAGAACCGATGTCTCTTTCAATGCAACAGTGTCAATGCGTGCTCCGTTACGTTCCATGTATGCAAGCACAGGAACAAGCGGCATCTCTATGTTGTAGAACAGTTCTTCTATTCCTTCCTTATGTAGCTCGGCCTGCAGAATGTTCTTGAGCTTGAGAGTTACATCGGCATCCTCGCAAGCATAATCACAAACGAGGGCAGGGGAGATATCGCGCATATTCTTCTGTTTGCGTCCCTTTTCACCTATAAGCTCTTCGATCTTTATTGTCTCGTAGTCGAGGTATATCTCGGCAAGGTAGTCCATTCCGTGGTAGAGTTCCGGTTGCAGCACATAGTGTGCTATCATGGTGTCGAAAAGCTTGCCCTTAACCTCTATGCCATAGTTGGCTAATACAGTGATGTCATATTTCAGGTTCTGTCCCACCTTTTCACTCTCCTCATTTTCGAAGATTTCCTTTAGGATTTCCAACCTTGCCATAACCTTCTCCCTTTCGGCAGGCATTGTTATGTAAAACGCTTCGCCCTCCTTAATCGAGAGGCTTATACCCACCAATTCTGCATCAAGAGCATTGGTACTTGTCGTTTCTGTGTCGAAACATACAGTTTGGCAATTTTTTACAACAGAAACGATATTGGCTATATCCTCCTCTGTATCAACGAGTTTATAGGTGTGTTGCACCTCTTTTAACGTCAAATGGCTCGATTTTTTTTCACCGCCTGTATCTTCGGTCGGGAAAAAATCAAAGAGAGAGCCTTGGAGAGAGTCCTGTTTCTTCGTTTTTTTGCCGGCCGGCTCTATTGTTGTTTGCTGTTCCGGAGAGTCTCCGAAAAGTGACGGTGCAAAATTTGTTTTCTTCACTCTCTCCTTCAAAGAGCGAAGTTCATAGAAGTCGAGCAGGGTAGTGAGTTTCTCTTCGTCGGGTGTTTCTCTTTTAAGCGACTCCATCTCAAGTTCGATAGGAACATCGGTCTTTATTGTAGCAAGGAATTTGCTGAACAGAATTTTCTCTCTGTTCTCTTCGACTTTCGTTTTAAGCGCGCCTTTCAGTTCGTCTGTTCTCTCCAGCATCTTCTCTATACTGCCGAACTGAGCAATGAGCTTTTGCGCAGTTTTCTCACCCACGCCGGGGCAGCCGGGAATATTGTCGCTCGAGTCGCCCATGAGTCCGAGAAGGTCAATCACCTGTTCTGTCCTCTCAATCCCGAACTTCTCTTTCACACGTTCTATACCCATTACTTCGAACTCCTTGTCGCCGTACTTCGGGCGATATATGAATGTCGTTTCCGAGACAAGCTGTCCGTAGTCCTTGTCGGGGGTCATCATATATGTAATTATTCCCCTTTTTTCCGCCTGTTTTGCCAGGGTGCCTATAACATCGTCCGCCTCGTATCCCGAAACCTCGAATATGGGGATATTATAGGCCTTTATGAACTCTTTTATCACAGGTACCGACTCCCTTATAACCTCGGGTGTCTCCTCGCGCTGTGCCTTGTACTGTTCGTATGCTTCGTGGCGGAATGTAGGTCCTTTAGGGTCGAATGCGATTCCAATGTGTGTCGGGTTCTCCTTTTTGAGAACATCCTCGAGCGTATTTATAAAGCCCAGAATAGCCGATGTATTGAACCCTTTTGAGTTTATCCTTGGGTTTTTAATGAATGCGTAGTATGCTCGGTAAATAAGTGCGTACGCATCGAGTAAAAAGAGTTTTTCCATTTTTAATAAAGTATAACCGAATGTAAAAATACACAAAATTTGCTACTATCCATATTCTTTTTTATTACTTTTGTGTTCAGTTGAACAATCAATAACCGGTAACAGGTCTTTTTTGGTATGTTATCTACAATAAAAAAACCTATAGAGCAGGAATTAGTTGCCTTCAAGGAGTATTTCAAGTCGCAGTTCAAGAGTGAGGTCCCTCTCTTGAACAGTGCGTTGTGCTATATTGGCGAAGCATCGGGCAAGATGATGCGCCCTATGCTCGTCATGCTTGTGGCAAAGGCTGTCTCCGAGGTGTGCAACAAGACGTATGCCGCAGCTTCGGCAATGGAGATGCTTCATACGGCAAGCCTTCTGCATGACGATGTGATTGACGAGAGCGACAAGCGCAGGGGTCGTCCTTCGGTGAATGTAAAGTTCAACAATAACGTGGCTGTTCTCACCGGTGATTTCCTCTTCTCGCAGTCGTTGAACAATGCAGCCATGACCGGCGATTGCCGTGTCGTGAGCGAGCTTGCCGAGCTCGGTAAATCGCTTGCAAGAGGCGAGATATTGCAGATTGAACTCCAGCAGAACGGCCTTTTCAGCGAAGAGAACTACCTAAAGGTCATATCACATAAGACAGCCTCCCTTTTCATTTGCAGTTGTGTCTGTGGCGTATATACTGCAGGCGGAAGCGAGGAGCTTGTCGCACGTTTCGCACAGTTCGGTGAGAATGTCGGTCTCTGTTTCCAGATTAAGGACGACATCTTCGACTATTTCTGCGGTGACATAGGCAAGCCTACCGGCAGTGATATGCGTGAAGGCAAGATAACCCTCCCTGCAATATATGTCCTGCGCGAAAGTGCCAACCCTCTCCTTGTTCCTATAAGGGAGAAGTTGAAAAAGGGAGAATTCCTCGATGAAAAGGATATAGAATCATTGATAAGGATATCTATTGAAGAGGGTGGTATAGACTACGCGAAAAACCGCATAGAATATTATCGGTCACAAGCCTTGTCGTCTCTGCCTGACGATATTCCTTCCGGTTTGAGGGATGCTTTTGTGGCATATCTTGAATATACAATCTCGCGTAGCAAGTAGCCTGGATTATACAACATAGCAGAGCGGGCATATGCCTGCTCTGCTATGTTGTATATGTACCTGTTTAGAAGAACTTGACCTCTTTGCCCACAATTTCGCTCAGGCAAAGGTTTGCCAGGCGGCTTGTTCCAAGGCGGAACAGTTCGTTGGTGAGCCATTCCTCTCCCAGTAGCTCTTTTACTATGGTGTAATATACAAGCGCATCGTTTACTGTATTGATGCCGCCTGCAGGCTTGAAGCCGACCTTGCGGCCTGTCTTCTGGTAGTACTCCTTAATGGTGCTGCACATCACATACGCAGCCTCAGGTGTCGCAGCCGGAGACTCCTTTCCTGTCGATGTCTTTATGAAATCGGCACCGGAATATATCGAAAGAATCGAAGCTTTTTTGATGTTTTCGGCACTCTTCAATGCGCCTGTCTCAAGAATCACCTTCAGGTGCTTCTCTCCGCATACGCTCTTCAACTCCTGAATCTCGTCGCATACGCCCTCGTAGTCGCCGCTAAGGAGCTTGCCAACGCTCAGTACAATGTCTATTTCGGTAGCCCCGTCATGTACAGCCATGGCTGTCTCGGCAACCTTTATCTCCTGGAATGTCTGTGATGACGGGAACCCGCCCGAAACACATGCTATACCCACATTCTCAACCTGCAATGTGTTGCTCACGATCTTTGCGAAGTTGGGATATACGCATATTGCAGCCACATTCTTCAGGTCAGGGTATTTGTCGTCAAACTCGTTCACTTTCTCGGTGAATGCCATCACGCTCTCTTCGCTGTCGGTGCATTTAAGTGTTGTCAGGTCAATGCAGTTGAACAGGAATTTCTTCACTTCAAGAGTGTTGTTCTCTTCGACTTTCTTCTCGATGAGCTGCTTTACGGCGGCAGCCACCTCTTCGTCGCTCATGGCAGGGCAGTAGTCGTTAAGTACGAAGTCATATTTGCTCTCTTCCTCAATGTGGTGCTTGTGCTCACCACACCCGCAATTACATTTCTCGCTCATTATTCTTTGAGTTTAGGGTTATTTATATGTCTTTTATTGTCTCTATCGGTCTTTTTCTCGAGGTTCTTTCTGAACGCTTCAGTAAGGTCAATGCCTGTCTGGTTAGATATGCATATAAGCACCCATAGCACATCGGCAAGTTCGTCGGCAAGCTCGTTTTTATCTCCCTCCTTGAACGACTGTTCTCCGTATTTTCGCGCCATGATACGCGCTACCTCACCTACCTCCTCGGTGAGTATTGCCATATTCGTGAGTTCATTGAAGTAGCGTACACCGTACTCCTTTATCCATTCATCCACGCGTCTCTGTGCTTCCTCTATTGTCATAGCGTTCTTCTATTCCCTGTTTTTTGAATCAATGAATATCGTTACCGGGCCGTCGTTCAGCAGCTCCACCTTCATGTCTGCACCAAAAACACCTCTTTTTATCGGTTTGTTTACTGCAATTTCCATTTCTCTGCAGAAATCCTCGTACAGTGGTACCGATATGTCGGGTTTCGCTGCCTTTATGTACGATGGGCGGTTACCCTTCTTTGTAGATGCCATCAGCGTAAACTGGCTCACAGCAAGAATCTCTCCAGCAGTATCCATAACCGAAAGGTTCATCACGCCGTTCTCGTCGTCGAACAGGCGTATGTTGGCAATCTTCTTTGTTAGCCAGCTTATATCCTCGTCGCAATCCTCATCGCATATGCCCACAAATATGAGCAGTCCGCCACCTATTGCCGATACAATTTCGCCGTCAATAGTTACCGAGGCTCTCTTTACTCTTTGTATAAGTACTCTCATCTTTTTCCTTTATAGTGCAAATATACTATTTTCCTTCATATTTGCCGGCATTATTTCCTCTATTAAGTGCCTCCGATATAATTGAGGCCTTTGCTTTGCCTACAATGGCTGCAATATCTTCAATTTTGGCTTCCTTAATACGCTTTACACTTTTAAAATGTTGTAACAGAGCGAGTTTGCTTTTTTCCCCGCATCCCTTAATCCCATCCAGCTCCGATTTGGTCTGCCTCTTGCTTCTCTTTTCGCGGTGGAATGTGATTGCAAAGCGGTGTACCTCGTCTTGTATCTGCGTCATCAGTCTGAAGAGGGGAGTGTTCTGCTTCAGTCCTATTACCTCGTGTTCCCTTCCTATAATCAGCTCCGATGTCCTGTGCTTGCCGTCTTTTACAAGGCCGGCAATTGGTATGTCAAGTCCCAGTTCATTCTCTATTATGCACCTCATAGCTTCCATCTGGCCTTTTCCTCCATCGGCTATTATAAGGTCGGGCAGTGTCCCTCCTTCCTCTATCAGTCGGCTGTATCTTCTGTGCACAATCTCTCTCATGGAAGCATAGTCATCGGGCCCTACAACACTCTTTATATTGTATTTCCTGTACTCCTTCTTGCATGGTTTAAGCTTACGGAACACTACGCATGCAGCTACGGCATCATAACCCTGGGTGTTCGAGTTATCAAAACATTCAATTGTCATCGGCATTTTTTCGAGATGCAGGGCATCCTGAATCTCTTTCATAAGCCTGGTCGTTTTCTGTTCCGGGTTAAGCTTCTTCTCCTGCTTCATGCGGTCGGCCTTGTACTGTTTTACATTCAGCCTGGATAATGCCAGCAAGCGTGCTTTCTCGCCCTTCTGCGGTATTGTAACAGTTACCCCCTCAACAGGCATTCCAATAGGGAAGGGCAGTACAATCTCCTTGGCATTACTGCCGAATCTCTCGCGTAATTCAACAATACCCATTGAAAGTATTTCTTCATCGCTTTCATCGAGTCTTTTCTGGTACTCTATGGTGAATGCCTGATTGATGCATCCGTTTGTTATGTGCAGGAAGTTTATAAAGGCATTCTTTTCGTCACTTTCAATCGAAAATATATCTATATTGGTTATCGATGGGCTTACAACCTCGCTCCTCGTCCTGAAGTTCTCGATCAACTCATATTTTTTCTTTATCTCCTGCGCCTCCTCAAACTCCATTCTCATTGCCTTCTCCTTCATCTCTGCAATGAGTTTTTCCTGCAGAATCTTTATGTCTCCTTTAAGAATTGTGGTTACTTCACCGATTAATTCAAGGTATCTCTCTTGCGAGATCTTTCCTATGCACGGAGCACAGCACCTCTTTATCTGGTATTCGAGACAGGCATTGTATTTGCCGTTCATTACCCCTTCGCACGTTATGTTCATGCTGCAGGTGCGCATTGGGTACAACTCTTTAATAAGTCCCACAAGGGCATGCAATGCTCCGGCATTTGTATATGGCCCGAAATATTTTCCTGCGCCTTTTACAATTTTCCTTGTCTTTAATATCTTCGGGAATGCCTCGTTTGTTATACATATCGACGGGTACGTCTTGTCGTCCTTCAATAAAATATTGTAGCGAGGCTTATGCCGCTTTATCAGATTGTTCTCCAATAACAGTGCATCAGCCTCGCTGTTTACTACAATATACCTTATGTCGGCTATCTTTGCGACAAGAAGTTTTGTCTTTAAAGTTTGCTGCTCTTTGTTGAAGTATGAGGAGACCCTGCGTTTCAGGTTCTTTGCCTTTCCTACATAGATGATCGTTCCGCTATCGTCAAGGTATTGGTAGCATCCGGGTGAATCGGGCAGGTTCTGTACTACCCCTTTAAGGTATTCATCCCTTTTTGTTCTCTCCTCTCTCTTCATTCGGGGTGGTTTTCTTATTTGCCCTCGAGTGAAAGCAGGCATTCAATCTCGGCATCAGCCGGGAAGGTCTCGCGCCCCTTCAATCCCTCGAGCTCAATGATGAAGTTTATCATCACTTTCTTTGGGTTCAGCTTTTTTACAAGGTGATATGCGGCAAGCATAGTGCCGCCTGTTGCAAGCAGGTCGTCGTGGATAAGAACCACATCATCTTCGCAGATAGCATCCTTATGTATCTCGATAGTGTCGCGGCCATACTCCTTGCCGTATGTTTCACTTATTGTCTCTGCAGGCAACTTGCCTGGCTTGCGGATGGGCACAAAGCCCGCACCCAATTTGACTGCAAGTGACGATGCCATAACAAAACCACGCGACTCGATGCCTACGATTTTTGTTATACCCTTGTCTTTGTAAAGTTCGTATAGTGCGTTGTCCATTTCGCGCAGGCACTCAGGGCTCTTGAAGAGTGAAGTTACATCCTTGAACTGTATTCCAGGAATAGGGAAATCGGGAATGTTTCTCAAATTCTTTAGCAGTAAATCCTTGTTCATATCATTTAAGTTTATGTTGTTTCAGCTGTTGTTTTAAGGCAATGTTCCACGTGGAACAATTGTTTGTTTCCGCACAAGTACCAGTAGTACATTTATATCACTCGGCGACACACCCGGTATGCGGCTTGCCTGTGCAAGGGTCTCCGGGTCTATCGCTGTGAGCTTTTGCCGTGCTTCAGTCGAGAGCGATTCAAGGCTGTTGTAGTCGAACCTTCCTTTTATGCGTATGTTTTCAAGGCGTATCATTCGCTCGGCAAGCTCGCGTTCACGTTCAATGTAGCCTTTGTATTTTATTTCAATTTCAGTAGCTTCAGTTATCTCATCCCTGTCGTTGTCGAGCTTTTCGAGTTCCTTTCTAAGCGGAGCTATGTACTTTGCTATGGATTCGATTGTGACCTGCGGGCGTTCGATGAGTGAAGCGAGTTTGCAACCACGTGTCAGTGGGGTAGTGCCAAGCTCCTCGAGCCCCTTATTAATAAGGTCGGCCTTTATCGAGAAATTTGCAATGAACTCGGTGAGCTGCGTAATCTTCTCCCTCTTTGCCTGTAGTCTCTTCAAGCGTTCATCTGTGGCAAGCCCAATGGCGTGAGCCTTTTCAGTCAGGCGCATATCGGCATTGTCCGAGCGGAGAAGTATGCGGTATTCGGCTCTCGATGTGAACATTCTGTATGGTTCATCAACTCCTTTTGTCACCAGGTCGTCGATGAGCACGCCTATATATGCTTCGTCACGGCGAAGAACAAAATCTTCTTTTCCGTCTATTTTGTGTGCCGCATTTATGCCTGCGATTATGCCCTGTCCGGCAGCCTCCTCATATCCTGTCGTTCCGTTGACTTGTCCGGCAAAATACAGGTTGCCTACTATCTTCGATTCCAGTGTGTGCTTGAGCTGTGTAGGGTCGAAGTAGTCATATTCTATGGCATAGCCTGGGCGGTAAGCGACCGCATTCTCCAATGCCGGTATCTTGCGCAGTGCAGTGAGCTGTGCCTCCATCGGAAGCGATGAAGAGAACCCGTTTACATAAATCTCCTGTGTAGTCTCGCCCTCGGGCTCAATGAACAGCAGGTGCCTGTCGCGCTCGGCAAAAGTTACAATCTTTGTCTCTATACTCGGGCAGTAGCGCGGTCCTATGCTCTGTATCTGTCCGTTGTAGAGCGGCGAGTCGTCGAGGCTGTCTCGCAGTATCCGATGCACCTCCGGGTTTGTGTAGCATCCCCAGCAGGGCAACTGCTTCAACTCACGCTTTGTGTCGCTATACGAAAAACGGTGGAAATCATTGTCTCCTGCCTGAACCTCTGTGAGTTCCAACCTTATTGAACGTCGGTCGAGACGTACAGGCGTGCCGGTCTTCATGCGGCCCGAAGTGATGCCGTGCGCCGTTATGGATTCTGTCAATCCCTTTGCAGCCGGTTCGGCTACACGGCCACCCTCAATCTGCACCTTGCCTATGTGCATCAGTCCGTTGAGAAATGTGCCGGCGGTTATTATTGTGCATGTTGCGCGGAACTCGGCACCCATCTGTGTCCTTACTCCTACAGCTTTGCCCTCCTCTACAATAAGTTCAGTTGCTATGTCCTGCCACATATCAAGTGCAGGGATGTTTTCGAGTGTTTCTCGCCAATATTGGCTAAACTTCATTCTGTCACATTGTGCACGTGGGCTCCACATAGCAGGCCCTTTCGAGCGGTTCAGCATACGGAACTGTATGGATGCTTTGTCGGCGACGATGCCTGTGTAGCCGCCAAGCGCGTCAATCTCACGCACAATCTGTCCTTTGGCAATTCCGCCAATGGCAGGGTTGCAGCTCATCTGCGCAATCTTGTTCATGTCGATGGTCATGAGACACGTTCTCTTTCCCAAGTTCGCTGCAGCGGCAGCAGCCTCGCACCCTGCGTGGCCTGCGCCTATGACCAGTATGTCGTAATTGAATGTCACGTTATTCCTATGCTATCTGCCGGGCTA
>JAFXHQ010000026.1 GCA_017536325.1 Bacteroidaceae bacterium
GGGCAAGAACCCGTTCACACTCGACAGCAAGGAACCGCAGTGGGAGAAGTTCCAGGAGTTCCTGCAGGGTGAGGTTCGTTACGCTTCACTTGCAAAGCAGTTCCCGGCTGAGGCACACGAGCTGTTCGAGGCTGCCGAGGGCATGGCTAAGAAGCGTTATGCAAGCTACCAGCGCATGGCTAAGCTCGACTGGAGCAAGGCCGACACTGAAGCATAAAGACCAGATGGCATTATATAAGAAGTGAGGGAGCAGTGGTGCTCCCTCACTTCTTATATAATCATTACTGTCTATCATTTATCGAAATGGAACGGTTCGAACTGTGAGTCCTTGTCAACCCAGTGCGGCTTGCGCATCGCATATATTATAAAAGGTGCGCCAACTACAATAATACAGCCGATTATGAGCACTGTAAACCATACGGCATTGCTGCCCACAGCAATCTGTGCCGGCGGAATAAAACTTAGTACAAAGGCAAGAAGACTGCCCAGAAATCCTACACCGGCAACAATCCACATCACACCGTTGCCCTTCTTTCCCAAACGGAACGGACGTGGTGTATCCTTCATATTGTAGCGCAGATATATCGCTGCAGCGAACATCATAAGATACATAATAAGGTATAGCAGAACGGTGAGCTGCGACAGAATCTGATAAAAACTCTGCACCGACGGCATCACCACAAACAACAGGCTCAGCAGTGTGACCACTCCTCCCTGTATCAGTAGGATATTCTTTTGCACGCCGAGCTTGTTGCTCTTCTGCATGAATGGCGGCAAATAGCCGGCCTTTCCTACAGCAAAGATACCTTTCGAGGGGCCCGACACCCAGGTAAGTACACCTGCAAGTACACCGAAAGCCAATGCAATGGCAATTATCGGCGAAAGCCATGATGCTCCAACAAACTTGAAATAGTTCTCGAAACCTACAAGAAGGCTCTGTGTGAGGTTGATATCCTTCTGTGGAATGATTATTCCAAGCGCAAATGTACCGAGCACAAAGATGAGAACTGTGATTATTGCACCCAAAAATACAGCACGCGGATAGTTCCTGCTCGGATTGTCCATATCCTTCACGTGAATACCGGTCATCTCCATTCCTGCATAGAAGAGGAATATTCCAGATGCTAGCACAAGGTTGTCGAGTTTGGTGATATCGGGGAAGAAGTCTCCGCCAAAGTCCATCTGGGACTTGCCGCCGCTTATAAGATAAATGATAGCAAGTATCACTAGCAGTGCAGCCGGTATTATGGTTCCTACAAGTCCGCCTATCTTTGCGACTTTACTCACCCAACCGAGTCCTTTTAGCGAGATGAATGTGGCGGCCCAGTATATCGCAAGCACTACGACAAGCGTATATATCTTGTTCGATGCCAGCGACATGTCACTGGCACTGTCCATTCCTATGAAGGCCAGCGACACAGCACCGAACGTAAGCACCGTAGGATACCATATCGTACTCTCCACCCATTGCAGCCATATTGCTACAAAGCCGGCCTTCTTGCCGAATGCTTCTCCCACCCATCGGAAGACACCGCCTTGCTTGTCCTGGAACATGGCCGCAAGCTCTGCTGCCACGAACGAAGTGGGAATGAGAAATACAAGTGCTGCAAAAAGGTAATAGAATGCCGAACTTATTCCATACTCAGCCTCGGCAGGCAGGCCACGGAGCGATACCACGGCAGTCACGTTCATGATGGCAAGTGTTGCCACTCCCAACTTTACACTTTTGGTTAATGTTGACATAGTTATCTGTTTTTAATGTTCTTAAAGCATAGTAGGATAACAATGCTTTCGGGCTATTGGTTCAATGCAAATTCCGGTTGCACAACCATGATTTTTTACTATATTCGCATCCAGCAACTCATACGGCAATGAAAAAAGCACTTTTATCGTTTTTTATATTTTACACAGCACTATTCTCATCGGCACAAACCACTGACTACGCATCGCTTGTAAACCCGCTTATAGGCACTGATTACAAAGGAAATGTATATCCCGGTGCACAGGCTCCGTTCGGCATGGTACAGCTGAGCCCCGACAACGGACAGCCCGGTTGGGACTGGATTGCCGGCTATTTCTACCCCGACAGCACTATTGCCGGGTTCAGCCACACGCACCTAAGCGGTACAGGAGCAGGCGACCTCTACGACATCAGTTTCCTGCCTGTGACCTATCCTTTGCGCGAGGCAAATGCCCCTTTAGGCATATACTCACTTTTCAGCCACGAACGTGAAGAGTGCGAGGCCGGATATTATAAGGTACACCTCGACAGCTACGGCATCAATGTAGAACTGACCGCAACGGAACGGTGCGGCATCCAACGTTACACCTACCCCACAGATACAGCCACCGTATTGCTGGACCTTGGAAAGGCAACGAACTGGGATGCTACCGTTGACACATATATTGCACAGATCGACAGCTTCACGATTGAGGGTTATCGCTACTCCAACGGCTGGGCAAGAGGTCAGGAGGTATATTTCCGCACACGCTTCTCGCAACCGATAGTTTCAATGGTGTGCGACAGCATCACCATTGCCGACGGCACAGCCAACAAGAATGTAATCGGGAAGGCTACAATCCGATTCTATCTCAGCAATGACAACAAGCTGACCGTTGTGACTGCAATCTCGGGAACCGGACTTGATGGAGCTGCAAAGAACCTCGCCAACGAAGCACCGCACGACAATTTCGATGCCTACCGCACAAAGACACGTGAAAATTGGAACAGCAGGCTGTCGCGCATAGAAGTTAAAGGCGGCACAGACGATGAACGTATATGTTTCTACACAGCTCTCTATCGTACAATGCTTGCCCCTACACTCTATTGCGACGTTGACGGCTTATACCGTGGTGCAGACGGCAAGAACCATAAGGCAGATGGTTGGAAGAACTACTCGACATTCTCGCTATGGGACACCTTTCGCGCATCACATCCGCTATTCACATACACAGCACCCGATTGTATTGCAGACATGATAAATTCCTTCATCGCCTTTTATGAGCAGCACGGGCGACTGCCCGTGTGGAACATGTGGGGCAGCGAAACAGACATGATGATTGGCTACCACTCGGTGCCGGTGATTGCCGATGCATACTTAAAAGGTATCGGTGGGTTCGATGCCGAGAGAGCTCTTGCTGCATGTGTTGCCACAGCCAATAGTGACAGCTACCGAGGAATAGGGCTATACAAGGAGGAAGGATATGTCCCTTATGATGTAATAGATACGTACAATGCCGATAACTGGTCAATGTCTCGCACCCTGGAGTATGCATACGACGACCACTGCATTGCCCGTATGGCCGAAGCAATGGGACGAGACAGCATTGCCGATATCTTTTACCGCCGCGCAAAGAGTTACCGCAATCTCTACAACCCTGCCACAACCTTTATGCAACCACGTGACAGCAAGGGCGCGTTCCAGCCGATGTTCGCCCCCGAGGAGTACACACCGCATATATGCGAGAGCAACGCCTGGCACTATATGTGGAGCGTGCAGCACGACATCGAGGGGTTGATGAAGCTGATGGGCAGAAAGGTGTTCAGTCAAAAGCTCGATAGTATGTTCACCCACTCCCCTGCCGAAAATGCCGACCTGCCGATTTTCAGCACCGGAATGATTGGGCAGTATGCACACGGCAACGAGCCGAGCCACCACGTTGCATACCTGTTCAACCGCATCGGCAAGCCCGAGAGGACACAGCATTATGTCACGCGGATTATGCGCGAGATGTACCGCAACACGCCCGACGGGCTCTGCGGCAACGAGGACTGCGGACAGATGTCGGCCTGGTATGTGATGAGTGCGATGGGGTTTTACCCTGTTGACCCCTGTGGCGGAGAATACGAGATTGGAGCACCGCTGTTCCCCGAAGCCACACTGCACCTGCCGGATGGAAAGACATTCACGGTACTATGTCATTCTGAGCGCAGCGAAGAATCTCAAAAAAGCCACACCCAAGAAACAGAGAAAGGTTCTTCAGTCGTTACACTCCCCCAGAATGACACTGTTTCCTATCGCAAGGCCTACCTCAACGGCAAAAGAGTCAAAGGTACGGCAATTACCCACATAGAGATCACTAACGGCGGAGTGTTGGAATTCAAATGAACAACACTCCTTTTTGCCATAAGGAGAAAAGGAGTGCGCAAACAAAAGAGGGTGACTAAAAAGCAAATTTCTACGTTACGTTTGGCTTCAAAATCCTCATTTACGCTTAGTAAACTGCGGTTTTGAAGCCTTCACAAGCCTTGAACTTTACTTTTTATTCACGCCTCATACAAAAGAAGGTGAC
>JAFXHQ010000027.1 GCA_017536325.1 Bacteroidaceae bacterium
AAAACTGCCATCTGCTCGCCGTGGCCACCATATGTAGCACAACCTGTAACCTCGTTCATCATTACACCGAACTTCTTTGCAAGAGCGTTCTGCAAACGTGTAGAGTCGAGACCTGCGAGTGTTGTCACCTGACCGGGCTTCAAGCCTGAATAGAGCAATGTAACAAGACCTGTGAGGTCGGCAGGGTTAAAGATGATTACAACGTGCTTAACATCGGGGCAGTATGTCTTGATGTTCTTGCCAAGTTCCTCGGCAATCTTGCAGTTGCCGGCAAGAAGATCCTCGCGTGTCATACCCTCCTTACGTGGAGCACCGCCTGAAGAGATGATATACTTTGCATCCTTGAAGGCCTCGGCAACATCTGTTGTTGCTGTGATATTTACGTTGTCAAAGCCGCTCTGGCGCATCTCCTCGGCAACACCTTCGGGTGAGAAGACATCGTAAAGACAGAGGTTTGTTGTAAGACCCATCATAAGAGCCGACTGTGCCATGTTTGAACCGATCATACCGGCTGCACCGACAATCACCAATTTTTCATTTGTCAAAAACTGCATAATCCTTAATTTTAAATGTTTATGATATTACTTATATTTTCATTTTTGATGCGAAGATAGCAAAAGGCTTCTCTACTGCAAGTGAATTAACAATGTTTAATCAAAAAAGCAGGTTCAAAGCCCAAGCTCGTCAAATATCCTCTGCGAAGCACCAAGGTTGGCCGAGACATATTCGCCCGCTGCTTTACCTGCAGCCTCAAGCAACTGCGGGTCAGCGGCAAAGGCATCCATCCTCTGGCCGAATGCATATGTGCTGCTTATCTCTATTCCACCGCCACACGCTTTCAACTGCTGGGCTTCCTGGAATTTTTTGTTGTTGGGACCGAAGAAGACCGGGATACCATAGACTGCAGCCTCAAGCACATTATGGATTCCCACTCCGAAACCTCCACCCACATATGAAACTGTTCCATAGCGGTATATCGATGAGAGAAGACCGAAACAATCGATTATAAGACAGCCGGCATTGCGCACCTCGTCCATCGAGGCTCTTGTGTATCGCACGCACACACCATCATACTGTTCCTCTATGGCCTTTATGCGGTCTTCATCGACCTCGTGCGATGCTATTATAAGCTTCCACTCCTTGTGATTGTTGAAATAAGGCATGTATATTGCCTCGTCGGCACCCCATGAGCTACCGGCTATGAAGACATTGTTGCCTTCGCCCACGAACGCCTCTACAAGCGGAAGCTGGCGAGCCTGTTCGAGTATCTTGCCTACACGGTCGAAGCGTGTGTCACCGACAACCGAAACTTTCTCTACATTTATTGACTTGAGAAGTTCCTTGGACTTGTCGTTCTGTACAAAAAGCCTGTCGAAGCTATGCAAGGCAAGCCTGTAGCGGCCGCCCCATGGCTTGAAGAAGGTCTGCTCCTTGCGGAATATCGAAGAGACACTATAGACCGGCACCGAACGTTTATTGAGCCCTATAAGGTAGTTCAGCCAGAACTCGTACTTTATAAAAAATGCCATCTTCGGTTGCAGAATGTCGAGAAAACGCTTGACATTACGCTTTGTGTCGAAAGGCAGATAGCATACGATATCGGCCTGCTGATAGTTCTTTGCCGTGTTGTAGCCCGATGGAGAGAAGAATGTGAGCACTACCCTGTACTCGGGGTGCTCGGCACGCAGTTTCTCTATCATAGGACGGCCCTGCTCAAACTCCCCGAGCGAGGAGGCATGGAACCATACGTAAGCTGTGCCGGGCTTTACCTTCTCGCGGAGTGTGGCAAAGACCTCCTTGTGACCGGCAAGCATCTGTTTGGCCTTCTTGTGGCCGAACAGGGCAACAAGCTTTATAAAGAATATGTATATGTAAATTCCAAAAGTGTACATCGCCGTATATTATCCCAGTACCTCAATTGCCCTACGGAGACGCGCAAGTGTCTCTTCCTTGCCTATAAGCCCTGAAATGTCGAACATCTGAGGGCCCTTGCCCTCGCCCACAAGGGCAAGGCGGAAGGCATTCATTATTTCACCCATACCGTATCCCTTGGCCTCTATCCATTCATGAACAGCCTTGTCCTGGTTCTCAATGGAGAAGTCGTCAAGCCCCTCGAGCAGATTCGCGAGCTCGGCCATCTTTGCTGCAGAATCCTCTTTCCAACGTTTCTTTGCAGTCTTCTCGTCATACTCTACCGGAGCTACAAAATAGAAGCTGCTTGCATCCCAAAGCTCATGCACGAAGTTGACACGGCCCTTCATGAGAGATACAATCTTCTCGAGGTGCTCCATTGTCGTATCTATGCCGTGAGATTGCACGACAGGCATGAATATCCCGGCAATCTCCTTGTCGGACTTGCGGAGTATGTATTCGTGATTGAACCATACCATTTTCTTGTAGTCGAAACGGGCACCGGCTTTGCTGCACTTGGATAGGTCGAACTTCTGTACCAGTTCATCGAGCGACATGAGCTCTACATCGTCTCCCGGATTCCAGCCCAGCAGGGCAAGAAAGTTTATTACCGCCTCGGGCAGGTAGTCACTCTCACGGAAGCCCGACGACACGGCACCGCTCTTGGGATCGTGCCACTCCAACGGGAACACCGGGAAACCGAGACGGTCACCGTCGCGCTTGCTGAGCTTGCCGTTGCCCTCGGGCTTCAGCAACAGTGACAAGTGTGCGAAACGGGGCATGGTATCCTCCCATCCGAAAGCACGGTAGAGAAGTACATGCAATGGTGCCGAAGGAAGCCACTCTTCACCGCGGATAACATGCGACACCTCCATGAGGTGGTCGTCAACGATGTTGGCGAGGTGATATGTGGGGAGCTCATCGGCCGACTTGTAGAGTACCTTGTCATCGAGAATCGAAGAGTCTATCGTTACTTCGCCACGGATAATGTCGTTCACAACGACTTTTTCGCCCGGCTCTACCTTGAAACGCACCACATACTGGTGACCGCTTGCTATAAGGGCTTCGACCTCTTCGGCCGGCATTGCCAGAGAGTTGCGCATGGACAAGCGTGTCGATGCGTCGTACTGGAAGTTTTCGACCTCGGCACGCTTCGCCTCCAACTCCTCGGGGGTATCGAATGCAATGTATGCCTTACCGTTGTCGAGAAGGACCTGTACATATTTCTTGTATATGTCGCGACGTTCCGACTGACGGTAGGGACCTTTATCACCACCGAACGAAACACCTTCGTCGAACTTGATTCCCAACCAGCGGAACGATTCAAGGATATACTCCTCAGCTCCAGGAACAAAGCGGTTGGAATCGGTATCCTCGATACGGAATATGAGGTCACCGCCATTCTGCTTTGCAAAAAGATAATTATATAACGCTGTTCTAACGCCTCCGATATGCAACGGACCCGTAGGACTCGGTGCAAAGCGCACTCTTACTTTTCTTTCACTCATAAAACAAATATTACATCAACAGGGAGCTGCAGAACACTATGCCCACAATATCCCAACTTAAAGAGTATTAACAATGCAAAAATAACATAATTTGCAACGCAAGCAAAATAAGAAGCTGTTTAAATTTATATCACAAAGTTTTTTATAGAGACAAACGGCGACAAAGCAAACGATACGATTCCTGTATAAAGGCTTTTTTGAGAATCAAAGTACTTCTTACGTGTTCAGAGACCGAAAGCCGGAGAAGAGATGCACACAGAATCCCGAAAAGTGAGCGAACTATTGCATATACATATTTTTTTTGTACTTTTGAGGATAAAACAAAAAACATTCTATCATGGACAACAGACAGACGATTTTCGGAAGCAAGTCGCGCCTGATATCACAGATAATACTTGTAACCATATGTATTGTACTAATCTCTTTCTTCATGCCAAGAGAGAAGAGCATCGGATATGCCGAGCCCGAGTGCAACACGATATGGACGGGAGAAGATGTGAAAGCCGGGTTCTACTTCGAGGTAAAAAAGAATGACACACAGCTGAAAACGGAAAAGGACAAGATATTGGAGAGTATTCCGCCGCTTTTCAGATTCGACAGGAATATCGGAGCAAAATACAGCAACGAACTTGGCGCAAGCATAAAGAAAGCTATCCCTATAAGCATACAGCCAATAGTTGCAGCGCAGATAAGCAACAACTTCAGAGTCGCACTCATGGAACTGTACAGGAGGGGTATTGTTGCCGATAGCGAGATTGATGTAATAAGGACAAAGGAAGACGGAAGGATAAGAATAGCCAACAAGGAGAAGGAACCCGAAATGGAGTTGCACAATGCCGTAAGCGAATCGGAAGCATATGACATAATCGCAGCCTGCGACACTACCGGAATTATTCCAGCAGATTTCAACTTCGGGAAATTCATCGTACCCAACTATACATACGACAAGGCGAAGACCGAGAAAAGGATAGAAGATGCACTCAAAGGGGTATCGCCCACTATGGCCATCGTACGCGAGAACCAGACCATAATAGAGGACGGACAGATGGTTGACAGCCTTGCATACTGGAAACTGAAGACCTATTTCGGGCTGCTCAAGGAGCAGGAGCAGGAGAAGGCCGACAGCAACTGGTTCAGGATATTCATAGGACAGATCGCATTCATCATAATTGCCATGTTCTCGTTGCTGGCATACCTGTACATATACCGCAACGACATAGTGAAGAGTACCAACAAGTTCGTTTTCACGATACTGTCGGCCACTCTATTCCCGGTACTGGTTGGAATACTGGGAAATGAGCATGCATCGGGCATATTCATGCTGCCGTTTGCCATAGTACCTATGCTGCTGTGTCTCTTCATAGACCACACCACTGCATTCGTGACGCATATGACAAGCATTGTCATCTGTTCACTTATGCTCGCTTCTCCATACGAATTCCTGCTGCTCCAGTTGTTGGCTGGGAACGCAGCCATACTGAGCTTGAAGGAACTGTCGTCGCGTTCGCAGATGTTCCGATGCGTGATAATAACATTCCTTACATATTCTATAGTATATCTGTGCTATGAGGTAATTATGGAATCGAACCTGTCGGGAATGAACTATAGCATGTACATTTACTTTGTCATCAGTGCATTCCTGATGCTGTTCATATACCCGCTCATGTTCGTCGTAGAGAAGGCCTTCGGCTTTATCTCCAACGTTACGCTCATTGAGTTGTCGAACCTCAACAGCAAGCTTTTGCAAAGGATGTCGCAGGAGACTCCAGGTACTTTCCAGCACTCCATGCAGGTTGGCAACCTTGCGGCGGAAGCAGCCAGAGCCATAGGCGCAAACAGTCTTGAAGTGAGAACCGGCGCACTATACCACGACCTTGGAAAACTTGAGGACCCGATATACTTTACCGAGAACCAGAACGGAGGCATAAGCCCACACGCAAAGCTGGACCCGATAGAGAGTGCGCAAAGAATAATCGGGCATGTCACAAACGGACTTGCCATGGCAGAGAAGGAGAAACTGCCGAAGAAGATAAGGGAATTCATAACTACACACCACGGACTAAGCAAAACGGGGTACTTCTACATCACATACAAGAATGCCCACCCCGACGAAGATATCGACGAAAGGCTATTCACGTATCCCGGTCCGAGGCCTACGACACGCGAACAGGCCATACTTATGATGGCAGACTGCGTAGAAGCTGCTTCACACAGTCTCAAGGAATATACCGAGGAGAATATCGACGAACTCGTAAACAAGCTGATTGATGCCCGCGTAGCCGATAAGGAACTCAGCCTTAGCCCATTGACATTCCAGGACATCGACACAATAAAGAACGTGTTCAAGAAGAGGCTCATGGCGATATACCATACACGAATAAGCTACCCGAGCGAGAAGAAAAAGAAAGAAGAACAGGCATAAGATGACCATAGGAATGGGGGTGACTTTCGGGTCACCCTCATATTGTAGAAGATAAATAAAAAGATGTAGTTTAAGGCCGTATGGAAGATTTCATCACATACATATGGAAACACAAACTGACAGGGAGGAGGCTTAGGACTGCCACAGGAGAAACCGTAGAGATTCTTGACTATGGCTATGCCGACAAGTCTGATGCGAAGAGATTCAAGAGTTGCAGGATTATGGTTGATGGCAGGCCTCTGTGTGGAGAGATAACCATGACAGGCAACGGAGCTTGCCACACATATAAAAAAGAAGCAGTCGATGCCACAGAAAGCGTTCTGTTTACCGCCTACATAGAAGACCCCATTACTCAAAACGAGAACAAGGGTGTATGCACAGAGTTGTTCCTGCACTTTCCCAAGATGCTGGCAGAGGAATTCTGTTCTGCAGCCGAAAGGAAAGAACGTCTGCAATGCCATAGCTGCATAGCGGAGCTCCCGGCACTGCAGCTGCACAGCATAATGGAGAGATTGCTGATGGAGAGGCTTGAGGAGAAAGCTGCTGTTGCGAGGAGATTCCTCGAAGGGTGTGACGGGAAATGGGAAGAGGCCTTCATGAAGCTGGTCATGCGGAGCTTCGGGTTCGGCATACAGAGTGCGGCTTTTGAAGAGTGGGCAGAACTGGTTGACATGACTGCTATAGCGAAGCACCGCAACAATACGGTACAAGTCGAGGCTATTCTGTTCGGGCAGGCCGGATTGCTTGAAGAAGAGAGCATACCTTATTATTATATAGAAAGCGCAAAGAGCAGTGCATACTACAACGAACTTGTACGCGAATACCGGTTTCTGGAGAAGAAGTTTGCACTGAAGAGGGTAAAGCACACCATATGGGGATATGGCAACAGTACTCCACACATCAGGATCGCGCGTATTGCCTCAATAATCGGACAAGGGAAGCTCACTCTTTCGGGCGTATGCAATGCAGAGACCCTCACCGGGCTATACGGCATGCTTGAGGCACCATTATATGGTTACTGGCATAACCATACCTGTTTTGGCGGAACAGAGACACTCGGCAACGGCAATCTGTCGCAACGGCATGCCGATATAATAACAATAAATGCCATAGTACCCATACTTTTCGTATATGGCAAGCATAACAGGGATGAAAGGCTATGCGGCAAGGCCGAGGACTTCCTGCATTGGATAAAGGGAGAAGAGAACAGCATCACAAGGCGTTGGAAGGCCGAAGGGGCCGCCGTTGAGTGCGCAGCCGATTCACAGGCACTGATTCAGTTGAACAAACGCTATTGTACAAAGAACAACTGCATGGAATGCGGATTCGCCTACTTTTACATAAAGCAAAGGTTACAGGATTACAGATAAGGGATTTGCATCACAAAACGAATATAACATAACACATCAGGCCCCGAGGAATCTCGGGGCCTGATGTGTTATATATTTGCTTACTTCAATTAGAATACGTATGTAATCATCACGAAGGCTATTGCAATTGCCAACCATATCAATGCAAGAACATGCATCAACTTGCGGAACTTCGCATTTGTAATACATCTCATAGCAATAGGAGCTGCAATGAAGAGTGATGAGAGTGTACCGAACACAACTCCAAGAATCATTGCGAACGAGAAGCTGCGGATACTGTCACCACCGAGGAAGAATATACACAGCAACACAACCAAGGTACTTACAGAGGTATTGATTGTACGGGAAAGTGTAGTATTCAACGATGTATTGAAGAGGTCGAACTTCGCACGCTTAGGATAGAGGTGAGAGAACTCACGCACACGGTCAAAGACAACCACCTTATCGTTTATTGAGTAACCGATAGCGGTAAGTATTGCACCAATGAATGTCTGGTCTATCTCAAGCGAGAATGGAAGTATGCCTCTGAACAGAGCATAACAGCCTATAATCATTATAACGTCGAAGTGCAGGGCCACAATTGAACCGTAGCTGAACGCCGTGTTGCGGAAACGTACAAGGATATAGATGAAGATTGCTATGAGCGAGAGCAACACCGATATGACAGCACCGTCACGGATATCCTTGGCAATGCTTGCACCTACGTTCTGTGAACCCATGATTGACGCGCCCTGTCCCTCGCCGAGCTTACGCGCACGGAACTCCTCAATAGTAAGGTCCTCGCTTGTGTATCCACCCTCCTTGAATGCGGCAAACAGCATCTTCTCAATCTCTTCGTTAGGATCGGTTATAGTAGGATCGTTTGTAAGATAGTTTGTTGATATACGTACCTGCTTTCCGTCGGTACCATACTGTACTACCTGAATGTTTGCCTCGCTCATCTTCTCGGCCAAGAGTTTGTCAACATCATCGGCAGATACCTCCTTCTCGAACTGCACGATATAGTTGTGTCCACCGGTGAAATCGATACCGGCATTAAGGCCGCGCAAGAAGAGGGAACCTACCATCACTACAACAAATACAGAGAATATGATCAGAGACTTCTTTGCAGAACCCATAAAATTGTAGTTGTTGTCACGCATGAGTTTCTTTGAGAAACCTGTTGTGAATGTAAGATTCTGCCACTTGTTCTTGTTGAGCTTGTGCTCAAAAACAAGGCGAGTAACGAACACCGCTGTAAAGAATGAACACAAAAGACCGATAATCAATGTGATGGCAAAGCCCTTGATTGGACCGGAACCGAAGTTGTAGAGGATGATACCGGTAATGATTGAAGTGAAGTTAGAGTCGAAGATTGCAGAGAATGCATTCTTGTAACCGTCGGTCAATGCCAATGACACCTTCTTGCCGCCTCGCAACTCCTCTTTGGTACGCTCATAGATGAGCACGTTCGCATCGACCGCCATACCCAGAGTAAGAACGATACCAGCAATACCAGACATTGTAAGGGCCGCCTGGAACGATGCAAGGATACCCAATGTGAAGAAGAGGTTGAGAATGAGTGCCATATTGGCAACCATACCCGGAATGAGACCATAGATGGCACACATGTATATCATTAGGACAATGAATGCCACAAGGAAAGATATAAGACCCTGATTGATAGCCTCCTCACCGAGTGAAGGACCAAGAATCTGGCTATCGACAATATTCATAGGTGCAAGCATCTTACCCGAAGAGAGCACATTTACCAAGTCGTGTGTCTCCTCGATGGTGAAGCTGCCGGAGATTACACAACGGCCACCGGCGATTCTCTCATTAACGGTCGGTGCACTATAAACCACATCGTCGAGTACAATAGCAACACTACGGCCTACATTCTTTTCTGTAATGTTCGCCCACGCGTGCGCGCTGGTTGAATTCATGGTTATATTCACACAAGGTTCGCTGGCACCGGTCTGTTCACCTGTAAAACCGGCCTCTGCACCAGAGATTACATCGCCCTGCAAAGGAGCTTTCCCATCCCTGTTCACATCCCTTATGGCATAAAGCTCAACAAATTCCTTGGCTCCTTCACGCTCCAAGGCTACAGGACTTGCACCCCAAAGAAGGTTCAAATCGCGCGGCAATGTCTTTGCCTCCTCCATAGCAAGGAACTTGTTCATGTCGGAAGTATCGTTCACATGGAAATAGCCTACTACCGAAGAAGAGATATTAGTTCTATCAGCATTCAGTTGGTTTGGAAGCATCCTGACAAGGTTTGCATAGGCAGTGTCTCTCAAAACCACTCTGCTGTATATCCTGTCGATTGAAGGCATTATAACGTTCTGAATCTCCTCGAGGTTATATGTCTCCCAGAACTGCAGGTTTGTAGAACCCTTGAGGATATTAAGGACACGGTCAGGTTCCTTTACGCCCGGCAACTCTACAACGATACGTCCCTGGCCGCCGATGAGCTTCTGGATATTGGGCTGCGCCACACCAAAACGGTCAACACGTGAACGCACTACCACGTATGAGTTATCTACTGCTTCGGCCAACTTCTCACGAAGCAACTTGACAACATCCTCATCGGAAGTGTTTGGCTTTATAACCCCTTGAAGCTCTGCTGTTGCGAAGACATTTGCCAAAGGCTTGCCGGCTGACTCCTTCTTGTAACTCTCGACAAATAGAGCTATTGGATCATCAACACCTTCAACCGAAGCAATAGCCTTACGGACTGTAGTGATAGCCGCGTTGAAATCGGCATCCTTGTTATCTCCCGAAAGTGTTATGAGAAGATCGGGAACCGACACCTCCATAGTTACACTCAAACCACCTTGAAGGTCAAGTCCGAGACCGACCTCATTCTCCTGGCACTGCTCAAGGGTGTAAAGACCGAAGAACCAAACCTTCTCGTCCTTGCCTACCTTACCTGTATATTTCTTCGAGAAATATGTGAAAGAGAGGTAGAACAAGCACACCAAAGTGAGCAATACTGCAAAAACTTTTACAAATCCTTTGTTCTGCATTTCAATTAAAATTTATTTATGATTTATCTTGTTCCTTTAAAAAAACGCGCAAATATAGTGTTTTTTTCTTAAAGTTACAGCCTTTTTGGACTTTTATTTGTTTTTGCGCGCATAAATAATATAATATGCGCCCGCAACGGGTAAACCGCACGGGCGCATATATGCCTTGAAACAGCAGGATCATTTGTTGGAAGCATCGAAGAGCCGCTTCTTTTCTTCGTCGCTCAACGATGCATACCCACCCTTCTTTATTTTCTCCAGAATCTTGTCAATTTCGGCTTCGCTTGCTTTTTTACCTGCATTGTATGCATAGTCCGAAGCACGTTTGTCGCCTGCATTTGAGGCCGAATACTTGAATTTCCCCTTTTTCTTGGTGCGTGACGGCCTTTTCTTGAAGAGTGCCGACACCCAATCAACCGGTTTGTTTACAAAGTTTGTAAGGTCTATACCCCTACCCAAGAGATGTGCAAGCAACCAGCCGGCAAAAGCACCGCCAAGATGTGCAAAACTGCCGCCCGCATTATTCCCGGAAATCATCAGAAACGATATGAGAACCGTAACCAGCGCAAAAGTGGATAGCTTCACGCTACCGAACAGGAAAAGGTTTATACGGTAGCCGGGCGAACGTACGGCCGAAGCCACCACAATCGCCAGAACAGAAGCGGATGCACCGAGCAGGAATGAGTAACCGGCAAACGGAGCAAAATAGGGAAAGAGGTTGAACGACAGCACATAGAACAATGCACCGAAGAGGCCTCCGAGTATATAAAAGCCAACGAAGTGGCGTGTCGAGAAGAAATCGAGAAAAATCTTCCCGAACACATGCAAAGCAATCATATTCCATAGTATATGCCACAGGTCGGCATGCAGGAACATGTATGTGAGCAGTGACCATGGCTGTTCGAGAATCAGACGTGGGGATGCCGGAAGTTCCAGACAACGCACGAGGCTGTCGCTTGCACCAGGAGCATTGAACAAGAGCGAAAAAACCGCGGTCAAAACGACAAAAATGAATACCGCAACATTGAAATATATATACTTCCCTACAATGTTGCTCGCCTTGAAACGGCCAATGAGATTCTTAAACATACGGACCTCCTATCTTTTTCTTTTTTCGCCAATACAGAATGAGGAACAGGCCGAACAGCATGCCGCCCAAATGTGCAAAATGGGCGATTCCATCGTTACTTCCGGCAACACCGAAGAAGAGTTCAAGAACAGCATAGCCGATTACAAAGAACTTCGCCTTTATCGGGAACGGCAGAGGGAATATGAACATCCTCTCATTGGGAAACGACATTCCGAATCCGAGCAGTATTGCATATATGGCGCCAGAAGCACCTACCGTATTCCACATGTTGAGGAATTCCGACATGGGGATTATAGAGCCGCCAGAAACGGCAACAGATGTGTATGAAGACAATTCGGCGGTGTAGAAGATATACTGTGCTATTTCCTGAAGCAGACCTGCGCCTATTCCGGCAACAAAGTAGTATATCAGGAAACGTTTTGTACCCAACACCTGTTCCACTGCCCGGCCGAACATATACAGGGCAAACATATTGAAAAAGAGGTGCGCAAGGCTTCCATGCAGAAACATGTATGTCACAAGCTGGAAGGGATAGAAATCCTCGGCCATGAAAAAATGAAGGCCAAAAAGACCTTCGAGATCAACACCCTGCTTGGAGGCGACCAACGAAGCCAAGAACATCAGCACATTGACTGCAAGAAGATTCTTGGTGACTATAGGCATTTTATCCATAACTGTCATATATAAATTCGGCGGCAAAGATAATACAAACTTACGATTTTAGAGAGCTGAATATGACACAGAATCTGTTTATTTAAATTTCTATAACTTATTTTTATTTTAAAATGACCATTTCGGGAACAAGGAACATATATATTTTGTATCTTTGCAAATGATAAATCATTTGAGCACCGCAAACGGGATGGCGGCAGCAAGCGAAGAAAAGAAAAACAAATAAACATATCACTGATGAATATTGAAATGACCTTGGTACAAGGCGCAGTAGATGCCATAAAGAAGCTCTACGGTACCGATTTCAGCGCAGATAAGATACAGTTGCAGAAGACACGCAAGGAATTCGAAGGAGACTTTACACTCGTGGTATTCCCGTTCCTTGCACTTTCAAAGAAAAAGCCGGAAGAGACGGCCCAGGAGATTGGCGCATACATGAAAGATAGCCTTCCACAGATATCGTCGTTCAATGTAGTGAAGGGGTTCCTGAACCTCGCGATTGCACCGGACTACTGGATTGGGCTGCTCAAGAACATTGACGCCACCGAGAAATGGGGTACGGTTGCTGCAACAGATGAATCGCCGCTGGTTATGGTAGAGTACTCGTCACCTAACACCAACAAGCCTCTGCATCTTGGACACATAAGGAACAACCTGCTTGGATATGCCCTGTCGAACATTATTGCAGCAAACGGCAACAGGGTTGTAAAGACCAATATTGTAAACGACAGGGGAATACATATATGCAAATCCATGCTTGCTTGGCAGAAATGGGGCGATGGCGAGACTCCGGCAAGCAGCGGCAAGAAGGGCGACCACCTTATAGGCGACTATTATGTGGCATTCGACAAGCACTACAAGGCCGAATTGAGCGAGCTGATGGAGAAAGGAATGACAAAGGAGGAGGCCGAGGCCGCGTCACCCCTTATGGCCGAGGCACGCGAGATGCTTGTAAAATGGGAGGCAGGCGACAAGGAGGTGCGAGCACTCTGGGAGAAGATGAACAACTGGGTTTACGAGGGATTCGACGAGACCTACAAACGCCTTGGAGTGGATTTTGACAAGATTTATTACGAGAGCGACACGTACCTTGTGGGAAAAGAGACTGTCCTCGGAGGTCTTGAAGAGGGTAAGTTCTACCGCAGGGAAGATGGTTCTGTATGGGCCGACCTCACACAGAACGGGCTCGACGAGAAGCTGTTGCTCAGAAGCGACGGCACATCGGTTTACATGACACAGGATATCGGTACAGCACAACTTCGCTTCCAGGACTACCCTATTGACAAGATGGTTTATGTTGTTGGAAATGAGCAGAACTACCATTTCCAGGTATTGTCACTGCTTCTCGACAGGCTGGGATTCTCTTGGGGAAAAGGATTGGTACACTTCTCGTACGGAATGGTGGAGCTCCCAGAAGGAAAGATGAAGAG
>JAFXHQ010000028.1 GCA_017536325.1 Bacteroidaceae bacterium
AACATTCCGCTTGTATAATAAGGTATCGGGCGAATTAATTGACCTTGACCGTGAACTTCAGTTCTCAGGAATGGCAGGTTCTGTAAAGGTTCCCGTTACAATGGGTACAATTGAGGGTACAACCGGAATTGTTGATATAAACTCTATCGACAGCAATAATGTTGAGGCTATCTACGACATTTCGGGCCGCAAGGTAGAGCAGATGACCGAGGGTATCTATGTAATAAAGGTATGCGAGGGCGACAAGATCGTAACAAAGAAAGTGCGTAAATAAACTTAAAGAACAATGGTTCCCCTCCCCTGTTACGGGGAGAGGAACACCATTGTTTAAAAAAAGGGATTGTCCACCCTTGCCGGAAATAATCCCGGTGAAATATGGACAATGTTGCGCAGCAACCTTGATAAAGAATATAAAGCTCTGTCAAAAAGACAGTTACAATATAATTGAGGGGAAATGAAAACATTTGTAAAGAAAGCACTTCTGCTGTTGGTGGTGGCTCTTCTTGGAATATCGTCTTCCAAGGCAATTGAGGATCCTCGAAAGAAAGACCCGCTTATAATTACAGGTTCTATGGGCCTGCAGAGTACGTTGTACTACTCATCGGGAGGGAGCTATGCCTCACCGTTGAACTACTCCATGTATGCCAACATGAATGTGAACCTTTATGGTTATAATATGCCGTTTGCTTTTTATTACAGTGCAAACAACTATTCAATGTCCTATCCTCAGTTCGCATTCAACTTCAGCCCCTCGTACAAGGGCTGGACATTGCATTTAGGAAAACGTTCAATGCCATTCTCCTCTTATGTATATAATCTTCCTTTCAATGGAGCCGGTATCGAATACAAGAGCCCGAAGTCGGGTTTCCGCTTCGGACTGTTCTATGGTGTGTTGCGTGAGGCTGTGAACTTCGAGCCTGGCGAAATGCCCTCGGGAAAACCTGTATATAAAAGATCCGGATGGGGTATAAAGGTAGGCTACGGCAGCAGCAGGAATTTTGCCGACCTCTATCTCTTCCGCTCCAAGGATCACCAGTCATCAATAGATGATATATGGTACGACGATGTGTTCGCGCAGGAGAATGTGGTAATAGGATTGCGTGGACGTTGGCAAATCTTCAAGCAATTGTCGCTTACCGGAAATATTGCGACATCGATATTCTCAACCGACACCAAAGCACCGCAACTGAAAGGTGAAGAGACCGAGAAGTATGACAAACTCTTTGATGTGCGTTACTCCTCGCTCATGCGTTGGGCCGGTGATGTAACCCTTGCTGCTACATTCCGTAGATTCTCGCTTTCTCTCTTCTATAAGATGATACAGCCCGATTATATGAGTATGGGTGTCTCATACATGAACAACAACTATCACAACATTGGTACGGCTGCCAATCTGCGTTTAGGCAATCTTACCATTGGTGGAAATTTCTCCTTGCAGGAAGACAATATTTCGGGTGATCAGCTCTATACTACCCGTGGTCTTACATATGCAGCGAATGCATCAATGCCCATAGGCAACAAGATAAGCCTGTCGGTTAATTATAATGGCTATCGCCAATGCCAGTATGATGGTACGGCCCAGGTCAATGACACAACACGCATCGACCGTAATATGAACAGCTTTTCGGGAACTGCTTCCTATAACACAAATACAGAGAATATCGGACATTATGTCTCTGTGACCGGTAACTATTCACTCAATGAGGATAACAACAAGAGTATTATCGGCACCGGTGATGTGGCCACTCTTGCGGTCGGTTCCAACTACTCTCTTTCTGTAATTCCCATTGAGACAAACTTCAGTTTCAACTACAGCTACCAACAGTCAAACGGCTATGACTCCAAATATACTACCAGCGTATATACGTTGAGTGCATCAAAGGCACTTCTCAAGGAGAGGAATCTTTCTCTGAATGCATCGGCTTCGGTTGTCGATAACCGCATGGACAATGACAAGAGCATTACCATGGCAGCCAATCTCTCGGCTGCATACACTCTTGCAAAGGTGCACAATTTTACTCTGAACCTCAACTACAGCCGCTATGCGAATACAAACTTAGTAGTCGATGAGTACAGACGCGACAAAGGTTACGATTTTACATGCTCTTTCAGCTATAGCTTCTCTTTCACTGCATTCAGTATAAAGCGCAGGCCAAAGGAGGAGGTAGCACGCTACGGCAAGTATGAATACTATTCCGACTTCTCACGCGCGGCGGTACGTGAACGTCAGATGTTGGAGTACCAGCGACAGAAGAATAACGAGAACCGTCAGAAAATGAACAGTGTGGAGGCTTCTGCACTATAAGCCGAATACAATATGAAAAAGGAGAGAATTATGATAAAGCATAGGGTATTTTCATTTATAGTCTGTATGTTATTGTGCGTGAGCGGTATGTTTGCGCAGGTATCTGTGACTGTACAGCGCAAGCAGAATCCTTTGCCTGCACAAGGTGGTATATATATGAGTGACCCGGGGCGTTTCTTCAATATTGTCGTTAGCAACAACAGTGCAACGGAGTTCCTGCCGGTACGTCTCGAGGTACGTCTTGAGGGCCCTATTGAAAATGCTGTCGATATATGGCCGAACAGTGATTCATTTGTGGCAACTGTAGCAAGCCGTACAATGCCTATATATATACCTTTGCAGCCCGGACAGACAAGAGTGCTTACCCAGACTGACCTCTACAATATGTTCCGCCAGTATGATGCAGGAACAGAGATATTCGGCGGAGGCACTATTTACGATGCATTCCAGAGCGGTGCAAGCAGTGGCGCATTCGGATTGTTGCCCGAAGGACATTACGGCCTCAAGATTACGGCAAAGACCAACTTTACCGATTTCAACGACCCTGGTGACTACCTTGGCGAAGGAACATGTTTCTTTGATATATGCTATACGGCCAATCCGCCGTCGTTCAATAATATAACATACATTAATGACGGCAACAGCGGCAGTTCCGACTTTGTCGAGGACAACGGCTTTTATACAGCCTATTTCCCTACGTTCAATCCCCGTTTCTCATGGACAGAACCGACATTCAACAATGTGGGACTTACCATTACGCGCCAGTTTATCTATGACTTCTGCATCTACCAGCTGAGTGAAGACCAGTATCCTTCCGATGCGGTACTGCACAACGGTAACATTGCTTTCAGCCAGTATGGTCTCATGACACCGCAATGTATTGTGCCTTATAATGTTGTGGCAAAGCTCAAACGTTATAAGAACGTGAAGTATGTGGCACAGGTAACGGCGCGTCCTCTTGTGAACGATGCTTCTAACCCCAACTATACTCAGGTAGGCAACGACGGAAAGAGTGAAATGGTCGTTCTGCTCATGGAGAATGATGGACAGGGGCAGGATAACGATATTGTTGTCGATAACCCGACGATAGACCTCCCGATAAATGTCACCGTAGAGCCTAAATTTACGGAGTTGCCATCTGCAATGTATCCTTACTTTGATAAGCCGAGCGAACTTTTCAATGTAACGCTTGAGAACAAGAGCAGCGAGACTATCCCCGTGTGTATGCTCATGCAGTACTACAAGGGCAACTGGGGTGTTACTGCCGCACCCGACAGGCAACACAAGAACGAGTATATCGAAATTCCTGCAGGAGAGAAGATTACACTGCCTGCCGAGGAGTTCGACCGCCTGGCAGGTGGCTACGATTTCGACCGCGATGTGATTGCATTCAAGGCAAAGACAGGTTTTGTAATTGGCAAACCGTCAAGCGAATACTTCACAGAGGAGATAGATACGGCATTCGTCCGTGTGTGCCGTTACACAGGCGGCAAGCCCGTACTCCGCGAAACTATCATAGGTAAAGGGCGCACCCCGTTCCGCACCTCTCCCAATGTCATCAGCGGAGAGATGTTCAACATCACTCTTGAGCCAAAAATGCCTGTTCTTCCAGGTAGTGGCAGTCACTACTTTGACAAACCTTCGAGGCTGTTTACACTGAAAATAAAGAGTCTATCGCCCAAGAGCATGCGCATATTCCCCACTCTGATATACTTTGTGGATGACGAGGTCGCATATTCGGGTGAATAT
>JAFXHQ010000029.1 GCA_017536325.1 Bacteroidaceae bacterium
GAACATCTGTTCGCCATAGTCGAACGGGTTTATGAGCGATACGGTTGAACCGGCCCAATCGCCCTCTCTTATCACCCGGTCGAAATGGTACTCCTCGTGTGTGCTGTTGCCTGCGTGGTGGAAATCATAACGCATTGTCTTGCCGGTGAAATGGCTGTTGTAGTCAATCTCTGTGTCTGCGGTCATCACGGCACTGACGGTTGCTACCTTGCCTGTAGAACAGGAGAAGAGCAGTGTGGCAAGTGCCATGGACAGGAATAGTCTTCTTTTTATCATATTATACTTTTGTGTTATAATGAAACGGCTGATGTCGCCTGTCGCTTTTACATATGCAAATATAGCCTAAAAGATTGTTGCGTAGGCATAAGAGGACATTTATTTTTGATAAAAAGGCAGTGGCATGAATGCAAACTGCAGCCAATCGGTGGCTTTTTAATCTTTTTCTGTTAAAATGGCTCAATTAAAGTTGCTGTATTCTTACTTTATTTGTACTTTTGTGAAGAATAAATGAAATTGTGGGGAACAGCCGGTGCGGTGTTTCCGCGCAGGTTCATATAGAGTGTGCTGAACTATCACAGGAATAATCAAATAATTAATAGCTATGAAGAAATCTTTTGTACTTGTACTTGCAGTTTGTTCTGTTTTTGCCCTTGTTTCTTGTAAGTCGAAGCAGGCTGAGTTTGAGAATGCATACGATGATATCCGTGGCTCGGAACTGGATAGCAGCCAGGAGAGCGATGCCATTGATATTGCTCCGGTAGCATCATCTACAGTCAAGGAGGAGGTGAAGGAAGAGGTAGAGGTAGAGGTTGACGACAGCTATCGTACAGAGAAGGTTGTTGTTGCCGAGGGTTCCGAGGGTCAGCTGAAGGCTTTCAGTGTAGTATGCGGCAGCTTCTCGGTTAAGCCTAATGCCGATAAACTCCGTGCATCGCTTGTCGAGGAGGGATATGACGCAATTGTTGTGCAGAACCCTGCAACAGGTATGTACCGTGTGATATGTGCATCTTACGACAGCCGCCAGCAGGCTGCAGAGGCACGTGCGCAGTTCAAGGCCGACCATCCTAATGACAGCGATTTCCAGAAGGCTTGGCTGCTCTACAACAAGTAATCATTCTGGATTGATACAGACTCAAAATCATGCAGCGGTGTGTTCATACATGCCGCTGTTTTTTGTCTCTTATATGGCTTTAAGGTTATAAAATATTAAATAACTTGTAGCGTTATATTGAATAATGAAAAAAAACCTTTATAATTGTAATCCATAACATAAACTGTAACTTAAAACCATAATTATGAGCAAATATCCAAGAATAGGTATCCGTCCTACCATTGACGGCCGTCAGGGCGGTGTAAGAGAGAGCCTCGAAGAGAAGACTATGAATCTTGCAAAAGCGGTAGCGGAACTTATTTCGGCAAATGTCCGTTATGCCGACGGAAAGCCGGTAGAGTGTGTGATTGCTGACGGAACTATCGGACGTGTGGCGGAGAGTGCTGCTTGTGCCGCAAAGTTCGAGAGGGAGAATGTGGGTGCTACAATATCAGTGACATCGTGCTGGTGCTACGGTTCAGAGACTATGGATATGCATCCGCATTGGCCAAAGGCTGTCTGGGGCTTCAACGGTACGGAGCGTCCGGGAGCTGTATATCTTGCAGCAGTTCTTGCGGGGCATGCCCAGAAGGGATTGCCGGCATTCGGTATCTATGGACACGATGTACAGGACCTTGACGACAATACAATACCGGCTGATGTGGCCGAAAAGATATTGCGCTGGGCGCGTGCAGCAGTAGCTGTCGCTCAGATGCGTGGAGAAAGTTATCTCTCTGTCGGCAGCCAGTGCATGGGTATTGCAGGAAGCATTGTTGACCAGAATTTCTTCCAGGAATATCTCGGAATGCGAAATGAGAGTGTCGATGAAACGGAGATATTGCGCCGAATGGAAGAGGGCATATACGACAAGGAGGAGTATGCAAAGGCTATGGCGTGGACCGAAAAATATTGCAAGACAAAAGAGGGATGGGACAAGAACCGCCCAGAAAAACAAAAGGACCGTGCAGGAAAGGATGCCGATTGGGAGTTTGTTGTAAAGATGACAATCATCGTCCGCGACCTCATGCTCGGAAATCCCAGATTGCGCGAGATGGGTTTCAAGGAGGAGGCAATCGGCCATAATGCCATTGCTGCCGGTTTCCAGGGACAGCGTCAATGGACCGATTGGAAGCCTAACGGCGATTTTACCGAGGCTTTGC
>JAFXHQ010000030.1 GCA_017536325.1 Bacteroidaceae bacterium
CAATATCATCGGGAAAGGGCGGAGTAGGTAAATCTACGGTGTCGGCCAATCTTGCCATAGCCCTTGCGCGTTTTGGCTATAAGGTGGGCTTGCTCGATGCCGACATCTTCGGGCCTTCCATTCCCAAAATGTTCAGTGTAGAGGATGAACGTCCTTATAGCGAGCATATAGACGGCCGCGACCTCATACAGCCTATAGAAAAGTATGGTGTCAAGATATTGTCAATAGGTTTCTTTGTCGATCCCGACCAGGCGATATTGTGGCGCGGAGGTATGGCGAGCAATGCGCTCAAGCAGCTCATTGCCGATGCTAACTGGGGCGAACTCGATTATTTCCTTATCGACCTTCCGCCCGGCACTAGTGATATACATCTTACCATAGTACAGTGTCTTGCGCTTACAGGTGCAGTTGTGGTTACTACGCCGCAAGAGGTTTCATTGGCTGCTGCAATCAAGGGTGTGAACATGTTCATCAACGATAAGGTGGCTGTGCCAATCCTTGGCCTTGTAGAGAATATGGCGTGGTTTACTCCGGCCGAACTGCCGGACAACAAATACTATATCTTCGGCAAGGAGGGCGGCAAGCGCATGGCCGAAGCATATAACATACCTCTTATCGGGCAGATACCGCTCGTGCAAAGCATATGCGAGAGCGGTGACGAGGGTGTTCCCATTGCCATGAATGCCGGCAGTCCCGATGGTCAGGCTTTCATTCAGGTTGCTGCGGCATTGGTCGAGAAGACCGAAAAACGTAATGCCGAACTTCCTGAAACAAAGATAGTGGGTACACAGAGATAAACAGTTTTCTGGAGATATATCATATGGTAAAGCGATACCGTCTGCAGTTGCAGGCGGTATCGCTTTTCTCTATCCGCTTTAGGATTTGTCCTATTATACCTTAGGAAAAAATCCTTTTGTGAGGGTTTTTCTGTCCATACCTTTGCATCGTCAATGCTTTAAACAGCAATTTATGGAATACATAATCTATTTAATCAATAAATAATATGAGAACGTTATTTTCAGTTTTTCTGTTTCTTGTTTCCTTCGTCTCTTATTCGCAAGAGCCGGAGGTGCTGTATGTCTGTATGAATGACGGTACAACATTGTCCTTCTCGTTGAAAGGAACCCCGTTGCTGACATTCGATGCAGAGAATGTGTTGATTACATCGCAGGATGCGAACGCTTCATTGGTGAGAAGCGAAGTGAACAAATTTTATTTTTCATCGGATGGCCCCACGGGCATTCTGTCCGCAGTGATGCCTGATGCTCCTTCAATAGAGGGTGATTGCATGGCTGTCGATGGTCTTGTACCCGGTGCTGCAGTAAATATCTATTCTGCCAATGGACAGAAAGTGCTTACTCTGGTTGCCGACTCTTCGGGGACTGCAGTAGCTTCGCTTGCTTCGCTGGAACGTGGCGTTTATGTTGTAGAATATAGTGGTGTAACATTTAAACTGATGAAGAAATGAAAAGGATAATGGTGTCTTTGGCCGTTGCATTTGCCGGTTTTGCTTCCTATGCACAGGCTGAAGGAGATATGCTTTATGTATGCAGTAAAGACAAAGGGTTGTTGTATTATGAAATCTCCGATATCGACAGTGTGAGAGTCGTGCAATCCAATGTGGAGGGGATAAAGATAGATCTTGGCCTCAGTGTATGCTGGGCTGCCCATAACATAGGCTCTTCATCGCCCGAGGAGTACGGAACATACTTCTCGTGGAATGGAGATGATATCGCACAAAAGGAATGGGGCAGCGGATGGCGTATGCCTACCGTGCTTGAAGCTGAGGAGCTCATGGATAAATGTAAATGGGAATGGGGTTATGTGAATGGTGTGACCGGCTACAAGGTTACTGGCCCCAACGGAAACAGTATCTTCTTGCCGGCAACCGGCTGGGGAACAAGTTCTCCCGGTAATATAAGTACCGGTATCGAAGGGAACTATTGGCTTAACGTAGAGTATGGGGCCTGTGACCTGCAATTCCACGACACAGGGCGTAAGTTTATTGATTGTGGTGCTGTAGGCAGTGGATTCCAGACGGTGCGTCCGGTGTCTGATTATGATGCCGAGTGTGATTTCGGCACCGACAGTGGGGAGTATGTGGCATATGTGTATCAGAAGAACGGTGCAGTGGATAAGCTGGATGTTGCGGATATCGATGCAATCTCTTTTACAAAACCTTCGGATGTACAGATTGTGCAGCCTGAGATTACTGAAGGACAGATTGTGGATCTCGGCTTGTCTGTGAAATGGGCCGGATGGAATATCGGTGCCTCTCGACCGCAGGAGTACGGCGATTATTTTTCTTGGGGCGAGGTAAACGTGAAGGATGAATATACTTGGGGTACATATATCTATTGCGATGGCGATGAGAACAGTTGTTATAACATTGGAAATGATATAGCGGGAACCCGCTACGATGCAGCTGCAGAAAATTGGGGAAAGGAGTGGCGTTTGCCTACTGTCTATGAGATAGAGGAACTCTGCAGCAATTGTGCATGGGAATGGGTGAGGTTCAATGGCGTGTATGGACACAAGGTGACAGGTCATAACGGCAATAGCATATTTCTGCCTGCAGCCGGCATGCGTTTCGACTCGACATACAGCGGACGTGGACAGTTCGGGTACTACTGGTCAAGCACATTTATCTGTGCATACTACAGCTTTGCCTACTATATGAGTCTGAATGAAGGTAACCTCGACAGCGGTTACGGAAACCGTTATTACGGTTATCCGATACGTCCTGTATGTGTTGAATAAAACTGGAGGCGGCAGTAACCCCTATTGTTGTTTCTTTTAGATAGGCTTTATACTTGCCTGTGATGTATGATAGCAGTACACAGAAGAGAGGGTGACTAAAAAGCAAATTTCTACGTTACGTTTGGCTTCAAAATCCTCATTTACGCTTAGTAAACTGCGGTTTTGAAGCCTTTACAAGCCTTGAACTTTACTTTTTATTCACGCCTCATACAAAAGAAGGTGACTTTGGGTCACCTTCTCTTTCAACAAAATTTACGTTCTCATTTGAATACTTCAATCCGGCAGTAGAAATATATTGCCGTGGCGATGAACAGTGCTCCGATGATTCCATATGCCCAACGTGCACCATTGCGCCCCAACCTTTTTACAAGAAAGCTGGAGTTGTCTGTGGTGAAGAACCACTCCCAATTGAAAACTGCGGCCAACAGAGCTACAAGCCCGGTCAGAAGGAATATCACTTGAACGACGAAGTGCAGTATCATAACCGTGTCATTGCTGTGTTGTCCAACCTTGTGCTTTCAACTCAATCTCTGCTCCGTCGCGGGTTATGAGCGCAAGCCCCATATTGTCTTTCACAATGTGTCCGATGACTCTCACATCCTTCATTGCGGCAACCTTCTCATGGTCGGCAATAGGAACGGTGAACAGCAGCTCGTAGTCCTCGCCTCCATTCAATGCGCAGGTTGCGACGTTCATGTTAAGCTCCTCGGCCATTATTGCAGTCTGGTAGTCAATAGGGATACGCTCCTCATAAATACGGCAACCGACACCGCTCTGCTTGCAAATGTGCATGAGCTCCGATGAGAGGCCGTCGCTGATATCCATCATTGCAGTAGGCCTGATGTTCTCTTCGTGCAACTTCTCGATAACCTCTCTGCGTGCTTCGGGCTTTAGCTGGCGTTCCAGGATATACTCCTTGCCCTGGAAATCGGGCTGCATATCTTTTCCCGCAGTTGCAATTTTCTCCCTTTCAAGAAGCTGTAGTCCCATGTAGGCTGCTCCCAAATTGCCGGTAACGCATATCAAGTCGGTCTCCTTTGCACCACTGCGTCTTGCTGCTGCACCTTTAGGGGCAGTGCCGATAGCGGTTATGCTTATGGCAAGGCCCGTCAGTGACGAAGTCGTATCGCCTCCAATAATGTCAACGCCATATTCGCTGCAAGCAAGCTTTATGCCGGCATATAGCTCCTCGATGTCTTCTATACAGAATTTGCGGCTCAATGCCAGCGATACTGTAATCTGTTTAGGTGTTCCGTTCATTGCATAATATGTCGGAGATATTTGCAACGACAGCTTTGTAACCGAGGTGCTTCAGCGGAAAATATGTCAGGTCGAAGTGTACACCTTCCATAAGCAGGTCTGTGGTGACAAGGACCTCCTCGTTGCTGTCGAAATGGAGTATGGCGGCATCGTCACCGACACCCTTGACGGTCTCCTTGTTCGTGGCTGCAAGTTCCTTGGTAAGCTGCTCGATAAGCCCAAACTCGCCCAATGAGGATATTTCGGTACGTTTTGTCGTGTTCATAGCCTGCTTCTTATGCTCTGTTGATTATCTCGCGGAAGATTGTTGTCATCTTTGGCTGTGCTTCGTCGGCTGCTTTCTGTACCTCTTCGTGGCTGCACTCCACTACGATGCCTTCTACACCGAGGTCGGTAATAACAGAGATACCGAATACTCGTATTCCGCAGTGGCGTGCCACAATTACTTCGGGTACAGTTGACATGCCTACAGCATCGCCACCCATACGGTGGAACATGCGGTACTCGGCAGGAGTCTCGAATGTCGGGCCTTGTGTACCCAGGTAAACACCCTCGACAACGCGTATTCCCTTTTCTGCAGCAATCTCCTTTGCCTTGGCTATCAGCTCCTTGTCGTATGCCGCACTCATGTCGGGGAAACGATCGCCATAAGGAATGTTCTTGCCGCGCAGAGGATGCTCTGGGAAGAAGTTTATGTGGTCGTTGATAATCATCAGGTCACCGATGAGGAAATCCGGGTTCATGCCTCCAGCGGCGTTGGAAACGAACAGGGTCTTGATACCAAGCTCACGCATTACGCGTACAGGGAATGTAACCTCTTTCATCGAATAGCCTTCATAGAAATGGAAACGGCCCTGCATTGCCATAATCTCCTTGTTGCCGAGCTTTCCGAAAATGAGCTTGCCCGAATGACCCTCGACTGTTGACAGCGGGAAGTTGGGGATATCCTTGTATTCAATCTCGTACTTGTCGGTTATCTCATTGACAAGGCTGCCGAGTCCTGTACCCAATATTATGGCAGTTTCGGGTGCTGTAGTCATCTTTCCTCTAAGGAATTCTGCTGTTTCTTGAATTTTCTGTAACATAATCCAGTATTATTTGGTTAAACATATTTTCTTCTCCGTCCATTATTTCAATCCCTATGGGGATTACATATATCTTCTCTTTGATGTCCTCAGGTATGTCGTTCCTTTGCAAAAGCCTTGTGGAGTCCTTTTCTGTGGTTAATATGACTCTATTGTTGCTCATCGTACGGAACTTGTTTGTTATATCAGCTATGTCGCTGCCGGTGAAATTGTGGTGATCGGCATATTGCATCAGCTCAACATGTGCGCCGCGTTCCTCAATTTCTCTTTTCAATGGGCCAGGCTTTGCAATGCCTGTAACAAGCAGGACTTCGCTTCCTGTTGCAATAGCGGCTTCACACTCCTTCCCTTCCCCGAAAAGTGCATATGGCTCTCTGTAGCGCACATGTGAGAAGAAAACCGGTATATCCTTCTTCTCTTTCAGAAAACCCCGGCACCATCTTTTCTGCTCATCGGTCAAGCCTTTGCATTTCGTGATTATTATGATATCGGCACGGCTTATGCCGGCAAGGCTCTCGCGCATTCTGCCAAAGGGTAATATGCAGTCCTGCCATATTGGACGATTGCTGTCAATCAGCAATATGTTAAGCCCGGCTTTGACATGGCGATGCTGATAGGCATCGTCGAGCAGGATGACTTCGGGCGGCACTCCGTCACCTGCAAGCTTTTCTATTCCAATGGCTCTTTTCTCACATACAGCAACATAGATTCCCTTGAATTTGTTCTTTATCTGGAACGGTTCGTCTCCAATCTGCTGCATTGGGGTGGCTACGGTGGCTTTGATGTAACCTTTGCTGTTGCGACCGTATCCACGGCTCAGTACAGCTGTGCGGAACACAGGCATGAGCAGCCTGATAAGGTACTCGGTGTGCGGTGTCTTCCCGGTTCCGCCTACGGTTATATTGCCAATGCATATCGTGGGGGTACTGTATGTGCGGCTTTTGAGAATTTCCCAATCGAATAGCTTATTCCTTATACCTGTTATCCAGGCATAAGGGTTTATAATGTCAAGCAATGCTTTCGGGATTCCTCTTTTTCGTCCAATCATCCTGCTCTCAATATTTGATGCGTTATGAATATCTACGCAAAAATAATGATTTATTCCTTTATCTATGTTAACCTCCGGCAAACTTTTATACTTTGATACGGGTGTGCGGGTGTTAAAAAATCTTATAATGTTTAAAAAATCATCTTTGGGGTAATCATTTTCCTAGAAATGTTTACGGATTTGAAAAAAAAAACTACTTTTGCCGTGAAATAGAGTGCGGTTTGAGGAAAAAGTTGTAACTTGCACCCGATTAGCTGCCGGCTGTTGCAGGGAAAGATGCTCGAGTGGTTGAAGAGGCACGCCTGGAAAGCGTGTATACGTCAAAAGCGTATCGGGGGTTCGAATCCCCCTCTTTCCGCGATGATTATATGGAATAATTAACTTAAAATACTAATTCTAAAAATTACACAAAATGAAAAAGTTTTTTGCAATTGCTGCATTTTTGGGTCTGTTCACATTTGGAACAACCCCTGTTTGTGCTGAAACTCAAGCTCCAGCCAATCAGACAGAAGTGGTAGAGACTACAAATGATGAGGGTGGCTTGGAAGGTGTTCACAAGGAACTCAAGCAGAAGTTCGTAGAGGGTGGTCCTGAATTCATGGCACTCGTTGCTATTGCAATGATTCTGGGTCTTGCTTTCTGTGTTGAGCGTATCATCTACTTGAGCTTCTCAAGAGTCAATACAAAGAAACTCATGGCTCGCATCGCTTCTGCATTGGCAGACAATGATGTTGAGGGTGCAAAAGATATCTGTCGTAATACAGCAGGTCCTGTTGCTGCAATCTGCTATCAGGGTCTTCTCCGTATCGATGACGGTATTGAGACTGTAGAGCGTTCTGTAGTTTCTTACGGTAGCGTGCAGGCTTCTAAGCTCGAGAAGAACTGCTCATGGGTTACATTGTTCATCGCGATGGCTCCGTCTCTCGGATTCTTGGGTACTGTGATCGGTATGGTTCAGGCATTCGACGATATCCAGGCTGCCGGTGATATCTCTCCTACAGTCGTTGCTGCCGGTATGAAGGTTGCTCTTATCACAACTATCTACGGTATTATCGTAGCTCTCGTACTCCAGGTATTCTATAACTTTATCCTTACCAAAATCGAGAACATCGTTGCCGATATGGAGGATTCTTCAATCACTCTCCTCGACCTGTTGGCAAAATACAATCTTAAGAAGTAATAACAGCTAAATAACTATTGATTATGAAAGCTGATAAATATACGTTAATATCAAAAATTGTCCTTTGGACATTGATGCTGACCTCTGTTGTGGTCTTTGCTCTCTTCTTCTTTGTGGGAGATGAAAAGGTACTCGAGGTATCTGCAGAAATGCGTGAGAACATGGCCGGTGATTTGACTTATCCGGCAATGACAGATATACTCATATTCGCTTGTTATGGTATCTTAGCTCTGGCATTGGTCGTAACAGTTGTTTTGGGTATTGTCTCTTTCGCGAAGAGGGTGGCAGAGGATGCCAAATCGGCTATTCTCGGTCTTCTCCCGGTAACTCTCGTTGTTGTATTGGGTGTTCTGCTCCTTGTCGTTGCAAATACAAAGATGGATGCGGTTCTCTTTGTGCAGTATGTGTTGTTCGCACTGTGTCTCATTGCCTCAATATTGGGTCTTTGTGACATCAAAAGAGGTGTTGGCGGAAAGAAATAATTCAGTAATCGAATAAAGATTAATTAATTAAGATGGGAAAAAGCAAAAGAAAAGTTCCGGGTATCAATGCCAGTTCTACGGCCGATATCTCGTTCATCCTGCTGATCTTTTTCTTGGTCGTTACATCTATGAACTCATCACTGGGTCTTGATGTGCGTCTTCCGAAGCCTCCCGAAGATGAGGCTGAGCCGCCAAAGGTGTTCAAGCGCAATAACTTTACAGTATTTGTGAATATGAACAACCAGATAATGGTGACTCTCGGTGACAAGGAGGGTGAAGAGGTGGAGGTATCGGATTTGAAGGACTTGGCCAAGACATTTATCACCAATCGTGATAACCTTGATATATATCCGGCCCTGGAAAAAGATACTATTGTGTATGTAGATGCTGCCAATGAAGAGCATCCTCTTCCGGCTTCAAGTTTCGAAGGCCGTGGTGAGATTATGGTTGCAAAGAAACATGTCATCTCATTGCAGACTGACCGAGCAACCCAATACCAGCTCTACTTCGATGTTCAGGCGCAGCTGTATGAGGCTTATACCGAACTTCGCGACAGTCTAGCAAAGGCAAGATTCGGTAAACCGTTTGATGCTCTTGATGAGAATGACCAGATGGTGTGCCGTTTGGCCTATCCGATTATGATTTCAGAGGCAGAACCTCGTAAATATGAAAAGTAAGTACTATGAGTAAGTTTGGAAACAAGGAAAAGGCAGAAATGCCCGAATTGAACACCTCGTCATTGCCTGACCTCATATTCTCTATCCTCTTCTTCTTCATGATTGTAACTTCGATGCGTGAAGAGGAGGTTAAGGTGGATGTCAAGTTGCCTAAGGGTAGTGAAAGAGTGCTTACTGAGATTGAGCACAAATCATCGGTCATCAACGTATATGTGGGTGTTCCTACTAAAGCCGAAGATAGGGCAAGGTACGGTGACAGAAACTGTATTCAGTTGAATGACAAGATTTCGGGTATCAATGAGGTCCGTGACTTTGTAAATGATGGTCGCAAGAGTATGAAGCAGGTTGACCAGGCCAGAATGAAGGTTGCATTGAAAGTCAATCAGCATGCCGATATGGGTATAGTGACTGACGTCAAGATGGAGCTTCGTCAGGCCGGTGCATTGAATGTTCTTTACTCTGCTGATAAACTTGCTGAAAAAGGCGAGTAATATTGATAAAACAAGCGGTGACAATGTTGCCGCTTGTTTCTTTATACAATAAGGGACCCTGCTCAGCAGGGTCCCTTATTGTAGTTGTGATGTAATTATATTTGCGTTCTATGCTTTTCGCTTCATATAAGTGACAAACCTATAGTCATATCCATGCTTCTCGTCCTTGTGCATCAGGGTTTCTTCTGTGGTCTCCCATTCTCTTCCGATGAAATCGGGGAAAAAGGCATCGGCTTTCTCAGGTGTGTCGTCAATTTCGGTGAGACACAGGATGTCTGCTTTCGGCATAGCCGCCCTGTAGAGCGTTTCACCCCCAATTATGTAAACGATTTCTTCGTTGTTGCAGTTTGCGAGTGCTTCTTCCAGTGAATGGAATGTTTCGGCACCGGGGAAACTGTTCTCTTTGCGTGAGAGGACTATGTTCCTGCGGTTCGGCAGCGCACCTTTGGGTAGTGAACGGAATGTGTTGCTGCCCATTATTATGGTATGCCCGGTTGTCAGTTCCTTGAACCGCTTCAGATCGTTGGGCAGCCAATAGATGAGTTCGTTGCCGAGTCCTATTGCATTGTTCTTTGCTATTGCTGCTATGAGTGCAATCTTTGTCATACCAATTCCTTTTATACAGCTACAATTCCTTTGATGTGAGGGTGCGCATCGTAGTTTTCCAAAGAGAAGTCCTCGAATTTAAACGAGAAGATATCATTTATCTCCGGGTTTATTACCATTTGCGGTAATTTCTTAGGTTCGCGTGTAAGTTGCAGCTTGGCCTGTTCTATGTGGTTCAGGTATAAATGGGCGTCACCCAGCGTGTGTATGAATTCACCTGCTTTCAACCCGGTAACCTGTGCCATCATCTGTAATAGCAGTGCATAAGACGCGATGTTGAAAGGTACTCCAAGGAAGCAGTCTGCGCTGCGTTGGTACAATTGGAGGCTCAACTTGCCGTCTGCTACATAGAACTGGAACATTGCGTGGCATGGGGGCAGGTTCATATTCTTTATATCTGCCACATTCCATGCGTTTACTATTATGCGTCGTGAGTCGGGGTTGTTCTTGATTGTCTCTACAACTTCCTTTATCTGGTCAATGTGTTCACCGTCATATCCTGGCCATGAACGCCACTGGTAGCCGTAAATATGTCCCAAGTCGCCGTTTTCGTCGGCCCATTCGTTCCAGATGCGTACTCCGTTCTCTTGCAGGTATTTTACATTTGTGTCACCGTTCAGGAACCACAGCAATTCGTGGATAATGGATTTAAGGTGCAACTTCTTTGTTGTCAGGCACGGGAAACCTTCTTCGAGGTTGAACCGCATCTGGTGCCCGAACACGCTTATGGTTCCGGTACCTGTGCGGTCATCTTTTCTAGTGCCTTCTGTGAGTATCCTCTCAAGTAGGTTCAAATATTGTTTCATACATTTATGCTTTGTTCTGCGAATATACGAATATAAAACCGATTTTATGGGAAGCTCTTTGAATTTCTTTCAAAAAACAATCGTAAAACAAGAATGGGGCTGGCTTGAATATATAACGGCGCGACAGACAATACTGCTTCCAAATCCGGACACTCTCCTGTTGTGTCGGCTGCTGATTCTCTCTTCGTGCTTCCTGGAAGAATATGCATAAGAAACATTTTGCAGTTCTCTCATGCGTGTGTAATATTTAAAATATATTATAAATATACTTAAAAAGGCTTTTTCGCTATATTTTTTTGTATATTTGCATAATTGTTGCGAGGTGTGCCTTCTTGTTTCCATTGCAATGCGAGGTAAGCTTGAATGCGCACGGATGCTTTTGGGATAGATATATATGGAATTGAGTACGGATTTTATATGCAGGACTGAGTCTCTTTTCGGTGAAGAGAGGTTCAGACTCTTCATGCAGGCTCTCGATAGAGAACCTGTTGTGAGTGTGCGTTATAATCCGTTGAAGTCGGAGATGGTGGAGGATTTGCCTAAAGTCCCTTGGGCTTCATACGGCTATTACCTCTCCGAAAGGCCTGTATTTACGGCCGATCCAAAATTCCATGCAGGTTGCTATTATGTTCAGGAGGCCTCGTCGATGTTTCTTGAACAGATAATTAAGCAGTTTGTCAAGGTTCCTGTCCGAGCTTTGGATCTATGTGCAGCCCCGGGTGGCAAATCAACGCATCTCCACTCCCTGCTTCCGCAAGGCAGTATGCTCGTTTCTAATGAACCAATGGCACAACGTGCGCAGGTGCTTGCTGAAAACATAATAAAGTGGGGTACTCCATCTTCTGTCGTAACAAGGAACTATCCGGCAGATTTCGCTCCTTTCCACAATTTTTTCGATCTGTTGATTGTGGATGCGCCATGTTCTGGAGAGGGTATGTTCCGTAAGGATTCCTTTGCGGTTGAGCAGTGGACACCATCGCTGGTGTCACAGTGTGCAAAACGCCAAAGGGAAATCCTTTCCGAAATATGGGACTCTTTGCGTCCGGGAGGGCTGCTGGTATATAGTACCTGCACTTTCAATAGCGAGGAGAACGAGGGCTGTGTCGAATGGATAGCCGAGGAACTGGGGGCTGAGCCTGTTGAGGTAGCGGTCGAGTCTTCTTGGAACATAACCGGTTCGTTGACTGTAAAGGGGATGCCGGTATATCGTTTCATACCTGGCATGACAGAAGGCGAGGGGCTTTTTATGGCTCTCTTGCGCAAGAATGGCGACGCTCCGCTTTCCGCACCGCGCAACCAACGTTGGCAGCAGGCTACTTCTAAGGTGAGGAGTGCTGTCGAGGAATGGTTGCAGTTGCCCGGGAGGTATGATTTTGTAATGCAGGGAGAACGTGTTACGGCAATGCCTTCGGAACATACACAGGCCATGCTTGCCTTGCAAGGCGTGCTGAATGTCCTGCATTTCGGTATTCCTCTTGCGGAACTGAAGAACAATAAGCTCCAGCCTTTGCATTCTTTGGCAATGAGTGCACTTATTGACCGCAAGGCTTTCAATGTGGTGGAATTGGACCGTGAAACAGCTCTCTCATACCTTCATCGTGAAGCTTTATGCTTGCCTGATGCCCCAGTCGGCTATCTGTTGCTTACATACGAGGGAGCGGTATTGGGGTTTGTGAAGAACATCGGTAACCGAGCGAACAATATGTACCCGGCAGAGTGGCGCATACGTAGGAATCCAATAGAATTATAAATGAAAAACATATAGAAATGAAGAAATTGTTATTACCTTTAGTGTTATTGCTCCTGTCGTTGCAGGTTGGTGCGCAGATGCATAACCCCGTGGAAATGGAGCATTCCTTTGAAGTCAAGGACGAAGTGGCAACCTTGAAGTTCGATGCATTTATCGAAGATGGTTACCATATGTACTCTACAGACTTGCCATCCGGTGGTCCTCAGCCTACATCAATAACCTTTACGGTGAAAGAGGGTGTTGAGATTCTGGGTTCTCTTACAGCATTGGGTACCCCTCATACCGAGTATGATGATATCTTCGAGATGAACGTGAGCTATTTCGAAGGTGAAGCTACATTTGTCCAGAATATCAAACTGCTTGGAGGCAAGTATCATCTGAAGGGTACAGTACGTTACCAGTCTTGCCGTGAGGGAGGTTGTGTCCCCGGTACATACCAGTTTGATATTACAGGTGATGCTCCTGTTGCTGAGACACGTTCTCTGACAAAGGTTGAAGAGCCTGTGGTAGTGAAGGGAAAGGAAAATACAGTAAAACCGGTCGAGAATGTAAAGCCGGTTGAGAAACTGAAAGAAGTGGCAAAGAAGGATGCTGCAGAGGTAAAAGAGGTCGCGGCTCCTGCGCTGGAGGCTTCTGTTGACAAGAAGGAAACCGAAACAGAAGAGGTTCCCGAGGGCATTGTGGAGAAGAGTGCCGAAATACAGGATGAAGATGAGACAGTGGCCGTATCCGAGGCTGATACCTGGGCTCCTGTAAAGGATAAGTTGGCAAAGCTCGGCGGTGTATCGTTTGATGCCGAGGGCGAAGGTGAGTCAAGAGGACTCTTGGGTATATTCTTCATGGGCTTTATCGGTGGACTTGTAGCTTTGGTGACTCCTTGCGTATGGCCTATCATACCGATGACCGTGAGTTTCTTCCTGAAACGCTCAAAGCAGCGCAGTCAGGCAATACGCGAAGCCTGCATCTACGGTGTATCGATTGTCGTGATTTATCTGGTGCTTGGTCTTGCTGTTACAATGATATTCGGCGCAGGTGCACTCAATGCACTATCCACCAGTGCGGTATTCAATATATTCTTCTTCCTGATGCTGGTTGTCTTCGGTGCATCATTCCTTGGAGGATTCGAACTGACACTGCCTTCATCATGGACCAACAAGGTCGATAACAAGGCCAGCAGTACAACAGGCCTGCTAAGCATATTCCTTATGGCATTCACTTTGGTTCTTGTATCATTCTCTTGTACAGGCCCAATCATCGGTTTCCTGCTCGTTGAGATGACCAGTGCCGGTGCCATATTCGGTCCTGCAATGGGTATGTTCGGCTTTGCGCTGGCTCTTGCATTGCCTTTTACACTTTTTGCACTGTTCCCTTCCCTATTGAAGCAGACACCACGCTCAGGCGGTTGGATGAACACAGTAAAGGTTGTCCTCGGATTCGTAGAGATTGCATTTGCCTTGAAGTTCCTCTCGGTGGCAGACCTTACAATGCACTGGGGTATTCTTGACCGCGAGACATTCCTTGCCATATGGATTGTATTGTTCGCACTCTTGGGACTTTATCTGTTGAAGATAATACGTTTCCCGCACGATGATCCGGAGGACAAGACTACTTCTGTCCCTGGCTTTTTCGGTGGTCTGTTGTCATTGGCATTTGCGGTGTATATGATTCCGGGTCTCTGGGGTGCTCCATGTAATGCGATCAGCGCGTTTGCACCTCCAATGCATACGCAGGACTTCAATCTCTTCGACAATACGTTCAAACCGAATACCGACGATTATGATATGGCCATAATGATGAGCCGCAGTGAGGACAAACCCATAATGCTTGACTTTACAGGACATGGATGTGTCAATTGCCGCGAAATGGAGGCCGATGTGCTTAGCAATGACGAGATCGTTCCTATACTTAGAGAGGATTATGTTGTAGTATCCCTTTATGTCGATGACAGGACTCCGTTGGCAGAGCCTTACGAAGTTGAGGAGAATGGCACGAAGATAACTTTGGAGACGGTCGGTGACAAGTGGGCTTATCTGCAGCGTCATAAATTCGGTGCCAATGCACAGCCTTTCTATGTCATAGTTGACGGCAACGGAGAACCGTTGGTGGGTGCACGTGCCCACGACACTGATGTGGAAGCTTTCAAGGAATTCCTTGAAGAGGGAGAAAAGATATTCAAGACTTCAAAATAAATTCTTTCAGGGCTGCTTCTGCAGCCCTGAATGAAAAACTTAATTTGTAAACGATTATGAACCTGACACCGTTGATGAAACCTGTTTTCAAGAGCAGGGTGAAGAAGATTGCGAGATATGCGACAGATACCGAAGGGATACAGCGTTCGGTATTGCAGCATCTTGTAGGCAAGGCTTCCGGTACAGAGTGGGGTATTAAGCATAACTATGCAGGTATAAAGAATTACGAACAGTTTGCGAAGTCGGTTGCCGTGCAGGATTATGAGTCCCTGAAAGGATACATAGACCGTATGCGTCATGGCGAGAAGGATGTGCTCTGGAAAGGGCGTTGCAAGTGGTATGCGAAATCATCCGGTACAACAAACGACAAGAGCAAGTTTATACCGGTGACTCCGGATGGTTTGCAGAGGGCGCATTATAAGGGTGGGTTTGATGTGGTCGCACAGTATGTGGCCAACAATCCGCATAGTCGTATATTCTCAGGAAAGGGCCTTATTCTTGGAGGTAGTCATGCACCCAACTATAATCTTTCTGGTTCGCTTGTCGGTGACCTAAGTGCCATTCTCATAGAGAACTGCAGTGCATTCGTAAACATGATGCGTGTTCCGGGTAAGGATATAGCTCTGCTCGGTGACTTTGAGGAGAAGATGGAGAGGATTGCCCGCGCCACCTGCAATGTGAATGTTACGAACTTGTCGGGTGTGCCTTCGTGGATGATGGCTGTGCTCAAGCACATGCTCGACATTACGGGCAAGAGCAGCGTCGAGGAGCTATGGCCGAATCTCGAGGTCTTTTTCCATGGTGGTGTTGCATTTACCCCCTATCGTGAACAATACCTTCAGATAATCCGCAAGAGCGACATGAAATATATGGAGACATATAATGCGAGTGAAGGCTTCTTCGGTATCCAGAATGACCCTTCCGACCCGGCCATGCTGCTCATGATCGATTACGATATATTCTACGAGTTTATTCCGTTTGAGGATCTGGACTCGCCTAATCCACGCGTTCTTCCTCTTTGGGAGGTAGAAGTTGGCAAGAATTATGCAATGCTCATATCGACCTCTTGTGGCCTATGGCGTTATATGATTGGTGATACAGTGCGCTTCATGAGCAAGGATCCGTACAAGATAATCATTTCGGGACGAACAAAGCACTTCATCAATGCATTCGGTGAAGAACTTATTGTGGATAATGCCGAAAAAGGGCTGCAGAAGGCATGTGCAGAGACCGGCGCTCAGGTGCAGGAATATACAGCAGCACCTGTCTTTATGGATGCCAATGCCCAGTGCCGTCACCAGTGGCTCATAGAGTTTGCCAAGGCTCCTGAATCTTTGGAGAAGTTTACAGAGATACTTGACCTCACCCTCCAACAGTTGAATTCCGACTACGAGGCAAAGCGTTTCAAGAACAAGACTATGCAGCAACTTGAGATAGTGGTGGCGCGTGAGAACCTTTTCAATGACTGGCTCAAGAGCAAAGGGAAACTGGGAGGTCAGCATAAGGTGCCGCGACTGAGCAACAGCCGCCAGTATATCGAAGAATTGATGCAGATGAATAAATGATTAGTGAGAATGAGAATCATAGATAAGATAATTCCATCGGCTTTGCTGCTTATGCTCGTTGCCTGTGCAAGTATCGGCTCGCCCGACGGTGGTCCCTACGACGAGGAACCGCCTGTATTGCTCAACTCCTCGCCGGGGCTGAATGCTACAAATGTCAAGGAGGGCAGGATTGTTCTTGAATTCGACGAGAATATAAAGCTTGTGAATGCCTTCGAGAAGGTCATTGTCTCCCCGCCGCAGGTGGAGATGCCCGAAATAAAATACAGTGGCAAGCGCGTGACCGTGGAGCTGAAGGATAGTCTCATCCCTAATACCACCTATTCAATAGATTTCAACGATGCTATAGCAGATAACAATGAGGGTAATCCGTACGAGAATTTTGCCTATGTCTTTTCGACCGGCACAACGGTAGATACATTTGCTGTGTCGGGTACAGTTCTCAATGCCGAAGACCTTGAGCCTATAAAAGGTATGGTGGTTGGTTTGCATTCCAATCCCGATGATTCCGCTTTTGTAAAGCTTCCGTTCGAGAGAGTGTCGCGTACCGATTCCCGTGGCCGTTTTACTATAAAGGGAATAGCTCCGGGCAGTTATCGTGTATATGCCCTTGCCGATGCGAACCAGAACAACCTCTTTGACCAGAAGAGTGAACGTCTGGCCTTTATGGATGAACTGGTGACACCATATGCAATGCCGGCGGTACGTCCCGATACTGTTTGGCGCGACAGCGTAACGGTCGATTCGATACGTTTCGTAAACTACACACGTTTCATGCCCGATGACCTGGTGTTACGTGCATTCACCGAGGAACTGCTTGTGCAGTATCTTGTAAAGTCACAGCGCGACGATCATAGGAAGTTTACCCTCTATTTTGCAGCACCTAATGATGAGATGCCTGTTATAAATGGCCTGGGCTACGATTTTTCCGACAAGTATGTGCTTGAGGCATCAGAAAGGATGGATACACTGACATATTGGCTTAAAGACTCTGCATTCTACCGTGCCGACACTTTGGACATGACTGTCACATATAAGGTTCCCGATTCGCTTGGGGTTATGGTCGATAAGGTCGATACCCTTTATCTTGCATGCAAGAAGCGTTGGGAGACTGTAAGGAAAAGAGAACAGAAAATATTTGAGGACGAAGAGAAGGAATTCTTGAAGAGAGCGAGAAAGTCGGCCGACTATGACGAGAACAATCCTCCGGTATATATTCCAAAGGGCACACCTCTCAAGGTACGTTTCAATGGCTCTGCGTCATCGGATGTTGACGGAAATTTCATCTTCTCATTTGATGAACCGCTCATGGCTGTGGATACGGCGGCTATCCGTCTGTCACATCTTGTCGATTCTGTATGGGTGCCGGCCGATTTCCGTTTTGTACCGAACCCTCGCAATATAAGGGAATATGAGGTGTTCGCCGAATGGCGTCCGAAGGAGAAATTCCTTATAGAAGCCGATTCGGCTGCATTCAAGGGACTCTATGGTGCTGTGTCGGACAAGTACAGGCAGGAGATTATTTTCCGTCCGCTCGAGGATTATGCCGTATTGTACTTGAACGTGAATGGTGTCGGGAACAATGCTATAGTGCAGTTGCTCAATTCTAAAGGCAATGCCGTAAAGGTTACCCGTAGCGAGAATGGCCGTTGTGCTTTCTATTTCGTAAAGCCGGGGACATACTATATGCGTATTATCCTTGACGAGAACGGAAACGGTAAATGGGACACTGGGGACTATGCCAAGGGCATACAACCTGAAAAGGTCTATTACTATCACCATTCACTCGACTTGAGGGCTCTTTTTGAATACTCACAGGACGATTGGGATATCAATCTGCCATTGAATGAGCAGAAACCTTTGGAAATTACAAAGCAGCAACCCGATAAGGAGCGCAAGAAGATGAACCGTAACGCAACACGTAAGTTCAAGTAAAAGCCTCTATTGCTAATAATAATAACATTATATAAACCGATATGGAAAACAAATTCATGATATACAACACGCTCTCTCGCAAGAAAGAGTTGTTCGAACCGCTCCACGCACCCAATGTGGGGCTGTATGTGTGCGGTCCTACAGTCTATGGACCGGCCCATTTAGGCCATGCACGACCGGCGATAACATTCGATGTGCTCTTTCGTTATCTGAAGGACCTCGGATATAAGGTACGGTATGTACGTAATATAACTGATGTCGGTCATCTTGAGCATGATGCCGATGAGGGTGAGGACAAGATTGCAAAGAAGGCACGCCTTGAGCAGCTTGAGCCAATGGAGGTCGTTCAGCAATACACCCTGCATTATCATAAGGTAATGGAGGCATTGAACGTCCTTCCGCCAAGCATAGAGCCTCATGCTTCGGGGCACATCATTGAGCAGATAGAGCTTGTCAAGGAGATACTTGCCAACGGCTATGCCTATGAGAGCGAAGGCTCTGTATATTTCGATGTCGCCAAGTACGACAAGGACCACAAGTACGGAATCCTGTCGGGACGTAACCTCGATGATGTGCTGAACACCACACGTCAGCTCGACGGCCAGGAGGAGAAGCGTAACCCTGCCGATTTCGCGCTATGGAAATGCGCGCAGCCCGAACATATCATGCGCTGGCCTTCGCCCTGGAGCAACGGCTTCCCAGGCTGGCACTGCGAGTGTACTGCCATGGGC
>JAFXHQ010000031.1 GCA_017536325.1 Bacteroidaceae bacterium
CAAGAGTGCATTCATTGCTGATGTCGCTAACAACGGCACAAAGGTAACAGTGGAAAATGACAAGGCTGCAGCGCAGACAATCCTTACGGGTGCTGACAACTCATTCAGAATTGTATTCGACAATAACAAAGGCTTGTTCTACAGCGTAGATTACGACGGTACAACAGTTCTTGAGGGTGGCAAGTCAATGAAGCTGAGTGCCTTCCGTGCGCCTGTCGATAACGATACATGGTTCTTCAACCGTTGGTTCGCAATTGGCTTGCACAACTTGCAGGATAGCGTTCTCTCGTTCACTTCAAAGAAGAACAAGGACGGCTCTGTTGTGCTGCAGTATATCGTACGCACACAGGCAAAGCATCAGGCAAGATGCAACCGTTTGCCTAACAGCAGCTTCGAAATTGTTGAGTCGGAGCATGATATGGCGCCTAATGCGTTCCATTTCATTTCCAACAGAATCTGGACTGTATATCCCGACGGTTCGGTTGAACTCAATAGCGTTATTGTTGGTTCCGAGGCAAGCCAGATTGTTGCACGTCTGGGCTTCGAGATACAGTTGCCTTCTGAACTCAGCAATTATTCATATTATGGCCGTGGTCCATGGAACAACTACAATGACCGTTGCGACGGAGCGTATGTACAGCAGTTCAGCAGTAAGGTTGCTGACCAGTTCGTTCCGTTCCCTAAACCACAGGATATGGCAAACCGCGAGGATGTCCGTTGGGCTGCGCTTACAAACGACAACGGAAACGGAGTGATGTTTGTTGCAACAGAGGGTATGTGTACAAGTGCGCTTCCTTGGAATGCTGTTGAGATGACCGAGGCCGGTCATCCGCATCAGCTCCCTGCTTCATCGGGTACATGGTTCAATATTGATACTAAGGTTACCGGTCTTGGCGGTGCAAGCTGCGGTCAGGGTTATGCTCTCGATCACCAGCTCGTTAAGGGCGGCGAGAATACAATGGGCTTCATTATGCGTCCTGTAAAGGCCGGTGACGATTATGTCGCAAAGGCTGATGTGAAGGCTTCCGGCGTAACACCGGTACTTGTTTCACGTGATCTCCGCGGTATCGTGAAGATGAGTTGCAACAAGCCGGGTTCCGAAATATACTACAAGATAGGCAAGAAGGGCAAGGCTACAAAATACACTGCTCCTGTCGATATGAATGCCGGTGGCAACATCACGGTTTGGGAAAAGTCAGCTCCGGATCTCAAGGCTACATACACTTACGATAAGATAACATCGGTGCCGGTACTTGTAAAGGCATCTTCAAGCTCAGAACCTGGTAGCGGTCCAGACAAGATGCTCGACGGTGATCCATCTACAATATGGCACTCAATGTATTCTGTAACAGTTGCAAACTATCCTCACTGGATTGAGTTCGATGCAAACGATGAGGTTTCTATCAAGGGCTTCAAGTACATGCCTCGTCAGGATGGTCCCAATGGTAATATCAAGGGTTACAAGCTTGAGGTGAGCGTTGATGGTGAGAACTGGTCACTGGTTGCCGAGGGTGAGTTCCAGAACAATGCCGATAAGAAGACTGTACTGTTCAAGAAGGCAGTAAAGGCACGTTATGTCCGCTTCACAGCAACAAGTTCACAGAACGGTCAGGATTTCGCATCAGGTGCAGAGTTCGAGCTGATAAAAGAATAATTAACGTTTTGAATTTGATTTGAATATAAATATTACTGAATTATGAAAAAGAAAATTCTATTACCTGTAGCATTGGTTGCAGCGGTTGTTGTTGCAGCAGTTGCCTTTATGGGTGGTGGCACAAGCAAGCATCTGAATGCCATCCCCGATAATTCGTTGCTTATGGCTAAGGTTAATGTCGGAAATCTGGTAGATGATTCCGATGTTCTTAACAACAGCACAATAAAGAGTCTGGTATCGCTTGCTTCCGGTCAGCTAACAGAAGAATACAAGAAATTGGTTGATGAAGTGATGAAGGACCCGAGCAATTTCGGTATAAATGTCGATGAACCGGTAGTTTTTGCGATGATTGATGAACATCGTATGATTGTTACCGCCGCAGTATCGGACAGAGCTGCTCTTACCAGGAATCTCAACCTCTTTGCCGATGCCGGCATAAGAATATCCGAGGAAGGCGGTTTGACATATGTTGAAACATATGAGGAGGAGAGTGCTTTGGCATACAATGACGATATGCTTGTGTTCATTGCAGACCAAAGAGATTTGAATTCGAAGTATGATATAAATGAGTACTTTGATTATCAGATGCCAAAGGCTGTTGACAATCCTAAATATGATCAGTTCTTTAGCCAGAATGACGATGCAGCATTGTTCGTGGATATGGGTGGCATATTCAAGCAAATTAACGAACTGATGGGCAATTATGACTCTTCGCTCGCTCTCTATGCTGAAATGTATAAGGATATCTCTTTTATGCTTGATTTGAATTTCGGTGATGGCAATGTGTTGAGCGAGGTTGAGATACTGGGATCAAACGAGTATATTGATGCATTAAAGAATATATGGGCAGCTCCGTCGAAGAAGCATCTGAAGTATATACCGTCCGATGCTTTGGCTGTTGCAACTGTTGCTATGGATCTTGATGCAGTGCAGAAACTTCTCCCTGCAGAAATGGATGTCGATGCCATGTTGTCTTATTTTGGCCTAGACTCCTCTGTATTCAAGAGCCTGAGTGGAGATTATACTTTTGCGATGTTGCCGGTTGAACTTCTGGGACGTGAGAAACGTCCGCAATATATGGTGATTGTCGATTGTACCGATAGAAAGATCTTTGATATGTTGATAGATACCTTCGGTGACGAGATTTCCGGTGTAGATAGTGATGTATATTCTCTAAACGCTAACAGGTATTATGATTACTACTCAGGCCGTGAGTATAAGAAAGGGTACGATTACTATCTGATGTATAAGGAGAATGCCATCTTCTTTGTTCCCGAGAATGTATATGACAATATGAAGTCCGGTAATGGTATCGAGCCTCTTGCCTACAATATCGCTTCTGACGAGACTATAAATGGAATAACCTGTGGCGGTGTGTTCTATTTGTCAAGAATAGTAAATGAGATCATTGAAGAACAAGTAGCCAACCATATCGAAGATGAAGCTATGGAATTCCTTCGTATGTTGGATAATCTGGTGCTCGATATCCCAAGTATTACCAATGCCAAAATGCAGCTCAATCTTGAAAACAAGAGTGAGAATATCCTGAAGCAGGTTTTGGATACAGCATTGCAGACTATGATGTAATATAGATTTATTTTCCACCTGCCTGCAGGCAGGTGGAAAATAGTAAAAGTCGTAGTTCTATGGGTGAATAGCCCAATAATTAGTAGAATATGATTCAAAGTATAGTTTTTGACAATGTAAACCTGAAACTCTTTACCGATAATCCACAGGATGGTCCGGTATCTCAGGTATGGAACAATGTCGTTACATTCGAGAGAGGCAAATCATATCTTATTGAAGCGACATCGGGTCGTGGAAAAAGTTCATTCTGTTCATTTCTGTGTGGATTGCGTAATGACTATGTAGGCAATATCATCCTGAACGACGGAAATGGAAACGCTTTGCCTGGCGGGTATTCCAATATGCTCTTACGTCGTCAAAAGATACTTGCAATGATGTTCCAGGAACATAGACTCTTCCCGGAGCTATCTTCAGTTGACAATGTTATGCTTAAGAATCAGATAACCGGTTATACAACAGAAAAAGAGGTACGTGCAATGCTTGTGCGTCTTGGCCTTGAAGACCATCTTGACAGACCATGTGGCAGAATGTCTTTCGGTCAGCAGCAGCGTGTCGCTTTTGTACGTGCTTTGTGTCAGCCTTTCGATTTTATCTTGCTCGATGAACCTATCAGTCATCTTGATGAAGGCAATGCAGCCATCATGACCGACATGTTGCGTGAACGGCAGGAAAAGGATGGGGTAGGTGTTATTGTAACCTCCATCGGTTATAGGTTGCCCTATGAATATGATGAGATTCTATATTTGTAGTACAACCTTGTGATTAAAGAAATACAATGAAACTATTGTTTAAACTTCTACGTCAGAATATAAGTCTGGGACAAATACTTGGTTTTGTCCTTATAAATTTGGTCGGTGGCCTTATTGTGCTCTCCGGAGTACAGGGCTACAAGGATTTCAAATCCTTCTCTACCGGTGGAGACCAGATCCTCTCGGCCGGTTATCTTGTAGTGACAAAACCTGTAGAGAGTATTCTCGCAGAGCGTCCGGTATTCAGCGAGGACGAGATAAAGGATCTTGAGAAACTCTCCTCTGTATCGTCGGTTGGAGAGTTTGTTGCTTCGCAAATAGAGGTGAAGGCTTCATTTGCACTAGGACAAGCAAAACTTTCGTCGGACATTTTTCTTGAGGCAGTTCCCGATGAATTCATAAAGGATGATTACAGTGCTGTAGGCAATGAAGATAGGGTATGGGATGCAGATCTCGACACAAAATTGCTGCCTGTAATTCTTCCCAGGAATTACCTTAATCTATATAATTATGGCTATGCAGCTGCAAATGGTCTTCCGCAGATAACGGACGACCTGTTGGGTACTTTCCCGTTACGTATATATTTCGATACCGAAGAGGGACGTGTAGATTATAATGCAATGGTATGCGGCCTTACAAATAAGATAAATACGATACTTGTGCCATGGAATTTCATGAAGGAGCTGAATGAAAAGTATGCCCCTGATGCCGATTGCAGCCCTTCGAGACTGATATTGACAACCGATGCCGGTGATTTTGAGGATTCACTCTTTGAATATCTCGATGAAAAAGGGTACGTAATGGAAGGGGACTCCTCTCACGTACGGCTGCAGTCGTTCATATATGGAATATTGCTGGTTGTCATTGTTGTAGGATTCCTTTTCTCTCTCATGGCATTCTTCCTTCTTGTTGTAAGCATACTCCTGCTGATAGAGAAGAACAAGGAAAAGATTGTCAACCTGTTCTCAATGGGATATTCTGTAAGGAAAATTGCAATGGTATATCAGTTGACAGTTCTGGTGATTGACACATTCGTATGGATTGTCGCAGCACTGTTGACAACGATCATATATCCGTACTTCTCGGCAATGATGCAGGAATCATCATCCGATTTTGTTCCGGCATCGTTATGGCAGGTATGGCTCGTTTCACTCCTCTTTATACTATTGTTCTCCGTGATGCATGGTTTGGTAGTATATCGTCAGGTCAGGAAACATTGTAAATGTAATGAACGTGGTAAATAATTTAAAATATATTTTCTTATGAAAGGAATAGTTCTTGCCGGTGGTTCAGGCACACGCCTTTACCCCATAACCAAAGGAGTGAGCAAACAGTTGCTTCCCATCTACGACAAGCCGATGATATACTATCCCATTTCGGCACTCATGCTTGCCGGAATAAGGGAGATACTGATAATCTCCACCCCTCAGGACCTGCCCGGCTTCAAGCGTCTTCTTGGCGACGGCAGCGACTACGGCGTCAAGTTCGAGTATGCCGAGCAGCCATCTCCCGACGGTCTTGCACAGGCCTTCATAATTGGCGAAGAGTTCATTGGCAATGACTCGGTATGTCTTGTACTTGGCGACAACATCTTCCACGGCAACGGTTTCTCAAGGATGCTTGCTGAGGCAGTGCGTGCGGCAGAAGAAGATAGCAAGGCAACAGTGTTCGGCTATTGGGTCGATGACCCCGAGCGTTATGGTGTAGCGGAATTCGACAAAGAGGGCAATTGCCTCTCTATTGAAGAGAAACCTGCAGAACCGAAGTCCAACTATGCAGTCGTAGGTCTCTATTTCTACCCCAACAAGGTTGTAGAGGTTGCAAAGAATATAAAACCATCGGCACGAGGAGAACTCGAGATTACCACTGTGAACCAACGTTTCCTATCCGACGGAGAACTGAAGGTACAGACACTGGAACGTGGCTTCGCATGGCTCGATACTGGCACACACGACTCGCTTGCCGAGGCATCCATCTTCGTGGAAGTGATAGAGAAACGTCAGGGCTTGAAGATAGCCTGCCTCGAAGGCATTGCATACCGCAAAGGATGGATAACAAGAGAGAAGATGCAGCTGCTTGCACAGCCCATGATAAAGAACCAGTACGGCAAATACCTTCTCAAGGTGATTGATGAAGTAGAACGTACGTCCGCAAATGCAGATTAATCGATATGGAAGTAATAAAGACAGATATTGAAGGCGTTGTAATAATAGAACCACGCATTTTCAACGATGACCGTGGCTACTTCTACGAATCATTCTCGCAGCGTGAGTTCGAGGAAAAGGTGTGCCGCACCACATTCGTGCAGGACAACCAGTCAAAGTCATCGTACGGTGTGTTGCGTGGCCTGCATTTCCAGAAACCGCCATATTGCCAGAGCAAGCTTGTGCGCTGCATAAAAGGCGCAGTGCTCGATGTTGCAGTAGATATACGCAAGGGCTCTCCTACATTCGGCAAGTACGTTGCAGTGGAACTGACCGAGGAGAACCATCGCCAGTTCTTCGTACCGCGCGGCTTTGCACACGGCTTTGCCGTTCTGAGCGAAGAGGCCGTCTTCCAATACAAGTGCGACAACTTCTACTGCAAGGAGAGCGAAGGCTCTGTAGCCTGGAACGACCCTGATCTGGCCATAGACTGGAGAATCCCGGCCGACAAGGTGCTGCTTTCGGAAAAAGACAAACTGAGCAAGAATATAAGAGAGGCGGAATATCTCTTCGACTATAACGAAAAACTTTATTGAAATGAATATACTTGTAACAGGAGCAAACGGCCAGCTGGGCAATGAGATGCGCCGCCTAGGTGCAGTATCGCCCAACAACTACATCTTTACCGATGTTGCAGAACTCGATATAACAGATGCGAATGCAGTCCTTGCAGCAGTAAAGGAGAATGCGGTAGAAATCATAGTCAACTGCGCCGCATATACCAATGTCGATAAGGCCGAGAGCGATGAAGCAACAGCAGAACTCATAAACTCAACGGCAGTGGGCAACCTTGCACGTGCTATGAAAGAGGTAGGCGGCACGCTTTTCCACGTCTCTACCGACTATGTATTCGGCCTTGACGGGAACACCCCTCGCACCGAGGATATGCCGGTGAATCCTCTTGGGGTATATGGACGTACAAAACTCAACGGAGAGCTTGCAATAAAGGAGAGCGGCTGCAAGGCACTCATCTTCCGTACGGCATGGCTCTACAGTGAGTTCGGAAACAACTTCCTGAAGACAATGATGCGCCTAACGGCCGAGCGCGAACAGCTCAATGTCGTCTTCGACCAGGTAGGCACGCCAACATATGCCGGCGACCTTGCACTGGCAATATTTTCAATTATCGAAGCCGGAGTATATGAAGGCAACGAAGGCATTTACCACTTCTCGGACGAAGGCGTATGCTCATGGTACGACTTTGCAGTGGAGATTGCAGCAGCTGCCGGCAATACAAACTGCCGCATCAGCCCGTGCCACAGCAGCGAGTTTCCATCGCCGGTTACACGTCCGCCGTATTCAGTGCTCGACAAGACAAAGATAAAGAATACCTTCGATATAGACATTCCGCACTGGAGAGAGTCCATGGAGTATTGCATTAAAAGAATTAAAGCTAATAAATAATATTAAGGTATGAAACGCAGTATAATAGTTACCGGCGGTGCCGGCTTCATAGGCAGCCATGTAGTACGCCTTTTCGTGAACAAATACCCCGAATACAATATAATAAATGTTGACAAGCTTACCTACGCAGGCAACCTTGCCAACCTGAAGGATATAGAGGAGAAGCCTAACTACACATTCGTGAAGGCCGATATCTGCGACTTCGATACAATGTACAGACTTATGGTTGACAACAATGTTGATGGCATCATACATCTTGCAGCCGAGAGCCATGTTGACCGCTCAATAAAGGACCCGTTCACTTTTGCACGTACAAACGTGATGGGTACCCTGTCGCTTCTTCAGGCAGCAAAGCTCTATTGGGAGTCGTTGCCCGAAAAGTATGAAGGCAAGAGATTCTATCATATCTCTACCGACGAGGTATATGGCGCGCTTGAACTGAGCCACCCCGAAGGCATAGAGCCTCCGTTCACTACAACCGCGTCATCGGGCGAGCATCATCTGGCGTATGGCAAGGATTTCTTCTACGAAACGACAAAGTACAATCCGCACAGCCCCTATTCGGCTTCAAAGGCAAGCAGTGACCACTTCGTACGCGCATTCCACGATACATACGGCATGCCTACAATAGTGACAAACTGCTCGAACAACTACGGCCCGTACCAGTTCCCGGAGAAACTGATACCGCTCTTCATCAACAATATACGTCACCGCAAGCCGTTGCCAGTCTATGGCAAGGGCGAGAATGTACGCGATTGGCTCTATGTGGTTGACCACGCACGTGCAATTGATGTCATTTTCCACAACGGCAAGGTTGCAGACACATACAACATCGGCGGTTTCAACGAGTGGAAGAATATCGACATCATAAAGGTAATAATAAAGACCGTTGACCGCTTGTTGGGCAACCCTGAAGGCGCATCGCTCGACCTCATCACATACGTTACTGACCGTGCCGGCCACGACTTGCGCTATGCTATCGATTCCACAAAATTGCAGAAGGAGCTCGGTTGGGAGCCCAGCCTGCAGTTCGAGGAGGGTATTGAAAAGACCGTGCAGTGGTATCTCGACAACCAAGAGTGGATGGACAACATCACAAGCGGAGAGTATGAGAAGTACTACGATGATATGTACAAAGGAAGATAATCTTTTTCAACATAATAAAATCAGACACAAACAAAAGTTTGTGTCTGATTTTATTATGTGTAGCCTTAAAGAATCCTTATTGCGTATCCTAACCTGACTGTTATTGTCTGGTTTGCCGAGCGTCCGAAGTCG
>JAFXHQ010000032.1 GCA_017536325.1 Bacteroidaceae bacterium
AATCCCTCTCGCCGTTATCTATCTTTGAAAGATATTCCACTGCCTTGCTGCGCACGCGCTCGTTGGGGACATCGGCAAGCAGCCGCTTTATCATAGCCTCGGCCTTTTCACGGGTTGCCGGCGATGCATAGTCACGAATATACTCCTTAAGTGTTATCAGGGCGTTGGGCAGGCAGCAGTTTGATATCTGCCCGTTCTTCAGCAGTGTCATAAAACGGTCGCCGGTGCGGCCTTCACGGTAACAGGCGGTGCAGAAACTTGGTATATGGCCAAGGTCGAGCAACCACCCCACTACCTCATCGAGCGAGCGATGGTCGGCAATATCGAACTGTGCGGAGTTCTCATCGGGTGTCTCCTCGCTCACATAGCCCCCTACACTGGTGCGCGAGCCGCCGCTTATCTGCGAGATGCCAAGTTCAAGGAGTCTTTCGCGGCTCTTTGCGCTCTCACGGGTGGAGATTATCATACCGGTATAAGGGACGGCTATACGTATGATTGCCACTATCTTATAGAAAATATTATCGGGCACCGCATTCTCAAAATCAGCAGTGTCAACATCATCGGCCTTGCACAGGCGCGGTACACTGATTGTATGCGGCCCTACCCCGTATGTTGCCTCAAGATGCTCGGCATGCATAAGCAAGCCTATGAAATCGTAGCGATAGGTCTCAAGCCCGAACAGCACACCGATACCCACATCGTCTATGCCGCCTTGCATTGCACGGTCCATAGCCTCGGTGTGCCAAGCATAATCCTTCTTTGGACCGGTGGGATGAAGCGCTTCGTAATTCTCCTTATTATATGTCTCCTGAAAGAGTATATATGTACCTATCCCGGCATCGCGCAGACGACGGTAATTCTCGACTGTTGTTGCAGCGATGTTTACATTCACACGGCGTATGGCTCCATTCTTGTGCTTTATGCTGTAGATAGTTTCTATACTCTCAAGGATATATTCTATCGGGTTCTTGAGAGGATGCTCACCGGCTTCCAGAGTCAGACGCTTATGTCCCATGTCCTGCAAGGCAATGACCTCGGCACGTATCTCTTCCTGAGTCAGTTTCTTGCGCCGGATAGTTTTGTTCTTTGCGTGGTAGGGGCAGTAGATACAGCCGTTGACGCAGTAGTTCGAGAGGTAAAGCGGTGCGAACATTACAATGCGGTTGCCGTAGAAGCGGTGCTTTATCTCATTGGCAAGTGCGTAGATGCGCTCTATCACTGCCGGGTCTTCGCACTCGAGCAGCAGTGCTGCCTCGCGGTGTGTTATGCCTTTAGCTTCGGCAGCCTTGGCAAGTATTCTCTCTATCAGTTCACTGTTGTTGCTGTTCTCACGGGCGTATTCCATTGTGGAGCGTATCTCGCTGTCACTTATAAACTCGGTTGCTGTTGTTGATTTCGGATTATACATATTTCAATGTCTATGTTATTTTCTAAATGTCTATGTTATTTTCTATAATTACCCCCTCTGTTTGCTCGGCTCCCAAGAACAGGGGGACAATATCATCAAATCTACTCCTCCCCTGTCTCATAATCTCCGCGACTAAAGTCAATCCTGTAGCCGATTTTGGCCAAATCATTGGAAAGCAGCGTCAACTGTTCGGCCGACTCACTCCCAGTCGATTTCTTATTGTCATATATCGTATATCTGTTACGGTAAACAGCCGGTGTAATGTTAGGCATTACCACATTAGCACCGGCGAGTATGCCACGGATTGTACCATCGGGCAACAAAGTGGCAAGCGCAGTAGTTGCAGGAATGAGAGCCGACGGGAAGCGGATGCGAAGCAACGATATCAGCAACAATGTCATCCCGGCACTGCCGTGAGGTTCAGCAGCAAAAGGCGTTCCTGTAGCAGGGATAAAGGGGCCTATGCCTATCATCTGCGGTTGTAACCTGTCAAGGAACATAAGGTCCTCGACAAGATGGGCGGTCTGTTGCCCAGGAGAACCCACCATCATTCCGCTGCCCACCTGATAGCCAAGTCTTTTCAGTTCATAAAGGCATTGTTGACGCCCGGAAGCACTCATCGAAGAGGGATGAAGGTGTGAATAATGCTCCTCATCGGCAGTCTCGTGCCGCAACAGATAGCGGTCGGCACCTGCACGGCGAAAGGCCTCATAGGCAGCAGTGCCACGTTCACCGACAGAGAGGGTTATCGCTCTGCCGGGATGCTCTGCACGTATTGCAGAGACCACATCGGCCAGCCACTCGTCACTCTGTACAGGATCTTCACCACCCTGCAGCACAAAGGTGTTGAAACCGAGAGATGCACCTACGCGACAGGATTCCAAAATATCGTCCTTGCCAAGCCGGTAACGTGAAGCCGCACTATTGCTGCAACGCAAACCGCAATAATAGCAGTTGTTACGGCAATAGGAGCTTATCTCGATAAGTGCACGGACATATACACCTGTGCCGAAATGCGACTGCGCCACTTTGCGTGCAAGGAGCGTGATATGTTCCTTGCCGGCATCGTCAAGGTCTGTAAGTAGCATACGCCACACATCGGCCGGAACTACCGGGGCAGTTTCAAGCACATTTACAAGGTCGTCGGCATCATTTTTGCTCATTTTTACAAATAAATGGAAAACATTATTGCAAAAGTAATCGAATTCAATGTTTTTTAGTTATTTTTACGGCAAATTTAATCACATTATAATGGCATATAACGATAACGTAATGTTTGTACGCTATAAACTTTTAAAGAAATTGGTTGCCATGTGGAAGGAAGATAACCTTCTCGAGAGGATTGACAGCTTGCCATACAAGATGTACCCACGCAACCAGAAGCCTAAGGGAAGATGCTGCATACACAAGGAACGTGCAGTAGTCAAGTACAAGACAATGGCTATGCTCGGCTTCACTATGCAGGACGAGGTAAACGAGATGGATCCTTTGAGCAGCTATGTACAGCGCATGATGGAACGTGACGGTGTTGACATAAACAACGGTGCCGTACTTCATGTTATGGACGAAGCCTGCTCGTCGTGCGTAAAAATCAACTATGAGGTTTCGAACCTCTGCCGTGGATGTGTAGCACGGCCATGCTACACGAATTGCCCCAAGGATGCAATATATTACGACAAGAACGACAAGGCCCACATAGACCACGACAAGTGTATAAGTTGCGGCAAGTGCCATCAGGTATGCCCATACCACGCTATCATATATATGCCGGTACCATGTGAGGAAGCATGCCCTGTCAAGGCTATATCAAAAGATGAGTATGGCGTTGAGCATATCGACCCGACAAAATGCATATACTGCGGCAAGTGCCTTAATGCCTGCCCGTTCGGTGCCATATTCGACAAGTGTGAGGTTTTCGATGTACTCAAGAAGATGCGCCAAGGCAGAAAGGTTGTAGCCATGGTGGCACCTGCAGTACTTGCACAATTCGGAAAACCGTTGGAACAGGTATATGGTGCATTGAAGACTATTGGATTCAGCGATATCATAGAGGTTGCGTACGGTGCCGAGGAAACCATACGCCGCGAAGCTGAAGAACTTAAGGAAAAGATAGAAGAAGGACAGCCGTTTATGACGACAAGTTGCTGCCCGGCATATGTAAGTCTTGCAAAGAAACATATCCCCGAAATAGTAAAATATGTATCATCGACAGGTTCTCCAATGCACTACACTGCGATATATGCAAAAGAGAAGTTCGGTGAGGAGTGCGTAACTGTATTCATTGCACCATGTGCATCGAAAAAGGCCGAGGGATTCAATGACAAGAATGTGGATTTTGTGCTTACCTTCCGCGAAATTGATGCCATTATACAAGGTATGGGCATTGACATTGAAAGCACTATGCCATACACTCCCGAAGAGAGTGCTTGCCGAGATGCACACAACTTTGCCAAGACCACAGGTGTGTTCACTGCCGTAAAGAACCACTTGGGCGACGAAAATCTGGAAGGTGTTGTAATAGCCGACCTTCACAAGAAGAACATTGCTATGCTCAAGGCATATGCAAAGACAGGCAAATGCCCCGGAAAGCTTGTAGAGGTAATGTCGTGCCCTGGAGGCTGCATAACCGGCCCTTGTGCCTGCAGCCAAGGCGGAGAGGCCGCACGCCGCTTTGAAGCCGAGGTAAAGAAGAAATGATTTGAACGACAATGATTGAAAGACATTTCATACTCGACGGCATTGACCCCGTAGGTTTCTACGGAGCCGGGAACATACACCTTCAGATGCTCAAGAAACTGCATCCGAAGCTGCGTATCGTTGCACGCGACAATATAATAAAGGTCATGGGCGACGATGACGAGCTCGAAAAGTTCAACAAGGTAATAGAACTGCACAAGGAGTACTGCAACAAGTACAACAGCCTGAATGAAGAGGCCATAATAGATGCGGTGAACGGCAAGAAGGGTGACAAGGGAAGCGACAGCAATGTTA
>JAFXHQ010000033.1 GCA_017536325.1 Bacteroidaceae bacterium
AGTTGACCCGCGACTTTTTTCTTCGCGAACTTGTCATCCTGAACGAATGTGAAGGATCTAAAAACTGCGCTTAAAATAGATACTTCGCTTTGCTCAGTATGACAAAAGAACAGAGAACAGATAACAGAGAACGGATAACAGAGAAAGTTGCGAGTAAGCGAGTGCAGAGAAAAGTTTACTTTTACTATGCCGAGCGAGAGCAACTTGGGCGAAGCCAACAGATAACAGAGTACAGATAACAGATAATAGAGAGCAAAGATTATGAGATTTCTCGCTTTGCTTAAAATTACGGCAAGAATGGAGATGCTTTATTAGGATTTCCCATATAAATTGTTATCTTTGCACTCAACACTATCATACAATATATAGTTATATAAATAAATGAAATCTAAAATGTATTCCGATGTCACAGTTGAGCGGTAGAATATCTCAGGTAATCGGTGCGGTGGTGGATGTGGACTTCGGCATGGTGAACGATGCCGGGAAAGCTTTGCTTCCGGCAATACACGATGCTCTTGTCGTTACCATGCCGGATGCCAAGAACCTTGTCCTTGAGGTACAACAGCATATTGGGGATGAGACAGTACGTGCAGTGGCGATGGACCGTACCTCGGGACTTGCGAGAGGTATGGAGGTGATTGCAACAGGCAAACCCATTACAATGCCTGTGGGTGAGCAGATAAAGGGACGTATGATGAACGTAATAGGGGAGTCGATAGACGGTATGGCAATGCTCGACAAGAGCGGTGCTTACCCTATACATCGCGATGCACCCAAATTCGAGGAACTCTCGACTGTACAGGAGGTGCTATATACGGGTATAAAGGTTATAGATTTGCTCGAACCTTATTGCAAGGGCGGAAAGATTGGCCTGTTCGGTGGTGCCGGTGTGGGAAAGACCGTGCTGATAATGGAACTTATAAACAACATAGCCAAAGGACATGATGGCTATTCGGTTTTTGCCGGTGTAGGAGAGCGTACAAGAGAGGGCAATGATCTTCTGCGCGAAATGATAGAGTCCAATGTCATCTGCTATGGCGAAGAATTCCGAGAGGGACTGAAGAAAGGGGAATGGGACCTTTCCAAAATTGATTACAAGGAGCTTGCGAAGTCGCAGGCTACATTGGTCTATGGGCAGATGAATGAGCCGCCAGGGGCACGTGCCTCGGTTGCGCTGTCGGGGCTTACTGTTGCGGAGTCGTTCCGTGATGCCGGGGCTCAGGAGGGAAAAACAAATGATATACTTTTCTTTATCGACAATATCTTCCGCTTTACGCAGGCCGGTTCCGAGGTGTCGGCATTGTTGGGCCGTATGCCGGGTTCTGTTGGCTACCAGCCGACACTAGCCAGCGAGATGGGTGCTATGCAGGAACGTATAGCTTCGACAGTGAATGGTTCAATAACATCGGTGCAGGCTGTTTATGTACCGGCCGATGACCTTACCGACCCGGCTCCGGCAACAACGTTCAAACACCTCGATGCAACGACTGTGCTGAGCCGTAAGATTGCTGAACTTGGAATTTATCCGGCTGTGGATCCTCTGGAATCTACTTCCAGAATACTCGATGCGAACATTGTGGGTGAGGAACACTATGAGACGGCACAGAGTGTGAAACGTATCCTGCAACGTAACAAGGAATTGCAGGATATAATATCGATTCTTGGTATGGAAGAACTTTCCGACGAGGACCGTACAACAGTGAACCGTGCACGCAGGATACAGCGTTTCCTGTCACAGCCTTTTACTGTTGCTGAACAGTTTACCGGCGTAAAGGGTGTGATGGTGCCGATAGAGGATACTATACGTGGCTTCAATATGATTCTTGACGGAGAGGTTGACGATATACCTGAGCAGGCTTTCCTGAACGTGGGTACAATTGAGGAGGCTATCGCCAAAGGAAAGAAGATGCTCGATGAACTGAAATGAGTGCTTGTCTTATGGAAGGTTCTATAATGCTTGAGATAATTTCGCCCGAAAAAATGCTATACAACGGGGAGGTGACAAAGGTGATGCTTCCGGGAAGCAGTGCTCCTTTTACAGTGCTATATAATCATGCTCCGCTCATTTCGCTCTTGCGGAAGGGCGATGTGGTGTGGAGTGCCGGAGGTGAGGAGACAAGGATGCCGATAGACGGCGGATTTGTTGAGGTGAAGGAGAATTGTGTAACCGTATGTGTTGAATGAATGGGCTGCAGCAGACACGGTCTGCGGTACTCCTGAAACGATATGATGTTATGATTGACAAGAGGAAGACAATATTGTGGTTTACAGCAATGATGATTGTGCTTGCTTTTGCAAGCGATTTGCTGATAAAACAGATATTTCCTACATATATCGCCGAGGTGCATTGGAGCGTGCCATTGTACTTTTGGCTGATATACGTGGTGATGATATTTGTTGTTCCCAAAAGGCTCGACAGTACTCTTCTGGTAAAGAATCTTGCAAAGTTCAAAGGCATAAAGATGGTTGTATCGCTCTTTGCAATGCTTGTAATAGGTTTTCTTTTCAGGAAACATGCAGTGGTGGTGCTAATGGATTTCCTTGCATTCTCGTTGCTGCTGCTTGCTGTGGAAAGCCTTTATATAATCTCGCTTAAAAAAAACATGAAGAAGTGATGAGGTGCCTGCGTTACATATTGCTTGTTCTCATTTCTCTGCTGCCTTTTGCCGGTATGTGCAAAGAGAGTGGACAGGGAGGCGTGGATGTGCGCAGTATAATCTTTGAACATGTGAAGGATTCATATGAGTGGCATATAACTGCAATAGGTGACAATCATATATCAATACCTTTGCCAATAATAGTATATTCATCACGTACGGGGTGGGAGTGTTTTTCCTCGTCGGTATTCCATCATCAGGAAGAGTACAAGGGATTCCGTATATCGACTTCGGGGGATAATGAGGGAAAGATTGTTGAACTCGACAGCTTTGGCAATGAGGTGCGCCCGGTACTCGACCTGTCGCTCACTAAAACGGTGGTGTCGGTATTCATATATTCCATCATGCTTGTTCTCATTGTTCTTTATGTGGCCAGGTGGTATCGTAGGCACAGAATTGAGGATGGTGCACCAAAAGGGTTCGTCGGGGTAATGGAGATGCTCATAACCATGGTCCTTGATGACATCATAAAGCCTAATGTGGGGAAGAATTACCTGAAGTTTGCACCATATCTGCTGACCGTCTTCTTTTTCATATTCTTGAGCAATATTATGGGATTGCTGCCGATATTTCCGGGCGGCGCGAATGTGACCGGCAATATTGCCGTTACGCTTGCTTTGGCATTGTGTACTTTTATTGCTGTAAATGTGTTCGGCAATAAGGAGTACTATAAGGAACTGTTCTGGCCCGATGTCCCTTCGTGGCTGAAGGTACCTGTACCTTTGATGCCGTTCATTGAACTTTTCGGTGTCATTGTAAAGCCGTTTGCGCTTACAATACGTCTGTTTGCCAATATACTTGCAGGCCACACCGTAGTACTTGCGATTGTGTGCATAATATTCATAACAATGGAGGTCGATACGAGAATAGGCGGTGCCATGACTTTCGTATCCGTCCTGTTTACGATATTCATGAACTGTCTTGAACTGTTGGTGGCGTTCATACAGGCATTTGTGTTCACCATGTTGTCGTCGGTCTTTATAGGACTTTCGCAGCCCGAACACAAAGCAAAGAAACATTGATTATTTATTAACTTAAATTTATAGATTATGATTTCAACAATTTTATTGGATGCGGCAATGTGGGCGAGTATCGCCAAGATGGGAGCCGCATTTGCTGCAAGCATTGTGGTTATAGGTGCTGCTTGGGGTATAAGCCGCATTGGCTCAACAGCCCTTGAATCTATGGCGCGTCAGCCCGAGGCGGCTTCGGACCTCCGCTCGGGTATGATTCTCTCGGCGGCTCTCATAGAAGGTGTAGCAATGTTCGCCGTAGTAGTGTGCTTCCTGGTGCTATTTGTATAACGGAATTCAGTGAGCGATGTCGTTTCTTGTCCCCGATACCGGTTTGTTGTTCTGGATGCTTCTGGCATTCGGCATTGTCTTCTTTATCCTGTATAAATACGGCTTCCCGGTAATCATATCTAAGATTGAAGAGCGCAAGAGGTATATTGACGATTCCTTGAAAAAAGCTAAGGAAGCAAACAAGAGATTCGCAGCTGCAGAACACAAGAGCAATCTTATTATAGAGAATGCACGCGAAGAGGAGGCAAGGATACTGCGCGAGGCTGCTACGATGCGTAAGCAGATAATAAAGGAGGCGCAGGATAAGGCGGAGAGCGAAAGGGAAAAGATGCTTCTTGAAACAAAACGTATGATACAGCAGGAGAGAGAGGCTGCAATGCGTGATATCCGTTCACAGGTGGCGGAACTCTCGCTCTCGGTTGCCGAAACCATTCTTCGTGATGAACTCTCAGACGAGAAGAGACAGAAGGAATATGCCGAGAGGCTACTGGATTCAATTGATGTTGAAAAAGCTAGTGAGAAATGAACACGGGTATAATTTCGATGCGCTATGCCAAGGCTCTATACGACTATGCGGTGGAGCAGGGCGATGAGGAGGGGGTGTATGCCGATATGAAGCAATTGCTTTATACATTGCAGACGATAAAAGAGTTCCCCGTGCTGTTGCGCGACCCTATGTTGCCGGCAAAAAGACGGGAGGAACTTATATGTGCAGTGTCTGAGAACTCATCCTCATTCAAGCGTTTTGCGCATCTTGTAGTGAAAGAGGAACGTGTCGAACTGCTTCTGTTCATAGCTCATTGTTTCATATCGCTCTACCGCAAGAGGAAAGGGATTCTCTTTGTGTCGCTAACGACTGCAGTACCTGTTACAGAGGCCTTCAAGGAGAAGGTTGCTGCAATTGTGAAGGGTACAAAAGAGGGTACAATAGAGATGGATACGGCTGTTGACCCTTCCATCATCGGCGGCTTTGTATGCGATGTTGACTGCAGAAGGTTTGATGCCAGCGTGAGCACTCAACTGAGCAATGCAAGGAAGCGGTTGGTTAAACTAAACAGAAAACTTGTCTGATGAATATAAAACCTAGCGAGGTGTCGGGCGTGTTGCTTGAACAGCTCAGAGATATCAAGGATACGATGAAGTACGACGAGATAGGCACTGTACTTCAGGTAAGCGACGGTGTGGTACGCATATATGGCTTGTACAATGCCGAGGCCGATGAACTGCTTGAGTTCGACAATGGCATAAAGGCTATTGTCATGAACCTTGAGGAGGATAATGTCGGTGCGATTCTTCTTGGCCCTACCGACAAGATTAAGGAGGGTATGACCGTGAAGCGTACGAGGAAAATTGCATCCATAGATGTGGGTGACGGTATGCTTGGCCGTGTGATTACTCCTTTGGGAGAACCTCTTGACGGTAAGGGTGATATCGAGGGCGAAAGGTTTGAAATGCCACTCGAGCGCAAGGCTCCAGGTGTGATTTTCAGGCAGCCGGTCTCGGAGCCTTTGCAGACAGGGCTCAAATCAATTGACTCCATGATTCCTATCGGGCGAGGACAGCGTGAACTTATTATCGGTGACCGCCAGACTGGTAAAACGGCTGTAGCCATAGATGCGATAGTGAACCAGCGTTCGGCATACGAGGCCGGGAATCCTGTATATTGCATATATGTGGCTATAGGACAGAAGGGCTCAACAGTCGCTTCGATTGTGAATACACTGCGAACGCGTGGCGCAATGGATTATACTGTGGTTGTGGCTGCTACGGCATCGGAAACGGCTGCCATGCAGTACTATGCCCCTATGGCGGGAGCTGCAATAGGAGAATACTTCAGAGATACGGGCCGTCATGCATTGGTGGTATATGACGATTTGTCGAAGCAGGCTGTCGCTTATCGCGAGGTGTCGCTTATCCTGCGCCGTCCGTCGGGGCGAGAGGCTTATCCCGGTGATGTCTTCTATCTGCATTCACGCCTTCTTGAACGAGCGGCAAAGATTATAAACCAGCAGGAGGTCGCCGAGAAGATGAACGATCTTCCTCATAGCCTTGTCGGCAAGGTCAAGGGCGGAGGCTCGTTGACAGCATTGCCGATAATTGAGACACAGGCAGGTGATGTGTCGGCATATATCCCTACCAATGTGATATCCATCACAGATGGGCAGATATATCTTGAGAGCGATCTTTTCAATCAGGGATTCCGTCCGGCAGTGAACGTGGGAATATCGGTGTCACGTGTGGGCGGTAATGCGCAGATAAGATCAATGAAAGCCGTAGCGGGTACGCTTAAGATAGACTTGGCACAGTATCGCGAACTGGAGGCTTTCGCAAAGTTCGGAAGTGAAATGGATCCTGTGACAATGATGGTGATAGAAAGGGGAAGAAGGACAAACAGGCTGCTTGTGCAGAGCCAGTACTCACCGATGCCGGTAGAGGAACAGATTGCCGTTCTCTATTGCGGCATAAACAACCTGCTCAAGGATATCCCTGTGTCATTGGTACCGGACTTTGAAAAGACATTCCTTGATATAATGCGTACGCGTTGCAAGGATAGTGTACTCGGCAGGCTGGCTGCAGGTGTCATAGACGAAGATGTTAAAGCGAATATCGAGAGTGCTGCAAGAGAGGTGGTATTGTCATATAAGATTGATGCATGAGTCTTAGGGAGATAAAACAGAGAATAGGTTCTGTGAAAACGACACAGAAGATTACATCGGCAATGAAGCTGGTGTCGTCGGCGAAATTGCACCGTGCACAGAGTGCGGTGGAAGGGGTACGGCCGTACCAGAGAAAACTCGACTCCATATTCTCTGCTTTTATCAGTGGGCTTTCGGGCGGTAATGCTTATACTGAAAAACGCGGTCTCGGACGTGTGGCAATAGTGGCTGTTGCATCCAACTCCACTATGTGCGGTGCTTTCAATTCGAATATCATAAAGCTGATGCGTAGTGTTGCTGATGAATATACGACGAGAGGCATTGCTGTGGAATTATATGTCGTTGGCAAGAAGATGGCTGAGGCTGCGAAGAAGATGGGTACTGTTACGGATGACTCTCTTATTGCACAAGCCGGTTCTCCACGATATACCGCGGTTGCTGATACGGCCTATTCCTTAATGGAACGTTTCAGAGCAAAGGAACTCGACAGAATAGAACTTGTATATACCTCATATGTCTCTGCCTCAAGGCAGCAACCTGTCAGGGAACTGTTCCTCCCGTTTGTGGCAGGAACTTCGCAGAATGGTCCGGCCTCTATGCCTGTCGATTATATTGTTGAACCCGGCATACCTCAGGTGCTGAAGGCTTTGTTGCCAAAGGTAATTGCCTTACGCCTTTACACAGCTCTCCTCGATTCGGCAACTGCTGAACATGCGGCGCGTATGATTGCCATGCAGGTTGCTACCGAGAATGCAACGGATCTTATTTCGGAACTTACGCTCGAATATAACAAGGGGCGTCAGCAGGCAATAACCAGTGAATTGCAGGATATTCTCTCAGGTAGCATCGGTGAGTAGCGGTTTGGCCAAATTCTTTTTTTGTGGTATCTTTGCCATAGTTTTATGTGTTAGATGAATTCTTTAAGATATTGGATAGAACTATGAAGACACCGCTTTTATTCATCCTGGCAATATTTGCAATCCCTGTAACTTATTCCCAGACTATTGATAATAGACTCGATTCATTACTGACAGAAACGGGGCTTCCTGTATTGTATATGACAACCGATAGCGGAGAGGAACCTAAAGGCAATGCTGTATATCCGCCAAGTGGCGCATGGGGTGTTGGCTTGACCGGCAATGAGTACCAGACCGGTGAACTCACTATAAAATTGGATGGCAACATCATATATTCGAGCGGTGCATATAAAAAGGGTACCGGTGGTGCAAGAATAAAGTTGAGAGGTAATACCAGTGCTATCGGTAACGGCAAGAAACCGTATAAGATAAAATTGTCAAAGAAAAGCGATCTTCTTTTCAGAGGATATTCGTTCTTCCAGTGTAAGGAATGGGTTCTGTTGCCAGCTCATGATACCAAATTGGTGAAATTCATCACTGGTATTGCTGTTGCCGAGTGTGTCGGGATGGAATGGGAACCTGATTATGAGGTTGTCAGCCTTGTCCTGAACGGTGATTATAAGGGTATGTATCTGCTTGTCGATGCAATAGAAAAAGGACCGTCAAGATGCAATGTTGATTATACCGGGTTTATTATTGAGGATGATGCATATTGGTGGAATGAAGAGAAATATTTCAAAGGGAATATACTCCCTTATCCTGTCGGGTTTACATTCAAATATCCCGACAATGAGGATGTTACAGATGAACTGTTGGAGAACATAAAGCAATATATGCTGGAGTTTGAGGAGTTGCTGGTGAGTAAGGGAAATGTAGGCTCTATGATTGATATGGGGAGTTTTGCTTCATGGCTCCTTGCGCATGATATATTGGGAACGGGTGATTCCGGTGGAACTAACCGCTATCTCTACAAGTATGACTTTACATCCCCAACTGCAAAAACCACCAATTCGTCTCTATTGAAAATGGGACCTTTGTGGGATTTTGATGCCGTGTTCAAGAACGAAGGGAGATGGGCATCGATACACAATGTCGATTATAGTTTTTATTTCCCCTATCTTCTGGATATCGATGAATTCAAGAATGAATATTTGAAGGTGTGGAATGAAATGTCACCTGAACTCTATTCTATTATAATGAGTGAGCTTAATACAGTCCTGAAGGAAAAGGGAAACAGAATTGATTTGTGTAAGGAACTGGATTATGCCCGCTGGTATCAGCCGAATAATGAATTCAAGGATGATGTGGCTCTTGTCGATGATTGGTTGACACGCAGGATGGAATGGCTGAATGAGAACATCAATGAAGAATATGCCACGATAAAGGAAATCGAGAATGATGGAGATGAAACATTTGATGGTATATATTCAATTTGGGGAACGGAAGTTGATCGGATATTATTGCCCGGTATATATATAGTAAACGGTAGGAAGGTGATGGTTAAGTAATATGGCAAAGTAATAATGAATGGGGAAAAACGGCATGCCGTTTTTCCCCATTCATTATTGTACTCCCTCGATACCGTGCAATGTCTGCTGGAGCAGATTACCTAGCCCGTCGTCTCCTCCTTCACGCTCCTTGTTAAGCTTGACAAGAAAATCGGCTGTTGTCTTCAATGCCTGGTTTATTGTTCCCGGGTCCTCGCAATCGGTGGTGAGTCTCTCCAATCTTTTTATGAGGCGATGGAACAATGCAAGTGTCTCGTTGTGTACATCGTCAAGCGTGATGCACTCCTTTTTGCTTCTCTTTGTCATAAATTGTCATTTGTCGCGAAGTTAATGACTTTATTCAGATTGAGGTTGCTGAAATGCCAATAACTTTCCTGATACGCCTTTCTGGTATTTCAACAACCTCAATGTTTGACGGTGACATTTTCTTTGCACCAAAAAAGTTATTATGGTATTCAAAGGACTTAATGGCGCACTTGGACTCTATGCAAGTGTGAAGGGTATGCTCGATTCTGCAAAGGCGGCGCGGGATGCCAAGAAACTGAGAAGGAAAGCCCTTGCCGAAGAGGATGGCTGGTACAAAAGGAATTATTATGGGAATCTGCTCGGTAGCACTGCTTCACGTGCTGCAATAAAGAGAGTCGAGAACACTCTGCGCAGACAGAACCAGCAGGATAGGGCACGTTCGGTAATAACAGGCGCAACACCTGAATATTCGGTTGCTAAAAGCGGGCAGACACTGCGTGCTATGGAAGGGGTAATGGGTAACCTTGCCTCGGCCGACAGTGATAGGCAGAGTCGTGTTGATGCTTTGCATAGACAGAGCAGGAATGCGTTGCTGAATAGCGGACTTGCAGCTCTCTCTCTTGATGAGAGAATGGCTATGTCGGCTGCAGGAAACGGGTTTAATTTATTGCAGAATGCACTCCTTGGAACCGAATGGGGCAGGGAGGAAGATGAGAAGGAAAATAAAGATGATGACAAAAAGGATGAGAAGGAATAACAGTTATGGATGACTATGGTTTTAGTGAGATGATGCAGCAGAGATACAAGAATGCGATAGCTCGTGAGAAGAGGCGTGTGCAAGAAGCACGTCACAAGACGAATGTTGCGGCTGTACTTGATTTTACATCCACTCTTATGTCGATGTTGGGTCGTAACATAGGTGCACGTTATCCGCTTTCAACAAACCTTATGTCAGAATACCATAGGCAGTATGGTAATGCGAAGGATAGGTATAATGCAATGCTTGTTGATTACAATGGATTTGTTGCAAATGAAAAATTGCGGCAAGGGCTTGGTGCAGGCTCTGCGATTACAGGAACAGAACTGCAGAATCCGGAATCGTCAAGAATAGATTCAGGCAATCTGTAGGGATGAATGACTATAAAGATAACTAATAAAAATTCATGGATATGTTTACATTAGAAAACGATGACGACAAAGTAAAGAAAGAGAACAGAGAAACGGGAAACAAGAACGGATTTAATCCCAGAGAGTTCAATATGGGTATTCCGGTCTTGACACCCGATACCGCATATGTTCCGGTTGAGAGTAAGATTCTTACCGACGATGAGTATAGGAAAAAAAGATTGATTTATGGTGACCTGACGCCTGAAGAGAAGGCTAAAGAGAAGTTTCTTTTCGACCATAAGAAGATGTTTATCCGTCCAGAATATACACCGCAGAAAAGTCTTTTCAACTATGCGCGTTCAGTCGAAGCTGCAAGCGATATCGCGGATACCTTCTACAAGGATAGTCTTAAAGGTACATTCAATATCTACAAGGACGATCTGAATAAAAAGGTAAAGGAGATTTACAGAAAAGGGGTAAAAGTTCCTGGTTTGATGCCTTCCTGGTATAATGCCGAAGAGAACTTAAGGGCAAATCCAAATCTTGTCATGAATACTGTATTGGACAATTTGGATATGGACAAGTTAAGGACACTTGTCGCACCATATGCAAAGGCCGGAGGCTTTGATGTTGATGATTATATAGAACTCAACATCAAACCTATGTTGAGGGATAAGATGTATGCAGAATTCATTCAGGAACGGACTCCTGATAATGAGCTGGAGTATATTCTTCGTTCTGCTTTTGAGAAGTCTCTTGTTGGAAAGACTGCACGTATCATTCATGACGATGTGCTTGGGCTAGAGGATTTCTCGCGGCTGGATTCGGAAGGCCTTGCCAATTATAACCCTAACAGGACTGAAGAATTCTTTTCAAGTGTGGGTGGTCTGTTAATCGATATTCCTGCATTCAAACTCTTTGGTGCTGCCGGTTCGAGCGTTGCAGGTGGCGCAACGAATATGGCAATAAAACGTATAGCCTCGCGCATAATGTCCGGGAAGTTCGGTAGAGGGGTCTCAAGTGCTGCTGCAAGCAAGATCGCAGAACGTGCAATTATCAACAAGTTGAGTACCAAGATTCTCCAAAGTTCATTGGCTCAGGGCATTACGTTAGGTACATACGATGCTGCACATAGTGTGGCCGATGATATCCTTAACGATAGCAATATAGATTTCGGGAAGGCATTGGGTGCATTCGGCAAAGGTTTTGCAACGGGTAATGCTGTTGGAGCTGTTGGTACCCCCATACGTCATGCCACGGCAGGTCTTACCGGTGGCAAGAAACTGCTGGCTTCTGCCGGTGTGCTTAGCGCTGAGTCTGCAGTGTTTACGGCTGGTACCGAGGTGGAAAAAATGATGAACGGCATTGAAATCCTTCCGATAGACTTGCTATATGACTTTGGCGAGAGTGCTGCTACGCTTGGTGTAATGAAGGTTCCTAACGCAATGTTCAAGGGGATAAAGCATAAGCTCGGAATGAACGGTAAACTGAAGAGGGAACTGCAGTTGACGGAGCCGGAGCAGGAGGAGTTGAGGGCAATGAATGTGGACCCTGTTGAGTTTATGACCAAAATAGAGAAGGCTCTTAAAATACCTTTCAATACGAATGGGGGTGATATTGAGGCCATAAAGGAAGATTATGTCCGGCTCATGACGAGTGATGAGTTGTCTGCATCTACACGTGCAAAGCTCATGTTCGTTGTAGAGAGCAGGCTTACATCGACTCCTCCAATAGCTTTCAGTGTAAGTGTAGATCAAGCCAAGGATGGTACATTCCTGCTTAATACATATGACTATGAGGGACAAAGGATTGAGAGAATCCCTTATGCTACCATGCAACAGTTGGAAAGCAAACTTTTCATGGAAAAAAGCAATATAAGAAAGAACCGTATAATCGCTTTCGAGAGAGAACTTACCCGTGGTATCGACTCACAGAACTTTATCCGTCAGGCCGGTATTTTTGCAAAAGAGAACAATATAAGTGCTCAGGATATGGCCGAAATTCTCTACAAACAGGCTACCGGCAAGGAGATGGCTGTGTGGGAAAAGTATGCTGTAGATGAGGTGCTCAAACGTTCAGCCTATGACGAGACCGGTATAGTGCAGATGCTCGAAGAGAAGAGACGCGAACTTGAAAACAAGTACGGTCTTCCCGAAGGCAGCCTTATGACATATATTGACCAACCATTCTTTAGGTGTACTCCACAAGGAAACAAAGCTCTTGATGAATATGCCGAGTTTGTAGGCAACGAGGTTGAGCGGCTCAAGACAGGAACCGACAAATCCAAGTCTCTGGAACTGCAGGAGAAGGGGCTGGCCAGCGATAAGCGTGGAATAAGCAACGAAGAGGTAAAGAGAATGGAGGTTGAGGCATATGAGGAAAGCATAAAGGAACCCGAGACGGAAATAAGTGTTCCTGTTAAGCCTATAGAAATAGGTAAGGATTCCGAAGATGGTCATGTCTGGAGTTACTATAACCACAAGCATTCACGTGCCGAAATTGAGGATTTTCATGGCTATGCGAGTGAACTTGCCCGACGCTACGGATATAATATAGATGTTATTATGGATGAGCGCGAGATACCGCTCCCCGACCTGAACGATAAATATGCTATCATGGACTATAACAATAAGATTCAGGCAATGGGTTGGGTAGGCAAGGACGGTATCTGTCTGAATCTCCCTAATATGAAATCGCGTGAGGATATAGAGGTGACTGTTGTCCATGAAGTGGTAGGACATAAAGGCTTGTCCGAGCTCTTCGGCAATCACCTGAACGATTTCCTCGAGGAGGTATATGTAAAGGCTGATGGCGAGGTACTTGAAGGAATAAACAGGATAGGGGCCCGTTATAAAAATTTCGATCACTTTACAATTGTAGAGGAGTATCTTGCACATCTTGTCGAGAAGGCAAGGCCAAGTCTGCAGGAACGTACCCTTTTGAGAAAGTTCAAGGACTTCATCAAGACCATGCTTTTGAAACTCAATATATACACAGGAAGGAACCGGAGGGTGAGCGAAGAGGAACTTGAGTGGCTTATGGGTAAACATGCCGAGTATATGTATAAACGCCGTTCTCCAAGCAGCTATCGACGGAGTCTATTCGGCAGGTTTGATGCTTCCCGCATGGACAAGCGGTCATACTACGACAGGGATGTATATGATGGCATCATGAGGGAAAAAGGTGCTTCCGGTACATTGCTCCATGGAACTCCGGAATTCTTACGCGACAGGAAGGCTTTCCTGAACTATGAATTCCTGCCCGAAGAGAAGAAGAAAATCTTCCTCGAAAAGTGGAACGAGACCGATGAGAATGTTATGAAAGCACTTAAAGAGCAGAAGTATCGTTTCATAGGTGAGAAGGGTGCCGGTAACATATCCCGCTACGAAGGACTTGAAAATGGCGATCCGGATTTGCCTACCGCAATGCAGCTTGAGAGGCATGGGGCTTCTCCGTACGACATCAAACTATATACAGGCTGGGAACGTGGCACCGATGGCAAATGGAGAAAGGAAATGTCGGATAATGCACTTGAGGTACGTGACTATATGCATAAAGCTCTTATGTATAAGGACAGACGACTTGCCGACAAATATCTTGAACTCAAGAAAATACCGAGGCAATCGTGGGGCGATAAGGAGTTTGCGCTTTGGAACGAACTGACTATAGCTGGCAAGGATGCTTTCAAAGATGCTACGCTCAAGGATATCATATACGATCCGTCGTTCAACCAGGCTTATCCCGAGCTTATGTCGCTGCCTGTTACCTTAGTGGTCAATCCCGGTGTCCCGATACGTTATGACAGCAAGAACAAGCGGATGCTTATAGACAGGGAACTGTTCGTTGATCCAAATTCCAAAATAAATGTGACGGGTGCATTGCAGAATCTCATTCAGGATTACGAAGGGTTCAGTAAGGCTGTTTCCATGAATCTTATGTGGTTGAACTCGGAAATGAAAAAACGGTACGATGAGATAATGAAAGATGCTGATGCAATAAAAACTATCAAGACACTTTCATCAAATACAGCCGAACATCTGATATACGAAAATACTTTCTACGATAAGTATGGTTTTATGCCTGATGAGTTCATTCAGAAGTTTCCATCATTTGATGAGTATATGATATATCGTCTTACAGGAAAGAATTTCTCTTTCAGCGGTGATGCCGAGATGAGGAACGTCATGCGTCGTTCCATGGAGGACGAAAATACGTTGCGTAGAATACCGGCTGAACTTACCGAAGATGTTTCCCGTGATGTACAGATACCGATAAGGAGTATAAGTGAACTCCGAGAATATTTCAAAGGTCCTCTGGATATTGTATTTGAAAAGTTGAAGGAGATGCACTCCGATGATCCGATTCCGGTTGACCCGAATTTCAAATATCCTGTCCGTAGCCGTATCAATCCTTTTGACAGAAGTGACTACGAGGTTGAGTTTGACAATTATCTCAGAAGAAAGATAATGGAATATAACCAAAGGCAAAAGGAGTGGCGTAATAAGGGCTATCGGCCTGGCATGAATGGTGATGAGGGTGATGATTTGCCTAACTGATTCGTGAAAAGTAACAAAACGTAACAAGATGAATAAATTCCTTGACAAGAGAGTAAAGCCTTCGGGCAATCATCCCGGCATGGAACATGACGGGGAGATAAACGCCACAGCAGCAGATTTCCTGCTCGAGTGTGCTGCCTGCTGGAATTCACTCGATGAGGCTCGCCGTAAACTGCGGCGAAGCCTCATGTACAGCTACGGCGACCAATGGGGCGACACGGTTACCGACCCGGATACATTGGTGCAGATTACCGAAGGTGAACTCATAAAGAAGAACGGCAAGGTGCCGTTGAAGAACAATATGATAGCTCCCATCCTCAGCAACATCGACGGTCAGCTGAGGCAGAATATTACGCGTCCTGTATGTGTGGCGCGTGACCAGAGCGAGAACAAGATAGGCGAGATGATGTCCATAGCTGTGGAGTATGTACACGACATAAATGAACTGGAAGAACTTGATGCCGACTCAATGCGTATGCTTCTTAATGGAGGTATGACCGCACAGCGGATAGAGTATGGAATAAATCCTTCCAAGGGTAAACGTGATGTGTGGGTCTATGGTGTCAATCCTTCGAGACTCTTTTTCAATTCCAATCTCGAGGATGTACGTATGTGGGATGTTACCTGCATAGGCGAACTCTTTGACCTGCCTATCGATCATGTCCTGGCACATTTCGGCAAGACACCCAAGGCTAAACAGCGCATAATGGAGATATATGGCGGTGCATTCTCTTCGGTGCCGGGCAACAGCCGTGCCATGCAGGGCGACGAGTCGCGTAATCTCTCTTTCTATTCCCCCTCGCGTAGCGGTCTATGCCGCGTGATTCTTGGTTGGAAGCTCGAGTCGCGTGATTCCTACCTATGGAACGACGAACTTCGCGGGACATGGGGTTATCTGCCCTATAATGACGATAGCAAACATATGCTCGACGCCGAGAATGAAAAAAGACGGAAAGAGAACGGCAAGGCCGAGAGCGATGACGAGCTCCTGCTCATCAGCTACTCTTTTGCTACCGAACGCTACTGGTATTACCGTTATATGACTCCTTATGGAGATATACTGCAAGAGGGACGTAGCCCATATTGGCATGGAGAGCATAACTATGTGTTGCATCTCTATCCTCTTGTGCAAGGCAAGCTGGGTAATTTTGTAGAGCAGTTCATTGACCAGCAGAGGGCAATAAACCGCACGGCCACCCTTATTGACTTCATACGTGGAACATCATCCAAGGGGGTGCTGGTAGTCGATGACGATGCCTTTGAAAGTATGTCGCGTGAAGAGATTGTCGATGAGTATGTGCGTTATAACGGTGTACTTTTCGTAAAGCTCAAACCGGGCCAGAGTATCGACGGTGTAGTGCGCCAGTACAACAGCAGTGCAGCCGTGGCCGGTGACTTCGAGCTCCTCAACCTGCAACTGAGGCTTATAAACGAGATTTCGGGAGTGAATTCAGCAATGCAGGGACATGCACCAAAGGCCGGGACTCCTGCGATGCTGTATGCGCAGCAGGTACAGAATTCATCGCTTAACCTCAAAGGCCTGCTCGATGGTTTCAGGAACTATCGTCGCCGTCGTGATACCAAACTGATGAAGACGATACAGCAGTTCTACACCGAGCAACGTCACCTTGATATAGCCGGTTCCAACTACAGTGAGGAGTCCAAATGGTATGACCCGCAAAGAGTGCAGGAGTGTGAACTTGATATTACAATATCCGATGGCTACAATACAGCGGCCTATCAGATGCTTGCCAACGATTTTCTTATGGAATTATTCAGGGCAAACGCTGTAGATGTCAAGACCATGCTCGAGAACTCTTCATATCCATTTGCTGCAAAGATACTCGAGGCAATCAAACGCAACGAGCAACAAGCCATGCAGGGCAATGTCATGGAGGGGATTCCTCCCGAGCTGTTGCAGCAATTGCAAAGTGGGATGCCTGGCGGTGGCGGACAAGTTTCTCCTTCCGTACCGTTACAGCAGATGCAACAGCCCGAAAGAGTTCAGGAAGATGGCAATCCGCATACTGCTACAGCCGATGCCGTGCCGCTCCCCTGATGGTAAAAAGAGTTTTGAGTGCGAAATTCTGTTACAATTGTGGTTGTGTTTGAATAAAAAATTATACTTTTGTAAATGAATGTTATCTACTTAGTGAACACCATTAATTAAAACAATAACGATTATGAAGAAATTTTTCGCATTTTCAGCAGTTGTCCTCATGCTTTGCGCAGCCATGATAACTACATCCTGCAGCACTGAGAAGTCAATTGTAAAGAGTTTTGAAAAGGAAGGCTACCGGATGGGTACTCTTACTCCGCAACAGCAGCTTGCTGTAGCTCCTGTTCTTTCGGGCTTCCCTGCGTACAGCCAGTCGGCTATCGGATATGTTGTGGTTGACAACGCAATTACATTCGTATATAACCTGGACAACGCAGCTTGGGATTCGTATTGCTATGCTTTGACAAATGCCGGTTTTTCCAATATGGGTACAGGTTTTATAAGAGCCGATAAGGGGGTAGGCTACACATTCAACGTGGCTACCCGTGTTGCCGAAGTCTATAAGCAACCGTTCCGTTTTGTGACATTCACTGCGGTTCCTTTCTGATAGGGCAGTGATTATAAAAATGGTGGAGAATTTGCTTTATTTGGCACTTTCTCCACTTTTTTTACGTTTAAATTCCGTATATTCGCAAAAGGAAAAAGTATAGAACCATGAGTGCCCGAGAACGAATCCTTCAGCTGCGTCGTGAACTTCACGAACACAACCATAACTATTATGTGTTGAATTCTCCCTCTATAAGTGACTACGAGTTCGATATGCTTCTGCGTGAACTTCAGGAACTCGAGGAACAGTATCCCGATATGTACGATGCAGCATCCCCCACGCAACGTGTAGGTAGCGACATAACCAAAGAGTTCAAGCAGGTAGCGCACAAATATCCGATGCTCTCGCTCGGCAACACATATTCAAAGGAGGAGGTTGCCGAATTCTATGAACGTGTCAGGAGATTCCTGAACGAGGATTTCGAGATATGCTGTGAGCTCAAGTTCGACGGTACATCAATCTCCCTGACATATGCCGACGGCCGTCTCGTACGTGCTGTTACGCGCGGTGACGGCGAGAAAGGCGACGATGTCACTGCCAATGTAAGGACCATACGTACCGTACCTTTGCTTCTTCATGGCGCAGGCTATCCTGCAGAGTTCGAGATAAGAGGCGAGGTCCTTATGCCATGGGCCGTGTTTGAGAGGCTCAACGAGGAACGTGCACGAAACGGTGAACAACTTTTTGCCAACCCCCGTAATGCCGCATCAGGGACACTCAAGTTGCAGGATTCCTCTGTGGTTGCCAAACGTGGGCTTGATGCTTACCTCTATTTCATGCTTGGCGAGCAACTGCCGGCTGAAGGTCACTACGAAAACCTGCAGGTCGCCCGGCAATGGGGGTTCAAGGTGTCCGACACTACATGCAAGTGCCGAACCATCGACGAGGTCTTTGCCTTTATTGACCGTATGGATGTAGAGCGCAAGAACCTGCCTTTTGCCACCGATGGCATAGTGCTCAAGGTGAACTCGCTGCGCCAGCAGAAGAACCTCGGCTACACAGCCAAGTCGCCACGTTGGGCAATAGCATACAAATTCCAGGCCGAGAGGGCTGTTACACGTCTTAACGAGGTTACCTATCAGGTAGGCCGCACGGGTGTGGTAACCCCTGTTGCTAACCTCGATCCGGTTCAGCTTTCCGGAACAGTAGTAAAGCGCGCATCGCTGCATAATGCCGACATAATAGAGAAACTCGATCTTCATATAGGCGACATGGTCTATGTGGAGAAAGGCGGTGAGATAATCCCCAAGATAACCGGAGTGGATACTGATGTACGTTTCATGTTGGGCGAGAAGGTCCGTTTCATCGACAAGTGCCCCGAGTGCGGCACTCCTCTTGTACGCGTCTATGGCGAGGCGGCCCATTACTGCCCCAACGACACCGCCTGTCCGCCTCAGATAAAGGGTAAGATAGAGCACTTCGTCAGCCGCGATGCAATGAATATTGATTCCATTGGCCCCGAAACGATAGAGATGCTGTATAATTACGGGCTTGTAAAGAACATTGCTGATATATACACTCTTAAGGCCGAAGATCTCATGTTCCTTCCGCGTATGGGCGCGAAGTCGGCCGAGAATATTGTAGCGGCAGCCCAGGCCTCACGTGCTGTTCCTTTCGAAAGGGTACTCTTCGCTTTGGGAATCCGTTTTGTCGGTGCTACCGTAGCCAAGCGTCTTGCCCGCGCTTTCAGGGATATCGATACTCTGATGGATGCTACAGCCGAACAGCTGGTAGCTGTCGATGAAATAGGTGAACGTATAGCTGCTGCAGTTGTCATGTATTTTGCTAATGTAAAGAACCGTGAACTGATCGCTCAACTCCGTGAGGCTGGTCTCTGTTTCGAGGTAAAAGATGATGAGTCATCTTCCCGAAGCGAATTGCTCAAAGGCAAGAGCATTGTCATAAGCGGTGTTTTTACTCATCATTCACGTGACGAATATAAGGCGATGATTGAGGAGAATGGCGGCAAGAATGTAGGCAGTGTCAGCAAATCGACCTCCTTTATACTTGCCGGCGAGAATATGGGTCCAAGCAAGCTCGAAAAGGCTGAGAAACTGGGTGTGCCCCTTGTGAATGAAGATGAGTTTCTTGCGATGCTCGAACAGTAACATACCCATCTATTAAACCGATTTCGGAATTTTATTAATATAAATTATATTAATTATAACGGTTGGTAGCAAAAAATGATGTAATTTTGCAACTCGAAATTAAAACCGACAATTTATGATGCGAAAGAAATTTTCAGGTATGGGCGTTGCGCTCGTTACGCCATTTACAAAAACCGGTGAGGTGGATTATCCTACATTGGAGAAACTGGTGCAGATGCATATCGACTGCGGCACATCATTCCTTTGTGTGCAGGGTACTACAGCAGAGACTCCTACGTTGACAATAGAAGAGAAACGAGAGATCCGAAAGCGCATCATAGAGCAGGTCAATGGCCGCATGCCCATCATGCTCGGCGTCGGAGGCAACTGCACCCGTGCTGTAGCCGATGAACTGCGCAACGAGGACCTTACTGGTGTCGATGCAATACTCTCTGTCGCTCCATATTACAACAAGCCGGTGCAGGAGGGCATCTATCAGCACTACAAGACCATTTCTCAAGCAACAGAGCTTCCAATCTACATGTACAATGTTCCGGGACGCACAGGAGTGAACATCCTTCCCTCTACAGTAGTGCGTGTCGCAAATGACTGCCCTAATATCGTGGGCTACAAGGCTGCATCGGGCAACCTTGCTCAGGTAAAGGAACTCATAGCCAAGAAACCGCCGCATTTCGATGTCTTCTCCGGTGATGACGGACTCACTGTCGATATCATGGAGGCCGGCGGTGTCGGTGTAATC
>JAFXHQ010000034.1 GCA_017536325.1 Bacteroidaceae bacterium
ATCCTTCAAGCTTGCTGACGGCGATTCAATCTATGTTGATTCAATTATTCCGCGTTTCTCCAATATGGTAGAGATAAAGGGTGCAGTATTCCATCCGGGAATGTATGAGACCGGCGGTTCCATCAATACTGTCTATGAACTTATCGAGGCGGCTGACGGATTGCGCGAGGATGCCTTTACAGCACGTGCGGTAATGCACCGTAGAAAAGCTGACCGACGTCTTGAGGTTCTTGCAGTAGATGTTGAAGGTATCGTGAATGGCTCGGTGCCTGATGTACAGTTGCGTAAGGAGGATGTCCTCTTTATACCTTCGGTTCATGATATGCGGGGCGAGGAGACCCTTAAGATTTCGGGCGAGGTAAACTTCCCCGGTATCTACGAGTACGCCGAGAATACGACACTTGAGGACTTTGTCCTTCAGGCCGGGGGCTTGACAAAGAATGCATCAATGGTCAAGGTTGATGTCTATCGAATGATATTTGATGCAGACGCATTGGTTGAGGGAGATACCATTACTGAATGCTATAGTTTTTCTATCAAGGACGGTTTCGTGGTTGACGGAGAACCGGGCTTCGTGCTCAAACCCTTTGATGAGGTACATGTGCGCAAGAGCCCTGTAAACTCAGTTACCATGAGCGTTTCGGTAAAAGGTGCAGTGAATTTCGAAGGCGATTATGCCATGTATAGCCGTAACTACAGACTCAGCGACCTCATAAAGGCAGCTGGCGGTATTACAGAGTTCGCCTATCCTTCGGGCGCGCGTCTCTACCGCAAGATGACCGATGAAGAACGTGCACAACGTGAAGGTGTCATGCGAATGTCACAGATACAACTGTATGAGGAGAGCATGCGTTCCGAGAATGATTATAACATTACATTGGCCGATTCTCTTATGAACCTCAAACTTGAGCTCGGCGATGTATATCCGGTTGCAATCAACCTTGAGAAGGCTATTGAGGAACCGGGCGGTGTGGATGATATTGTCCTTCGTGAGAGCGATCTCCTTACAGTTCCCCAGTATACCAGTACAGTGAAGATAAGCGGCGAGGTGCGTTATCCTATCACCATAAATTATAAGAAAGGAGAGAAACTCCGCTATTATATCAAGCATGCCGGTGGTTATACCGACAGGGCGAAGAAAGGCGACGTGTATGCAATATACATGAACGGTGGTGTAAGTGAAGTGTCGAAATTCTCGAGCGGTGATATAAAGCCCGGCTGTGAGATTGTTGTACCGACCAAGAATGTGTCGAGCAAGATGTCTACTGCAGAGATTATGACAATCGGTACTTCTGTCGCGTCAATAGCCACAATGATTGCGACACTTGTAAACCTGCTTAAATAGTTCACGTTCTTTGCTGTATCGTTACAGTACGGCAAAAGGATTATGTTACGGAAAATGACAAATGAAATGGAACCGATTCTGAAGAATGAAATCCGCCTTGACCTTATCTTCAAAATACTGAAGGATAAGTGGAAAAAATATATCGCTGTTATGTTTATAACAGGTGTTGTCTCTTCGCTTTTGATAATATGTGTGCCCCGCTATTACGTCGTGAACGTCATGTTGGCACCTGAATATGGTGAACAGAACCCGATAAGCGGTATTCTGGGTGGCGCGGCGTCCTTTCTGAATCTTGGTCCAGGCGCAAGTGGAAGCACCGGCGCAATTGTTCCCGATTTCTATCCCGATATAATCCAATCGACCGATTTCATGGTAGGACTTATGGATGCAAATGTCGAGAGCAGCGACGGGGAATTCAGCGGAACATATGCCCAGTATGTGATTTCGCGTGAGAAGTCTCCATGGTGGTCTGTGCTTCTTTCCAAGGTAAAGCAACTTTTCTCGGCGAAGAAGGAACCGTTCAATACATCGGAGGACTACAAGGTCAATCCCTTTGCACTTACCAGGTCGGAATATGATATAATAAGGAAAATGTCATCATCCATAGGATGCGGAGTCGATGAAAAGACTGGAATTGTCTCAATTTCGGTAAAGGCTCAGGACCCTCTTGTGGCAGCTGTCATGGCAAATAATGTGAAAGAGGAGTTGCAGGATTTCCTTACAAGATACAGGACGGAGAAGATAAAGAACGAGCTCAAACATGCCACGGAATTGTGTGACTCGGCGTATATTGATTATATCAAGGCCCAAAGAGACTATGCCGATTATGTCGACAAACATCAGGTACTGACACGCCAGTCATATAAGGTAGAGGAGATGCGTCTCTCGGGTGAGATGCAGATGGCTCTTGATATATACAATGCCCTTTATCAGCAGAAACTCTTCTCGGAGTCAGAACTGCAGAAAAGGACGCCGGCCTTCACGACCTTGCAGAATGCCACAGTGCCGGTAAAACCGACAGGCCCCAAGCGTATGATTACTGTTCTTGCGATGACTATCCTCTCTTTCCTTATCTATACAGTGATACTTGTGGCTACCAATGACTCAAAGCAAGAGTAGTTGGCGATATGTATGTAGCGATACTGTTTGTTATTTTGGCGCTTCTTGTCATCCTTGCTTTCTTTGAGGATGATGAGATACAAAGCCGGAAATGGTTACTCTTGATAGTAGTCATTGTGCTAACATCCTGTGCAGCATTCCGTCCCGAAGGTATCGACAAGGACTACTTTTCTTATCTGGGTTACTATACTAACCCCGATTCAGGTATGGCGAAATTGACAGAGCCGTCTTTCAAACTGATATGCTCCATCGCGCGTTTTTTCGGTTATCCGTTTCTCATCTTTATAATATATGCATTTCTGGCAGTGCCATTAAAAGTATATTCCATTGTAAGGCTCACTCCACTATGGTATATGTCAATTCTTGTATGGTTCTCTCACTTGTATATAGTACAGGACCTTACACAGGTACGTGTGGCTGTCGCTTCTGCCATATTTCTTTTCTCATTGCCTTATGTTATGGAAGGCAATAGGTGGAAGTTTATGTTGTGTGTCCTACTTGCTGTATTCTTTCATTATTCGGCACTCTTGCTGTTGCCGATATGTCTCCTTGACAACAAACCCTTAGCGGGGTGGCGGTTGGTGTTGATGTATGTTCTGCCGTTGCTTTTCTACTGCACATCAATAATAAGTCTTGAATTACTATATCTTATACCAATCCCATTCATACAGGATAAAATTCTTGTTTATGAAGAAATGATAAAGTATAGTGACATGTTTACGGAACTAAATAAGTTTAACATTATGGCATTGTTCCGTTTGTTCACCTATTATGTACTACTGTGGAAATGCAATGTAATTTCAAAGGTGTACCCCAATATACCAATTCTACTTAAGATATTCTGCTACTCCATTTGTGCATATGCAGGTCTTTCTTTCTTGCCGGTGTTTGCCGTAAGGGCGCAGGAATTGATTGGAGCTGTAGACTTTGTGGCACTTCCTTTATTGGCATTAGCATTCCGTCCAAACTGGTTAGGACGTATTGCTGTCATTATATATGTGGTAGGTGTATTTGTTGCAGATATGTTTCTGTATGAATATTTGAAGTTCTAACTATAATTTGTTATAATTTGTAGATGATTTCCCGGAAAAAATGTAAATTTGTCTGTACGTAAACTGATTCCGGCATGAACCGTGTTCAAATATTGATGTCTACATATAATGGCGAGAAATACATTGGCGAGCAGTTGCGGTCGCTGTATTCTCAGGAAGGGGTAGAGGTATCCCTTCTGGTGCGTGACGACGGTTCGTCGGACGGTACCTGTGCTCTGCTTGACAAGGAACAGACTGCCGGCCGTCTCACATGGTACACGGGCGAGAATCTCAAGCCTGCGTTCAGTTTCTGGAACCTTTTGCAGCAGGCTCCCGCTTCTCCCTATTATGCTTTCTGCGACCAGGATGATGTTTGGGACAACGATAAACTGGTCTCTGCAGTGAGGATGCTTTCTGCTGCCGGTGATGCTCCGGCACTCTATTTTTGCCAGACACGCCTTGTGGATGCTGCGCTGAATGAGATTAAGAGTGTGAAGATTTCTCCATTGCTTACATTTGGCGAGGCTCTTTCCTATAATTTCGTTACCGGGTGCACTATGGTGATGAATACTGCTATGCGCGATGTGCTTCTGCGGTATACTCCAACCTTCATACGCATGCACGATATTTGGGTGTATGATGTTGCGCAGGCCATTGGTGCGCGCATATTCTTTGACCCTCAGCCGCATATAAGTTACCGTCAGCATGGGGGTAATGCGGTTGGCCAGGCAAACTCGTTAGCTTCTGTGTGGAAGGCACGCATTGCCCGTCTCCGCAGGAACGAGCGCATACGTTCGCGTCTGGCCGGGGAGTTGCTCAAGGGTTATGCCGATGTAATGTCGCCCGATAATCTTGCCTTGACCAAAATGGTGGCAGGCTACAGGGAGAGCATCGGTGCGTGGATGAGGCTTCTGTTTACAGACAATATCAAATGTGCTCCTTTATCAATAAGATTGACCAGTAAATTGGCGGTACTTGCAAGAAGATTCTGATGATGAATGATAAACCAGTAATATCAATAGTTACAATATGTTTCAACAGCGTTTCTACTGTTGAAGAGACTATACAGAGTGTCCTTGGGCAGAACTATCCTAAATTGGACTATGTAATCATTGACGGCGGTTCCACCGACGGCACTGTCGATATTGTAGGGCGATACAAGGAGTACCTCGGATATTTCTGCTCCGAGCCGGACAAGGGCATAAGCGATGCTTTCAACAAGGGCATAAGGAATGCCAAAGGGGATATCATATGCATGATAAACAGCGATGATGTGCTGCTGCCCGGAGCATTGGATGCGGTTGCGGGGTATTATGAGAAGGGGGTTGACATCTATCGTGGCAATGTAATCATCCGCAATAAAGAGACGGGTTTCTCGGGGCGCGATATTCCGTCGATGAAGTTTCCCCTGATGCCTTTTTTCGTGAATGTCGACCATCAGGGCACTTTCGTGTCGGCCGAGGCGCATCGCAAATGGGGTTATTACGATACAAACTTCCGTTACATGATGGACCACGATTTCCTTGCACGTTGCTATCAGGGAGGGGCAAAGTTCAAGTATATGCCGGTTGATGTGGCAGAGTTCCGTCTGGGTGGTGTCTCTGTGGCTACTATCCCCCAAAAGAGGTATGACCTTGAGCATATAGTCCTTAACAATGGCGGCGGAAAGATGCTTGCCAAATTCTGTTACTTCTATTTTTATACTTTTGAC
>JAFXHQ010000035.1 GCA_017536325.1 Bacteroidaceae bacterium
AATGCCGCAAGTTGAGGTATGTTTCTCTCCCTGCATCGCTCAAGGAGTTTGGCTGCGATGGTGCAGTATTCGTTGACTGCCCCGAACTTGTGAGGGTCGATGTTGATAAGGACAACGAATATTATTACAGCAACGGACAGGTGCTTGTTGACAAAAGGACAAAAACCATCATTGATGGCTGGGGTATGGAAAACTGTAATGCGGCAGACTTCCCCAAAGAACTCCTTCCCACGAGAATAGGCGATAATGCTTTCAGAAAGCAGAGTCTGTTAAGATTGCTCATATTGCCCGCGACAATAGAGGAGATTGGTAACGGGGCCTTTTCGGGTTGCAAGAACCTTCGTCAGTTGAATTGTTATGCAACTGTTCCTCCGGTTTTGGGGAAAGATGCGTTCAAACTCGACGCTATTAATGGAAAAGAGTTTACTCCTTTGCAGGAAACATTGACATTGCTTGTCCCCGAAGCCTCTGTCGAGGCATACAGGAATGCTCCCGGCTGGAAGGAGTTCAAGAATATAATTAACATAAGATAAATAGGTTACAGGATTAAATGACTGCGGAACAGTTCAAAAAACGTTTCATACACATATATCCAAAGCTCTTTGCTATTGCTATGGCGAACATAGGCAATAGTGATGACGCTAAGGATGTAATGCAGTCATTGTATATGAAGCTATGGGAGAGGCGTTCCGAACTGCATGAAGTGGATAACGATATAGGCTATTGCCGTGTTATGCTGAAGAATATCTGTCGTGACAGATGGCGGTCGAAGATCCTTGAACCGGATTGAGCTGCCGAATACGAGGATGTGATGTATGATGCCCATTCGGAGCTGGAAACAGATGATGTCCGGGATAAAATAGAGAGGTTCATCGCTTGCTTGCCCGAAAGACAGCGTTGCATAATGACAATGCGCATGCAAGGAGCAACAACCGACGAGATAATAGAGGCCACAGGTCTGAGTGTCGAGAATGTCCGTACAATACTCTCGCGTACAAGGCAATTGGTAAAGGATTTCTATAATAAAATAAACAGATAGCGTAATGGAATATGATAAAATGAAAGATAAGTTCTTCTTGGGTACCTCAACCCGTGAGGAGGAAGATGAGCTCCGTCGCTATTTGTTGAGTGACTCTCTGTCGGCCGAAGCTCAAGAGGAGAAAGAACTTCTTCTTGCAATGTTGCAGCCTGGCGATTATTGCTGTGATGAGGAGATAAAAGAGGTTGCGGCTTTGATTGACAGGCTTGCTGAGGATGAGACTGCAACCGCCTTGCATGGGAGTACGGCACGCAGGATAGTGCTTCGATATGTTGTTCCGGCTATTGCTGTCGCAGCAGCATTGGCGTTGATGTTAATGGTTGTACCTTATTCCGGCAATTCTGTTAAACATGGTAAGGAGTCTCAAATAGCTGTCGTTGCTCCAGTGACGGAACAGAAGCAGAATGGCTCTGCCGTGAATAGAGAAAAACCAGGCGAATCTGTTTTGCCGAAAGGTGTCGGAAAAGACAGTGTTGCCGGAAATGGGGTTGATATAAGCCGTGATAAGAGTGTTGATTCCTATAATAGAAGTTCTTTGTTGGCAACTTCAAATGAAAAGAAGCCGGCAACTTCTCCAGGAAGTCCGGTTGTCCTGCGGTCAGGTGCTCTTCCGCCGATATCTGAGTCCGATAAGAATGAAAGCTGGGTGGTTATTACAGTAAGCGAGCCTCCGAATCTTACGGATGACGAGTCATTGGCCTCCGTGTCACAAACCGGTGGTGTCAATGAAGTTCATGCAGAAGTATCGGGCGAGAGAGAAAACGTATATATAGGTAGCAATTCTTCATTCCGCCTCAATGGGGTGAGGAACGATACCATTACAGACCCAAAGGATGCTATCGACCATTTGGATGCCTTGTTTGCAATTTTTACTGATGCCACGGCTGTAGGAGTAAAAGAGCAGGAAATGCATCTCAAATGTTTTGTTGTAGTTGACAAAGAAACTGAATGAACAAAAATGATTACAATATGAGAACTAGACTGTTGACAATTCTATTAATCTGCCTTCCATTGTGTGTGTCTGCCAACACCTGTGGAGATAACGGCTACGATGATATAGACGGGTTCTTTGAGTATTGCAGTGGGCTTAAATCGCCCGGTGTGCGCTATACTTATATATCGAGGCTTATGATGAAGAAGGTCTCCAATCTTCCAATGGGTGAATACGACCTTACTCCAATCAGCGACAAGATAGATTTTGTGCAGAGCGTCTATGTGGCTACCGGGTACGATAGTGCCATGGAATGTGCAGTAAAGGCCGAGGAACTTCCGCTAATAGCGCGCGAACATGGTTTTGAGTGTGTAATATCCTTCAATAAGGACGGTGTCCACACCAATATCTTCATGAAGAGAGGCGAGGGTGGCCTTAATTCCTTGCTGATGACCAATCTGTGTTATAATGTGCAGGGTGAACTCGAAATTGCGGTAGCGGCACTTATCGGTGGTGTATTCTCTTTCGACGAGATACTTTCGCTGATGAAGTTTTAAACGATGAAAACCATTATATGAGTATGAGAAAGTTTATAATATCTCTTTTGCTGTCACTGCCCTCTGTTGTTCTTGCCCAGCAGTTCACAGAGTATGACCGCAAAGTGTTCAATGAAGGCCAGTTTCTTACCAGCAGCGACCTATTGTTTGCATCGGGAGATATACCTTGGGATCCGGTCTCTCCTATAAAGGTATATAGCATACACGATGAGGATGACGAGACTATAGTGACCTTCTCCCATTCCATCTATTTCGATTCGCAATGGGTTTCGTTCAGTAAAGGTATCTACATTGTGGACGAGGATACCGGTGACAGATATAAGGTGCGCGGTTATACCGGTGATCTGTCAATGGACCGTCTGCTTATAATAAAGTATTGCAAAGGCCGGAATGTTCTTATTTCGTTGCGTTTTCCTAAGTTCAAGAGGAAAGTGAAGACAATAAGTATATTCAACCCTGGACATGAGAGCGATATAAAACCATCGAACAGGCGGGATGATTATACATTGCCTCTTGCTTATAAGGTGAATGTGAAAGCACTGCGCAAAAGATACAAGGAGCATAAGATAAACGTATTTGAGTAAAAGAGGGCTTTCATCGCTTCGTTTGCTTTTTGCCGGCAATCTTGTTTCTGTATTAGATAGATTTTTTATACATTTGCTTATTGAGTTGTGTTATGCGCTTTATTCATCTGTATAAATATATATATTTTCTTCTGCTTGTAGCTTTGCTGGCTTCATCTGGCGGACATTCTCATGATATCTCTCCTTCTTCAAGAGAGGTTTCATTGTCTCGTGATATCGCTGAATTGCGGTATAAGGATGCATCATTGCTGGATACTTTGGGTACCGAACTGCTTGCTTTGGCAAGAGATAACAACGAAATGAAGATGGTTGCGCTTAATGCAAAAGCATATTCTGCTCTTATGAAGATGGATTATGTCTATGCTGTAGAACTTTACAAGAGTGTGGTGGATTCTTCTTCGTGCGAGATTGAGCGTCTGGTTGCCGATGTGGGACTAATGACTATCTCTTATAGGACTTCAAGGAATAGGGCGTTTTTCGATTATCGTGCCAGGGCTTTGGATAGGATTGCACGTATAAATGAGGATGTGGAGTATCTTTCCGATGCTGACCGTGAGCGTTTCTTTAGTGCAAAAATAGAGTTCGGAATAGTCTCAATATGTTATTTCTCCAGTCTTTCTATGCTCAAGGAGAAGAATGAGTCTCTTGAATTCCTTAAACTGAATGCCGGCAAGACAACTAATGAACATCTCAAGATATATGCAGGGATGATTATTGCCAACAATGACGGTGATGCATTACAACGTCTTTGTTTGCTGTATGAAGGATTGCAGGATGCACGAAACGAGAAAGTGTCTTGGCTTGAGGCAAATTACGGACTGTTGCTTGCGATATCATTGCGCGATAGCACAGTTCTGAACGGGTGGAATAGTGTGGAGCCGCGTATGGTGGATATGCTAGCTCCCGACAGTGTCGGGTTCTATGATATTCCACTGTATCTTGCAGATTGTGCCATTGAGGGGTTCGATGCTCATGGCGATTATTATATGAAGATAGAGGCAATGACCGTAAAGGCTTCTTGCCATACCCAGAAGGGTGAATATGAGAAGGCTCTTGATATCCTCGATTCAAATGCATTATATGAGATAAACGACTATTACAATTACTTCTATCCCAATACGATAAATGAAACCAGATCTTTGATCAATGTCGATGCGGATTATGCTTTGGTCAATGGCAGCATCGATAGCCTGTACAATATACCGGAGTGCATATTGAGTGTCCGTCGTGAGGCCAGTTGCGCTTTTGCCGGTTTAGGCGATTCTTATTGGATGAATAATCGCGATGCCTATGTTGAATTGGTAAAGAAGACACGTAACAATATGCTTTATGAGAGTAGAGTATCTATTGTAGAGGCCAATATACCTAAACTCAGGTGGTTCTCCATAGCTTCCATTCTGCTTCTTTGGGTTGTCTCGGTATCAGTGATGCTCTATTACAAGCGTAGGAAACGTTACGAGAAGATATACTCTGCCAGGCTCAAGCATTTGCAAGTCGTTTCCCGCCAGCTTATCTCTTCTTTACCCCAGGAACTTGTTGATAAGGAGAGGCTCTGCAGCCATATCTCGTCTCTGCTATGTGACAACTTCAGTGACTTGCAGTCGAGAATGAAGTTCTCGATCTCCTTGCCGTTGGCTTGTGACGGTGAATTCGGCAATCTCTATGAATTTGAATTGAGGTATATTGACGGAACGTCCGATATGCTTTATGTCGCGACGACTGTACCCTTGGGCAACGAGGGCTATGCTTTGTTGGCTTTGCTTGTTCCCCATGTGGCTGTGGCTATTGAGGAGGGTATGCGCCTGGTAAGCATAAGTGATGAACAGGAGAGGGTAGAGGAACAGCATAAAGCCTACGCGTTGTATCTTGCTGAACACAAGCGCGAGAATCTGTTGAAGCGTGTCTCGGTATCTGTGGTGATGTCTATGCGTCCTTTTATGGACCGTGTTATGAATGAACTGCGTGCATTGCCAGCTACGGAGGATGTCGGGGATGCTGAACGTAAACTGCGGTATGTGGCTGAATTAACCGATAGGCTCGATGACTTGAATGTTATCCTGGAACGTTGGATAAAGATGCGCCAGGGTGAACTGAATCTGAAGATAGAGAATTTCTCTCTTAATGAGTTGTTCTCGATAATAGAAAAGAGTTCTATGCGTCTAAGGACCAAAGGTGTGGATTTGTCGGTAGCCGGTGGTTCTGCTGTCGTAAAGGCCGACAGGGCTTTGACTCTTTTCATGATAAATACTCTGGTGGATAATGCCTCAAAGTTTACATCGTCGGGCGGTTCAGTCTCTCTTGGTGCTGTAGAAGGAGATGGCTATGTGGAAATAGCGGTTGAGGATACCGGTGTAGGAATGTCACAGACTGATATCGACCGTATATTGGGTGAAAAGGTATATGATGCCTCAAGTATAGGTACCGATAATGATATGTTGCCCAAAAAGAGTAAGGGCGGAGGTTTTGGACTGATGAACTGCAAGGGTATAATAGAGAAATACAAGAAGACCGACGAGATGTTCTCTGTATGTTCTATGGGTATAGAAAGTGCAAAGGGCAAGGGCAGCCGTTTCTTCTTCAGGTTGCCTAAGGGTGTAGTAAAATGCATTGTTGTGCTCCTTTCATTGTTTCCTGCATCCCTATTTGCCAAGGATCCTACTCTTGTTGATTTGAAGGCTCATGCCGATTCAGTGTATGCCAAGAACGTCGAGCATGATTATGAGAGTGCAATCCGTGAGGCCCGACATGCATTGGGTATCCTGAACGAGTATTATGTTGCGCAGACCGGCGGCAGTGATACGCTTGTACTTGAGCGTGGCAATGCTGCGGAACTCCGCTGGTGGAGAGATGGCCTTTTCGCATCGGACGATGAACTTATCAGTGATGTCTATCATAATATTATAGATTTGCGTAATGAGATATCGATAGCGGCAATGGCTCTTAAGGATTGGGACCTCTATCGCTATAACAATTATATATTCATTACGCTATATACAAATGTCCACGAAAGTAAGGGGTTGGTAGAGAAGTATGATAGTGCCCGTCAGGAGGTTGCCGTGTATGAAGCAATCATAGCACTCTCCTGTTTCCTCATTTTTATTCTTGTTGCCTACTGCCTTGTGTCGTATATGAGACATAATATAGTACAACGGAACGATGAGCAACTTATGATCGAACTTAATCGCAGGTTGCTTGATATCGCTGCTATAGAAGAGCGTCTTTCGGGCGACGAGCTCCTGCAACGTATTGCTGATGAGATATATGGCTCTCTCGAGGAGAGCATGCGTATAAAGAAACTGACGATTTCGCTACGTCCCGCTGCCGATGCTGCCAGAATAGATGCAACATCCCCTGTCAACGTGGGGCTAGACCGCAATGATATATTCATAAACGGTGTCATTGAGAGTGGCAAGCCCTTCCTTTCGCGTGACGGTATGCTCAGAGTCCTTCCGCTAATGGTCAATGCCGATGGCGAACCTTTGATTGTGGGTGCCCTGAAAATTGTGACAGTCCGTCCGTTGAGCAGTGATGAAGTAATTGCCATAGAACTTGTGGCCGGTTATGCGGCATCGGTCGCTCACCATGCAATCGGGCGTGTGGCAATGGGTTATATGGCTCTTGAGGAGGTTGCCGAGGAGACCGAAAGAATGAAATATGAGGAGAATCGCCTGCATGTACAGAATATGGTTATGGACAACTGTCTCTCTGTAATAAAGCACGAGACCATATATTATCCGAGCCGCATACGTGAGCTGGCCAATAGGGCTATAGCCGATATATCGGGGCGCGATAGTTCTGTAACTGAAATGCGTGAACTGATGGAGTATTACAGTTCTATATTCGGTATCCTTAGCAACTGTGCGAAACGTGAATTGGACGACTCCGGCTTTTCTGTGTCAAGGGTACAGCTGAAGAGTATCTTCGCATCCATGCAACGTTATACAGCGCGCCGTGCCGCTAAGAAGGGGATAGACCTTAAACTTGATTTCGAGCCAACAGAACTGGAGGTCTCGGTAGATACCGATCTTGTGGAATTCCTTTTTGAATCACTCGTTGAGGCTTCGTTCGCATGTACCAAGCCAGGACATTTGCTGTTGCGTGCTGTCGATTCACACGAAACCGTACGTATTGAACTTGTTGATAACAGGCGGACAATAGAGAGCCAGAAGGTTGCTGAGATGTTTGCTCCGTCGGGGTATAACATCAATAGTGAGGGTGGTGTAGATGGTATGGAGTATCTTGTTGCGAAAGAGATTATAAGATTACATGAGGATATAACAGGAAAGCGTGGCGGGCGTATCGAAGCCCGTTCCGATGTTTCAGGAACGGTCATTATGTTCGCCTTGCTTAAATAAACGATATGCATATTATGAAAAAAGAATTCAGTGTTGTAATAGTTGAGGATGCAAAGTTGGAGCTGAAGGGTACCGAAGAGATATTCCGTACCGAGATTCCCGAAGCAAATATAATAGGTGTGGCATCCAATGAGAAGGAACTTTACCATTTGTTGCAGTCTCAGGTGCCTGATTTGCTGTTGCTCGATTTGGGCCTTGGCGGTTCTACGACTGTAGGTGTAGAGATATGTGCAAAGGTGAAGAAGGAGCATCCGCAGATGAAGGTACTCGTGTTCACGGGTGAACTGTTGAACGAGAAACTGTGGGTCGATGTTCTTGATGCCGGAGCCGACGGCATTACTCTAAAGACCGGCGAGCTGCTTACCAAGTATGAGATATATAATGTGATGGCCGGCAAGCGCAATGTCTTCAACCAACCAATTCTGGAAAAGATTGTCGGCCGCTTCAGGGAAACAGTGGTGAAGGATACCCTGCGTCAGAAGTCACTTATACAGTATGAGATAGACCGTTATGACGAGTGCTTGCTGCGCCATCTTGCCTTGGGATATACAAAGGAGATGATTTCGTCATTGAAGACAATGCCTTTCGGTGTAAAGTCATTGGAAAAGCGTCAGGCCGATCTTGTATCCCGTCTTTTTCTTGAGAACGAACAGAGGGGCATAAATGTGACACGTCTTGTTGTGCGTGCAATAGAACTGCATATAATCGATGTAGATAATCTTGAGGCTGATGAATAACAGAAGATCGGCATATTATCCGGTTCTCTTCTATACAGGGCTTCTCCTCCTTGTATGGCTGGTATCGTTGTTTGCAGGCATATTCGGTCTCTTTACGGACTATACTGCAGGTGACAACTCCTTGTTTACTACACCTGGAGTCCGTTGGGCCTTGCGCAATGCTGTACCCTCCATAGACAATGCACCATGGGGAAATATTGTCATGTTTGTTATCATAGTAGGCTTGTTGCGCGGTTCGGGCATACTAAGGATGCTGTCACACCTGCTCACTCCCCGCAAGTTGACAAAGAATGAGAAGCGTTCGTTCATCTTTGCTCTTGCTGCTCTGTCGGTATATCTCCTGGTTGTGTATATAGCCACACTGTCGTCGTGGGAGGTCTTTGCCGGTGTAACTGGTGAAATTTCTTCTTCTCCGGTTGTTCAGGGATGGGTGATGCTTGTTTTTGCCGGCATACTTTTCGTATCAATGATATATGGTTTCATATACGGTAACTACCGTTCCATAATAGATGTCGCAAGTTCTGTGGGGGATACCTTTGTAATTGCTGTGCCGGCACTCATTGCGGTTGTTCCCGCATCGGGGCTTATATCATGCCTTCAATATACAGGGCTGGTGGGGATACATGACGGCGGCTTTACCTATTATGCTATATATGTGATTCCTTTTGTATATGTAGCGGTACTGGATGTATATGTGAACCGGCAACAGAAATAGCGGTATCCCGCAACAGTTATCACCAAGGGCTCCTGAATCAAAGCATTCAGGAGCCCTTGGTGATATACGGCAGTAGGGTATCCTATTTACAGAAGATGCCGGAACCTACTCTTATGTGTGTGCTTCCGTGTTGTATTGCAATAGGATAGTCGTCGCTCATTCCGGCTGACAATATGTTGAACTCACTTCTTTCCTTGAAGTAGAGCTCCTTTATTCTGTTGAACAGCTCTTTTACAGCTGCAAACTCCTCAGCAATCTGCTTCTCGTTGTCGGTGTTGCTTGCCATGCACATGAGACCATGTATCTCAATGTTCTGCAAAGAATGCCACTCGCCTTTCTCCAGCAATTCAATGCATTCGTCGGGTGTGAGCCCGAACTTGGTATCCTCTTGTGCTATATGTATCTGCAACAGGCATGGAATCCTGCGTCCGGCTTTTGCGGCATGTCTGTCCACTTCCTGCAATAGCCTGTAGCTGTCTATGCTGTGTATAAGATGTACGAACGGTGCTATGTACTTTATCTTGTTGCTTTGCAGGTGTCCTATAAAGTGCCACTTTATATCTTTGGGCAGCTCTTGGTATTTCTTTACAAGGTCCTGTGCTTTGCTCTCGCCGAAGTCCCTTTGCCCGGCACAGTATGCAACTTCAATAGACTCAACCGGGTGGTATTTCGATACAGCAATAAGCGTTACCCCTTGTGGCAGGGCAGCGCGTATCTTTTCTATTCTTTCACCTATGAAGCTATTATCCTTCATAGTGGAAAATGTCAACGATAGGGCTCTCGTTTACCGATGCAAGGTTGTAGTCCATGATGGAATCCTCCATATGCTTGTTCAGGTTCTTTACAGCATTGGTCACATCTTCAGCCTTTACAAGGATTACAACCGATGATTTCTTCTCTTTTGCCGAAACTTCGTCGATGGTAACCATTGTTATCTTGCACTTGAACCATTTGTCGGCAGTCTCACTGAGGCTGTCAACCAATTCGTTGTACTTTGTACGTTCCATCTTGTTTATGTTGAACTCTCCGGTTACCTGTGGCTGCAATTCCTGTGTCAGGCGTTTCTCAATCTCGGTGAATGTGAAACCCTGTACAAGATATACCTCATTTACTTTTGTGTTCAGGCCCTTTTCGCCTGCGCGCTCATATGTGACTTTGCACTCGAACCAACTCTGTACCATAATATGTATTTGTGTTTATATGTTATTAAATATGCGGTCCTTGCCCGCTGTTGCAAAGATAATTCACAAAGTTAGTAAATGAAAATTCTTGCCGATATCTTTTTTGCCAAAATCTCATGCAAAGTATTTCCTGCGGTCGTTGTTCGTCTTCAGAACCTTGAGCAGTATAGCATATCTGTGGTCATTTTCATCGAACTCATAGTATTCTACCTTGTTCCAATACTTTTTGTTGTAGCTGTTGGGAAATGTATATGTAACAGTCCAGAATATGTTCTTGACCATTCTTCTTTTCTCTCCACTGCATTCCTCCGTTTCTTTTCTTCCGAGCTCATTGCCGAATGTGTCGAAACCGAGCATCTCCAGCTCTTTGTATGGCGGGAGGGCATTCTTGCTGTCACGTGCCAGAGCTTCAATAAGCTCCATAAGTTTCTTGTCCATCATGATTGTTCAAAATCTTTGCAGCCGTTGCCGCCGGTTATTATGTATGTGGTCACCTTTGTGCCTTATATTATCACTGTAGAAACAGTTGCCGTCTTCTATTCTGCTTGCCAATATCCCGCAGTATTCCTTGAACGATGCAATTCTGCGACGTGCAACTCCACTCTCCATAGCGGCTCTCGCCACGGCGGCCGACACCGCACATAGCAATCTGCTGTCACCCGGTTTGGGCAGTATGTAATCCTTGCCGAAATGAAGTTCTGTGCCATACTCCTCTTCAATCTCTCCTGTAGCATCATCCTTTGCTACAGAAGCTATAGCCTCTGCTGCAGCAATCATCATATGTTCATTTATTGTTGCCGACAAAGTGTCGAGCGTGCCACGGAAAAGATATGGGAATGCAAGCAGGTTATTTATCTGGTTGGGACTGTCGCTCCGCCCGGTAGCGACAATAGCGTCGGGACGCAGCTCTTTAGCATGCCGATATTCTATTTCGGGTGTGGGATTGGCAAGTGCGAAGATTATAGCATGTTCCTTCATGGCTGCAATGTCATTGTCACCAAGCAGGTTACCACGTGATAATCCTATGAAGATATCGGCTCCACGCATTGCTTCGGATAAAGTCCCGGCTTTCTCTCCAGTCGCGAATTCCGCCTTATATATGTTCAGGTCCTTACGTTCCTTGCTTATTACACCCTTACTGTCGGTCATCACAATCTGTTCTTTCTCAATGCCCATGCTACACAGCATTCTTGCTGTGGATATTGCAGCAGCCCCGGCTCCGCAAATGACAATTCTTGCATTCTTCAGTTTCTTGTCAGCAACCTCACAGGCATTCAATAATGCAGCACATACGGTAACGGCTGTCCCGTGCTGGTCGTCGTGCAGTACCGGTATGTCGAGCAGGTTGCGTAGCTTCTCCTCTATTATGAAACACTCCGGTGCCTTTATGTCCTCCAGATTTATACCACCGAATGTAGGCGCAAGTGACTGTACTGCAGTTATGAACTTTTGCGGTTCCTCTTCGCCTATCTCGATGTCAAAGGCATCAATGTCTGCGTACATCTTGAAGAGCATTGCCTTACCTTCCATTACAGGCTTGGATGCAAGAGCACCGATATTGCCCAATCCAAGTACAGAACTGCCGTTGGATATTACTGCGACTAGGTTGCCTTTATTGGTGTATCTATAGGCTTTCCATCTCTCTTTGTTAATCTCCATTGCAGGTTCTGCAACTCCTGGAGTGTAGGCAAGTGACAGCTCCTCCGGGTTACAGCAGGGCTTGGTCGCTATCGTTGCTGTCTTTCCGGCCCTGTCACGGGCATGGTATTCCAATGCTTTTTCTTTAAAGTTACCGTCCATATCTTTTAAATTCGATATAATCAATAACAAATGTATGCACCAATAGTTTTGCTCCCCCCGTCAATTATCTTGTGTCCGCAGCCACTTATTGTCCTGTACTATTTTTGATGTTTCGTGTTATTGTTTTATCTTCGCAATTGAATATTAATTTGATTTCTATGGCTGATTTTCTGGAATTGTTGAAAAGAAGGCGCAGTACAAGAGTCTTTACAGGCGAACCTGTGAATGAGGATGATGTATGTAAGCTAATGAAGGCAGCACTGATGTCTCCTTCGGGGCATCGCATAAATCCATGGGATTTTATTCTGGTAGATGACAAGGAGATGCTGAAGGCTCTTTCGTCGAGTAAGGAACATGGCGCGGCGCTGCTCGAAGGAGCGGCTATGGCAGTGGTTGTCATTGCCGATACAGAGAAGACCGATGTGTGGATAGAAGACTGCTCGATTGCTACGATAATAATGCAGCTTGCTGCCGAGGAGTTAGGTCTTGGCACATGTTGGGTGCAGATACGTCGCCGCTCCGATGCCGATGGAAACAGTGCCGAAGATAATGTCCGTACTCTCCTTGGCATACCGCAGAAATATGCCGTACTCTCGATAGTGGCAATAGGCCACAAAGCACGTGAGGCAAAACCTTTCGACGAAGAGAAAATAGAGTGGGAGAAAATTCATATAGGTTGTTTCGGTGGAAAATAAGAGGATAGTCATAGTAGGTGCGGGCAACATGGCAACATCTCTTGCCGTTGCACTCAAAAGAAGTGGCAATGCTCCTGTTGCCGTCTGGAGCCGTACGCTCCGGTCGGCAGAACAGTTGGGTAATCTTGTGGGTTGTGAATTTACAAACGAAATTCCTGCACTGCCTCCTGCCGATGTCGTCATAATATCGGTTGTTGACAGTGCCTTGTATGACGTTGCACGCAGTGTTGCACAGCACTATCCCTCTTCGTTGTTGCTCCATACTGCAGGCAGCATACCTATGTCGGCATTGGGTGATGCAGGGGCTTCGCATTATGGTGTCTTCTATCCCATGCAGACCATGAGTAAACAGAATATTGTCCCTTTCGATAATGTTACGATATTCATAGAGAGCAACAGTGATGAAGATACTGCCTATCTCCAGACACTTGCATCTGCATTGAGCAACAAAGTAGTTTATGCTACAAGCCAGCAGCGCAGTTATCTTCATGTTGCAGCCATTTTTGCCTGTAACTTTCCTAATGCACTCTATTGTATGGTTGCCGATTTGCTTGAATCAAAGAACCTGCCGTTCGATTCAATGCTCCCTCTCATTGATGAAGCGGCCCGCAAGGTACACCATATCTCTCCTGCTTCGGCACAGACCGGTCCGGCCAAGCGAGGTGACCATAATGTGATGAATGCCCACAAAGCTATGCTCCCCGATGACCTGGCGAACATATACCAGTTGATGAGTGATTATATTATTAAAAGATGCAAATGATATATTATGATAAACTACAATCTTAAAAAGATAAAGGCATTGGTTTTTGATGTCGATGGAGTCCTCAGCCGCGAGACAATCTCCATGTATCCTAGCGGCGAACCTATGCGTACAGTCAACATAAAGGACGGCTATGCTCTCCAGCTCGCTGTAAAGGCAGGTTTTCATGTTGCCATAATAACCGGTGCCCGTACCGAGGCTGTCAAGGTGCGTTACAATGGCCTTGGCATTAAGGATGTATATGTTGGTGCCTCCATAAAGAAAGATTGCCTTGAAGAACTCATGCTCATGTATGAACTCTCTCCCGAGGAAATCCTTTACATGGGCGACGATATACCCGATTATGAAGTCATGCAGATATGTGGCCTCCCTGTGTGTCCTGCCGATGCGGCAATGGAGATAAAACAACTCTCCAAATACATATCTCCCATCTGTGGTGGCGAGGGGTGTGGCCGCGATGTTATTGAACAGGTTATGCGTGCGCAAGGGAAGTGGATGGATGAATCTAATGCTTTTGGCTGGTAGTTTGTCCACTAAAAAGGCATCTGCTGTGTTACGCTTGTTTTGGGTAACGGTCATTTAGCTTACTAAACTCCCATTCCCCAAAAACTTCGCAAGCCTTGCATCTGC
>JAFXHQ010000036.1 GCA_017536325.1 Bacteroidaceae bacterium
CTCTTCGGCATTCCAATCCTTGGGCATATCGAAAGTCTCTTTAAGCATTTGAAGCTGCGATATCCTGTCGAGCGAGTAAACCATCGGTGGTTTGTCGTTATAATATATACTCCGGGCAACCAGATACCAGCGCTGTCTGAATAGTTTTACACAGAAAGGTTCAACATCAAAATTACTTTCATCATCACTCCAATAACTTTGGTAGGTAATATTAAGAACTCGGTTGCTCTTCATTGCCTCAACGATTGTCTGGAGATATTCTTGTCCCGACGGCACATTCTCTAAAAGAATACGTTCTCTAATATTATGGCAATTGGACAATGTGTTAACCACACTTGCTGTATTATAGAGCCACGACAATACACCGCCGCTATTGATATCCTCCTCGTTCTCAATGTAATAACAGTACCCACCTCGCCTTTCATTCACTATGTTTATACCGAATACATCCCATATTTCGTTCTTCCAATTATCGAACGTACGTTTTGGGAGTTCCACGCCCCTGCTGATGTCATCGTGCAGCCATAAATCATTCAAGTCCTTGAATGAAAGCCTTTTGCGCCGATAGATTGTCTCTATAACCCACACATATTTGCTCATCAGCCCTTGTCCTTTGTCGTTGTTCATTTTGGTTACTTTATTTCTTCAACGCAAATATAAAGCAAACATACGCCATTCAATAGCAGAGGTTTAGAAAAAAATAAGAATTTATTGTTCTTGACTGGAATTTTAACAGCTCCTTATATTCTTTTTCTGTTTGCAACAAAGTATGTGACAACGACCACGAATGTCAGCGCCTCGCTGAGCGGCACGGCAAGCCACATTCCCTCGGAGCCGAGCCACTGCGGCAACAGGAGGAAGGATGGAATCATAAACAGTGCACCGCGCAGAATAGCGAACAGCGTTGCCGGCACAACCTCCTCGATGCTTTGGAAATAGCCTATTGCAATAAGGTTCAGTATAAAGAAGAGAAAGCCTGTGGCAAAATAGGGAAAGCCCTCAATGGCAATAAGCGCCGCCGGGTCATCGGCAGCTATAAACAGATGCACCAACGCCTGTGGAAATAGCGTGAATGCCACAATCGAAAGCAGCGAACTCACCACGCCCGTGCGCACCGATATCGAAAGCGTCTGTTGCACCCTTTCGTTGTTCCCCAAGCCATAATTGTAGCTTATGATAGGCTGTGCCGACTCGGCGATGGAATTGCCGAACATAAAGACAAACGGCAAGTAGTAACAGGCCACCCCAAAGGCAGCGACACCGGCATTGCCCAGGTATTCCATAAAGACATAGTTGCCGGTAATCATCAACAGCGCCATCGTCAGCTCTCCCAAGAATGCCGAGAAGCCAATCTTGCACTGGTAAGCAATGTTACGCAAGGTAAGCCTCATACTTGTCAACGACATCTTCAGTTTGCGGAGCATCAGGGTGTCGGCATACCGCAACAGATAGACAATAGCCATCACGCCGCCTATCACAGTGCTTATCAGCGAGGCGATAGCAGCACCCTTGACACCCATCCCGAGGGGGAAGATAAAGAGCCAGTCGAGGAACATATTTGCAACGGCAGGCACCACGTTGCACCACATTGCATATTTTGGAGCACCGTCGAGGCGTATGATGAACAAGCCCACTATCGACCACATCTGCGCCACGCCTGAGGGCATCAGATAGACCATATAATCCCGCACCATAGGCAGCAGCGTGGGCGATGCACCAAGCAGATAGGAGAAGCGCTCGGGCATAAGCTCCACAACAACAATAGCCACAAGCACGGCAAGTGTTGAGAACCAGATAGCCTGTGTCACGTTGATGCGTGCGGCCTTTACATTCTTCCGCGACAGGTGTATCGATGCCACCACCGATGCACCCATTCCCACCATCAGCGCAAAGCCGGTTAGCAACATAAATATCGGGTAGCAGATGTTTATGGCTGCGATTCCGTTGCTGCCTACGCCCCACCCCACGAACATACCGTCGACAACCGTGAGCAATGACCAGCTGACCATCCCCAACAGTGTCGGTATAAAGATTTTCCTGAAAAGCCGTGGAATCCTCACCGTCCCGAAATCTATATCATCCCTGCCTGACATAATTGTTAATTTCGCGGTTTACCGCAAAAATAACAATTGAAACTGAAAACTGAAAGGTGAAAGCGGAAAAGTTCAAGCGCCGATGGTTTTAGACAGAAATAAAAAGCTAAAGCCCAGACCATCTAAGCCTACAGTTTTCGTCTGAGTTCTGTTATCTGTACACTGTTCTCTGTACTATGTTCTCTGTACTCTGTTATCTGTACTCTGTTCTCTTTTGATACGCATCCCGTGGGTCGCCATTGGCAAGTTGTATCACAAAACTTGTGCCTGCGAGTAAGTGAAAATTATTTTCACACGCAACGGCAACACGTATGAGCGTTGCTCGCGACAAAGAGAGCTTTAGTTCCCACGAGTTGAATATACAAGTCTGCGATTCTTACATTTGTCACTCCTCATTGTTTCCAGTAAAGATGAATTGGTTGAACCGGCAATCCTTGAGTATCTGTTTGCAGTATCTGTATATATCATCGGGAGTCAATGTTTCCAGTACCTTAAAATATTCTTCCCGCGCATTTATACCATTCTGCAGCCCCATGTAATACTCGTTCACGCTGAAATCGCTGACCTTATTGTAAATATTCATATATGCCAGGTTTTGTATTATCCGTTCTATAGCCTCATTGTCCCAATCACCATCGGCAAGCATTTCGAGGCACTTTTCCGACACCTCGGCAACCTCTTTGGCCCTCTCGGGACTGGTTGTATAGTTTACAAGTATTGCTGCACTCTTATTGTTTGTAGGGTCGATGGATTTTTCACAGCTGACGCCATATATAGCTCCGAGTTTCTCCCGCAGTTCTTCATTGAGCAACATTCCCAACGCCTCGGCAACGATTTCCATTTTTGCATTTCTTTCAGCACTGTACTGCTCATCCCATTCGATAAATTGAACCACAAATGCATTTGGTGTAACAATAGGCATCTCCCACTCGACACACTCCTTGTTGCTGAACCTGTATTCGTATCTGTCTTGCACAAAAGGCTTTGAGCCTGCAGGTATTGAGCCGACATATAATGTCAAATATCTCAACAACTCCTCCAATTCATAGTTACCTCTTATGTACAGAACAGCATCGCTAACATTCTCGGTAAGGAGATTATCGACTCTTATGATATCATCCAATGTTGCAGCATCCACATTCCCATGCATAATATCGCCATACTTGTTTCCATCTACAGTATAATACTTCAGTATGCCCGACCAAAAGTTATAATCCATCGTTCTATGCTTGGACTCATTTCTCCTCCTCACCAGTTCCTTTGCCTTCTCAAGTCCTTCCTGTGTGTATGAACGGTCAGTCATGTAAAGATTGAGCAACTTGAACCCCTCTTCCCCGTTACCTATTTCGGAGCATATCTTTAAGCACATTCCATTCTCGAACAGTTCTCTCCTGAAAGTAACCTTGTCGTATATCGCTCTATTGAGTATTGCGTAAGGGTAACCCGACACTCCTCTTGCATACATCATCAGCGGGTCAACATCTTCATCTAGAAGATACCAGTCATCCATTTCAAGCTTGGCGAAACCTCCCGGGACAAAGAACCACATTTCGGTATTCGGAGTCGCCTCGGGCAGATAAACGACCCTTATGCCATTGGCATACTCCATTTCCAAATAATATTCGTCCCCACCCACTACTTCACCGTAATCGAGAGAGGAAGTATCGGGGTAACAGTCGAGACCGAAAGAAAAGAGAGAATCGGGCTCAGCATAGCCCAATGTGGCTACAGGCATACTGTCAACCATATCCATAATGCTCTGCAGCTCTTCCTCATCCGGGCCGTGCGTGTCATCAACAGGAGCAATAAGATTAAGATGAATATTACGGAAATCGGGCACCGTTACTTTGTCATCAATACCGCATGCAGCGAAATCAAGGTTCGGAAGCGAGAATTGCAGACACTCGAGCCACTCTTCGGGCAGAATCATAGCCCTTCCGCTCAAAAAGTTATTTATAAGAGGTGTAGCAAGTTCCTTGTTCGGGCACACACTGCTGTTATAACACTCCGAGAATGAATTCAGCAACAGTTTGGAGGCAGAGCGCATGAATTCAAAATACTTGAATCCGAACAGTTCTATGCGTTTCAATTCAAGCAGACACATCTCTATAGCCTCCTTCACACGCTGCTCCTCAGGGATTATATCGATATGTATATGGTTGGCACCCGGAAGCAATGAATATACCATTTCTACGTCACGTACAGGGGAACCCTCTCTGTACGATATGTCGGCAAAACGGTATTCCATCATCTTGCAATATGCCGAATCGTATGGAAGATAGCTCAGTAGTTCTGCCTTGTCCGTGTCTTTGGCAGGATTGGAAGTCAATGTAATTGTAATCTCATGTTCCGTCACTTCGGGGTCTGTAAATAGATTCACCCTGTGACCTTCCTTTACAGGGATAGAAAAAGTATATCCGCACTCCTCTCCCGAGTTCTTCATCGTAGAGAAATGTTCAGCAATCTTAGGCACAAGAGCATCCGCATCAACGTCACCCACAACCACCAAAGCCATATTTTGGGGGCCATACCACCTATTGTAGAACCTCTTGAGCAGCGAAGGGGTTATTTTCTCTATCTGCTCTTTCCCGCCTACCATGCCATCAACCGACAGATAGGCACTGCCGCAAAGGCTGAGAGTGAAATTGTCCGATTTGCGTGCAGAAACGTCCTTATACATATTACCCTCTTCAATAATCACATTCTTCTCCTTCTCAACATACAAAGAATCAAAGAGTATCCCGTCGGCAATTCCCCTGCATATCATCAACGCACTGTCAAGCGTCGCTTCGTCCATTATCGGCAACATGTCAATTATATACTCAGTACCCATTATCGAAGTGTTTGCATTGAAACAGGAACCATACTCCACCCCTTTACTTGCAAGATACCACTTTGCCGTCTCACCAGGGAAATTCCTTATTCCTTCGAATGCCATATGTTCCACAAAATGGGCAAGCCCCACATCATCGGGACTTTGAGGGATAGAGCCTATGCGTACTGCAAGGAACATGCTACAGTACCCCGAAGCTACTCCGTTCTCTTTCACATAATACGTGAAACCGTTCTCCAATACCCCTTTTGTCAGCATGCTATCTACCTGCAATGAATTATTGTTACCGGCAGTTACACCCATCAATACCGATACAATACAAATAATTGTAGAACAAAGCCTTTTCATATTAGAAGCTGTTTGAATTTCTAAAAAATATTTCTTATGGGAGCCGTTTCGTTTATTTCGCCGTTTTTTTATATTCAAAAATATCTGTTTTCTTCTTTTTTCAGTTACATAGCCCGCTATGCGCCTTCAAAAAATAAAAAAACATCCTGTTTTGGTTCTATAAAAAACTAAACGATATAAATTTAAACAGCTTCTTACATTCTATTTTCATGCATTACTCCAAACTGTATTCATCCTTTTCCTCTTTGCTCAGCGACCAGTCGTGCTCCGAGTCATTGCGATATTTGTCGATTAGCTCTTGCAACGGTGGGAATGGCCAAACGCGGGCGGTGTTGTCATATGATGCTGTAACGATATATTTCCCGTCGGGGCTGAAGACGGCAGAATAGATACTGCCATCGTGCTTCAACGGCTCTGTTAGCAGCTTGCCTGTTGCAGCATCCCACACGCGGGCGGTGTTGTCCTTAGATGCTGTAACAATATATTTACCATCAGGGCTAAAATAGGCAGAAGTTACCCAGAAATTATGTTGCAACGGTTCTGTTACCGGTTCACCGGTCATTGCATTCCAAACACGGGCTGTTTTATCGTATGATGCAGTTAATACATATTTACCATCGGGGCTGAATACGGCAGAATAGATAATGCCATCGTGCTTCAACGGCTCTGTTAGCAGCTTGCCTGTTGCAGCATCCCACACGCGGGCGGTGTTGTCCCAAGATGCTGTAACGATATATTTCCCATTGGGGCTGAAGACGGCAGAACTGACAAGACTGTAATGCTTCAATGGCTCTGTCAC